>CABRXX010000006.1:0-70062 GCA_902475025.1 uncultured Lachnospiraceae bacterium | reverse complement strand
TGTGAATACCTCCGGCTTTCTGGTAAATACTTTCTGCCATGCTCCCTCTGCCAGCACATCTGCAGATTCATTTCCAATGTAAACGTCAATGGCATTATCCCGCTCCGCTCTGGTAATGTGATCCGCAAAGGGAAGATTCAATACCTTGGGACACTGGCGGAGAAACCAGTTATCCGCCTTCTGACCTGCCAGACGGGTACAGTGTACTCTGGACTGCTGACCTGCACCGATTCCAATTGCCTGTCCTCCCTTTACATAACACACAGAGTTGGACTGGGTATATTTCAAAGTGATCAGCGCAATCTTCAAATCTGTCAGGGCTTCTTTGGGAATCTCCTGATTCTCTGTCACCACATTGGCCAACAGCGCGTCATCGATCTTCAGCTCCTGACGCCCCTGCTCAAAGGTGACCCCATACACCTGTTTGCGCTCAATGGGATTGGGGCGGAAATTCTCATCAATCTGGATCACATTGTAATTTCCCTTTTTCTTCTGTCCCAAAATCTCAAGGGCTTCCTTGGTATATCCGGGGGCAATGACGCCATCGGATACTTCCCGCTTGATCAGCATTGCAGTATCTTTGTCGCACACATCAGACAGTGCGATAAAATCTCCGAAGGAGGACATCCGGTCAGCTCCTCTGGCCCTTGCATAGGCGCAGGCCAATGGAGAAAGTTCTCCCAGATCATCCACCCAGTAAATCTTTGCCAGAGTCTCGTCCAGCGGCAATCCCACTGCCGCGCCGGCGGGAGACACATGCTTAAAGGAAGTGGCTGCCGGGAGACCTGTGGCCTCCTTCAGTTCCTTCACCAGCTGCCAGCCGTTAAAGGCATCCAGAAAATTGATATAACCCGGTTTGCCGGAGAGCACCTGAATGGGAAGCTGGCTTCCATCCTCCATGTAAATTCTGGAAGGTTTCTGATTGGGGTTGCATCCGTATTTTAACTGTAATTCCTGCATTTGAATCCTCCTCTTTCTTCTGACCTTGATCTCTGAAATGAATTGCTTGTCTTGATTTCTAAATTTAAGCGCTGTTTATAGCTACTGCTTTTAAATAACGGATTGCTCTCTGACCTTTATCTCTGATTTTTATTTACAATCTTTGTCTCATAAGCGCCTGTTGCAATATCAATATACCGCACAAATAAGGATACTTTATTATCCTCATTCAGGCTGTTCCACAGCAGGTCCGTGAAAGCCTCCATATCATCGGGAATACTCACCAGTTTAGGTTCTCCCTCAAAGCTGGGAAGAGGATTTCCGTCATTTTTGTAGGTATGGATGAAGTGTCCCTCTCCTGCCACACAGTTCTCATAAGCAAAAGTATAACGATTGCAGGCGGAAGGATCTCCGTTGTTGCTCTTTAAAATCGACATGGCATAGCTGTAGGCGCCATTCTCCACGTGCATCACTGCGGAAATTCTGGGGGTGTAGTTGGGCGCATCCGGCTCGAACTCCCTGCTTCTCAAGGACTGCTCAAAGGTGAGCTGATGATCCATTCCTTCATAAATGGTATCCGTCTGATCTCCGTTGGTCACAATGGTCTTATTTCCAAGAACCCGCACCGGAGCATAAATGATCAGGCTGGGATCCACCAGCTTGGAGGGATCGAAAGCCTGGGTGCGGATTCCCGATCCTTCTTCCACAAAAATCCGGTTCCTGCTGTTCTCGCTTCTTCCCATAATAAAATACGCTGCCACAGCCTTTGTACCGTCTGCCGAACGGCCGATCACAATCCCTCTTCCGGGATAGCTGTTGGACTTTAACTCCTGCTCCAAAGAAATTTTTTCCATAGATCTTTCTCCTCTCTCTCCAGTGAGTCTGTACCATATGCAAGTTCCGTCAGTGCGCCTCTGCTGTCTTTGTTTTGCGCGCCACTTTGCAATCCTGCGGTTTTTTTCCATTTCATAGGATCGAATTTCCTATGAAATGAAAAAAAACCGCCCGGACATTCTCACAATGCCCAGACGGTCGGCTTCTCAATCACCTCATACTCCCTGTGGTCAATTCCACTTCCGTCAGTCGTATGAGTACTTACACAATATCATTCTTTTTCCGAAAAATCAAGCCCGAAATCCGAAAAACTTCTGTATCTTTCTTATTCCTGTGTCAGCCCGTTGAGATATTCATCCAAAGCCCCGGTATCCACCGTATAATTCTCCAGCTCTACTGCTGACTGAGGTTCTGCTGTCATACTCTGATACACGGAAAAGCCTGCCCAGCCCAATACTGCCACACCAAATACGCAAAGACCAATCTTGGTCAGCAGCCATTCCATCTTCTGCTTTTTCATAATCTTTTCCCGGTTTTTCTTTTCTTCTTTATAACGGTCCACTTTTGCCTGACTCATACGAATACGCTCCTTACACCAGATCTGGAAAACTCCAAACCCTGTTTTTTCCTACTATCCAGTATACACGAAATTTTTTATTTTTCAATCTTTTTTTCTGCTACAGAATATCAATATATTCTCCATTCAACGCCTTGTTCATGCTGCGCACTGCGCAGAACTTTCCGCACATGGAGCAGCTGTCCTCATATTCCGGTGCCCGCTCTGCCCGAATGCGTTTTGCCGTCTCCGGATCAATGGAACACTTCCACTGCTTTTCCCAGTCAAAGGTTCTTCGCGCATCTCCCATGGCATCATCCAGATCTCTGGCATGAGGAACCTTTTTGGCAATGTCCGCAGCATGGGCTGCGATTTTGGAAGCAATAATCCCCTGTTTTACATCCTCCACATTGGGAAGGGCCAAATGCTCTGCCGGAGTCACATAGCAGAGAAACGCTGCCCCAGCGGAAGCTGCCACTGCCCCTCCGATGGCCCCGGTAATATGATCATATCCGGGAGCAATGTCTGTTACGATGGGGCCAAGCACATAGAAGGGCGCTCCCATGCAGATGGTCTGCTGAAGCTTCATATTTGCCTCGATCTGATCTAAAGGCAGATGTCCTGGCCCTTCCACCATCACCTGCACATCCTTTTCCCAGGCCCGCTTTGTCAGCTCTCCCAAGCGCACCAGTTCTTCGATCTGACATACATCGCTGCCATCTGCCAAGCATCCTGGCCGGCAGGCATCTCCCAGGGAGATGGTCACATCGTATTCCCGGCAAATCTCCAGAATCTCGTCAAAATATTCGTAAAAGGGATTTTCCTGTCCAGTCATGCTCATCCAGGCAAACACCAGGGAACCGCCTCTTGAAACAATGTTCATCTTTCTTTTATGTTGCCGGATCTGTTCAATAGTCTTTCTGGTAATCCCGCAGTGAAGGGTCACAAAATCCACCCCATCCTCCGCATGAAGCCTTACGACATCAATAAAATCCTTTGCTGTCAGTGTTGCAAGATCTCTCTGATAGTGAATCACGCTGTCGTAAACAGGAACTGTCCCAATCATGGCCGGACATTCGCTGACAAGCTTTCTGCGGAAAGGCTGGGTATTTCCATGAGAGGAAAGATCCATGATGGCCTCAGCTCCCAGCTCCACCGCTGCCATCACTTTTTTCATCTCCACCTCATAGTCCTTGCAGTCTCTGGAGACACCCAGATTGACATTGATTTTTGTCCGCAGCATGGAGCCCACTCCGTTGGGGTCTATACAGGTATGCCGCTTATTGGCGCAAATCACCACCTGGCCCCTGGCCACCAGCTCCCTCAGATCCTCCTCCCTGTAATACTCTTTTGCTGCCACCGCCTTCATCTGCGGCGTGATAATTCCCTTTCTTGCTGCATCCATCTGTGTCTTATAATTTCTCATAATTTTTCATTCCTTTCCAGACAGTATTCCTCTGCAAACCTGCCGCTCAAATCAAAATTGTGCTGCATAGGACCGGAACCCGCTCCCAGATCCAGTCTTGCCTCAAGAGCCTTGGAAATATACTCCTTCCCCCGTCTCACAGACTCTCCCATTGGAAATCCTTTGGCCAGATTTGCTGCTATGGCCGAGGAGAGCGTACAACCGGTTCCATGGGTATTGGGATTATCCACCCGTTTTCCTTCAAACCAGCAGCCGCCACCTTTTTCGTAGAGAAAATCATTGGCATCATTGACCCGATGTCCCCCTTTCAAAAGCACTGCACAGCCAAATTTTTCATTTATGATTCTTGCCGCCTCCGCCATATCTTCTTTCCGGGAAATCGTGATTCCTGAGAGCAGCTCCGCTTCCGGGATATTGGGTGTCACAAGGGATGCCAGGGGAAACAGTTCTCCGGTCAGCGTCAGGATTGCCCTCTCCTCCAGCAATCTGCAGCCGCTGGTGGAAACCATCACCGGATCCACCACCAGCCTTTTTACCCCATAATACTCCAGCCGCTGTGCCATCACCTGGATCAGCTTTTCGGAGGAAACCATACCGATCTTCACCGCATCCGGCACAATATCCTCAAATACAGCGTCGATCTGCTGCTTTAAAAATTCCGGCGGAATCTCCAGAATTCCCCTCACCCCAGTTGTATTCTGTGCCGTCAGCGCTGTGATGACACTCATTGCATACACTCCGTTCATGGTCATGGTCTTAAGATCCGCCTGGATCCCGGCACCTCCGCTGCAATCACTTCCTGCAATGGTCAATGCTGTTTTCATCTTCCTTCCCCTGTTTCCTTTCATCTTCCTGTCTTTTACGTTTCTGCAGTTACCGATCTTAATATAATTTTATAATCCTGTTTCTCTTGCTGCTTCAAATTTCTCTCTGCGGTCTTTTATCCTTCTGACTCTGGCTTTCCGGTACCTTGGTATCTTATCGACCGGTCAGTTCTCCGACTGCCTGCCGAAGCTCCATGGCTGCCAGCCTGGGATCTTCTGCTTTCATGACCGCCGATACCGCGCAGATACCTGCTATGGAAATCCCTTTTAAGACTCCCAGATTTTCCTTATTCAGTCCTCCTATGGCATTCACCGGTATGGGTACTGCTTCACAAATCTTCTTCAGCATATCGGTGGAGGTCAGGACGGTTTTCACCTTTGTGGTAGTAGGATAGATGGCTCCCACTCCCAGATAATCTGCCCCATTTTTGTAAGCCTCCAAAGCCTGTTCCACGGTCTTTGCGGTTGCCCCTATGATCTTTTTCTCACCCAGCAGTTTTCTCGCCGTATCCACTGGAAAATCCCTCTGCCCCAGATGAACTCCCTCTGCATCCACCGCCATGGCCACATCCACCCGGTCGTCAATAATCATGGGAATCCCATATTTCCTGGTCAGGCTATGCACCTTCCTGGCCAGATCGATGTATTCCCTTACTGATTTTTCCTTTTCCCGAAGCTGCAGAAGCGTCACGCCCCCCAAAAGAGCCGCCTCCGTCCTTCTTAGAAATTCTTCCTCCCCAAAACCGTTGCTGTCTGTGATAAAATACATGGTCGTATCAAACCCCTGCAATTTCTTTCACCTCCATATCCAGATTTCTTTCCAGCTCCTCCCTGCTCATTGTAGACAAATGATCCATCAGACTCACCATAAAACTGCCGGATCCCTTCCCGGTCTCTGCCAATTCTCCGCAGATTCCAAGAACCCCACAGGCTGCCGCTGCCCCGTACAGCCCTTTTCCTGCTGTCAGATAGCTGGCGCACAAAGCGCCCAGCATACATCCTGTTCCGGTGACTGTTGTCAGCATAGGAGTGCCGTTTTTCACAAAGATCATCTGCTTTCCGTCTGTGATAAGATCTGTTTTCCCGGTGGCCAGGACAATGCAGCGATCTCTTTTTGCCAGAGCGGCTGCTGTCGGTCTGATCTGCTCTTCTGTCAGGGAATCTTCCGCATCCACCCCTGACGCAGCATACGTTTCCCGGTACAGCGCCTGGATCTCCGAATAGTTCCCCTTCACAACCGTGGGGATGCCCCCTGAAAGCAGTTCTGTGGCAAAGGCTTTTCGCAGCCTGGAGCAGGCCGCTCCCACTGCGTCCAAAATAACAGGAATCTGATATTTTTTTGCAGTTCTCCCGGAACGAAGCATGGACTCCATCCGGACATCTGTAATATTTCCCAAGTTCAGCAGCACTGCTTTTGCTGTTGCCGTAATCTCCTCCACTTCATCCGGATGCTCTGCCATAATGGGGCGGGCTCCCACTGCCAGAACTGTGTTGGCGCACTGATGAATGGAAATGGGATTTGTAATGCAGTGAACCAATGGCTTCGTTTCTTTTACCTTTTCTCTGATTGTTTCTATCATTTAGTGAACCCTTTTCATTTTTTTCGTTATGTAATAAATGATACCGGCTGCCGGAAAGACTGCCAGCAACCCATAAGCCAGAAAGGACCATGCCGGAGCAGTGAGGGAAAACAGGTCTTCACTTATTTTCACCACAACGAAGCCTGCCGCTCCCAGCGCTGCAATGGTCACTGCCTGAGACAGGACACTGCTCTGATCCGTATAGCTTTTCGATCCTAACATCTCCTGAAGTCTTGCCAGCATTCCGTTATCTGCCAGCTTGCGCAAAAAGAGATATCCAATGCTTCCTCCGATCAGGGTTCCGCAGACAAAAGAAGGAACATAAAAAAGCCAGCTCAATCCTTCCTTTCCCCACAAAAACGTCATAACCGGATAGGAAACGACCGCTCCGATCAGACCCGTTCCGATCACCTCGCCAATCACTGCTGCCATCAGTTTCCCCCTGGACATCTGATAGAACATCCCTGAGAGAAAGGCTCCAAACACAGCTCCTGTAAGAGCCAGCGGAGGGATCCCCATCAGCGCCATTCTTATGATGCCAATGAGAATGGCACACAGCAGTGCGTACCAAGGGCCAAGAAACACCCCGCATACCACATTGATAAAATGGGCCATGGGGCACATTCCCTCCACCCTCAGAATAGGAGAAATCACCACACCCAAGCCTACAAACATCGACAGCACAACCATTTTTAACAATCCTTTAGGATCTTTCATTTCATCATCCTCTTTTCGTATTTTGTACGAAGCCCGAAAGCCCCGCCCGGTCGAGAATCTCTTTTCTCCTCTCACCCCGAAACACGGGTTCCCATCGCAAAATACAAGACACAAGGCGCTCCCCTTCTATCCGCCCGAAACAATCGGGAATCCTCTTTTCACTCCCTTTCCATCACAGAACGGCTTCCCTGCCCGCCGCAGTGCGATCCTGCCAAGCATTTTGTTTCATAGGAAGGACATTCCTATGAAACAAAAAAAACGGAAGCCGCCTAATCTGGCAGCTTCCGCTAAATAGTCCTATTCCAGGCATCCCTACGTTGGCATTATCCAAATCAGGTTATCGGTCGAAGGTCATACCTTCCTCTCAGCCTGTCATACAAGCTCCCGTCTGTTTTATTTTTTTATATCGCTTTTTATTGTACTGGAATTCGCTTCTAATTGCAAGTGTTTTTTCACACTGCATTTTCCCTATTTTTCCGCACTGGTGGACACTGCCAGTCCGGTTGCTCTCAGTACCACCAACGTAAGAATCATCAACAGCACTGCTGCTGGAAGTGCGATCCATGCCGTCTTTACGAACCCTGCAATCAGGTAAGAGACAAAGGATACTGCCGCCGCCAATACTGCATACGGTATCTGAGTGCTCACATGATTCACATGCTCACACTGGGCTCCCGCTGAGGACATAATGGTGGTATCGGAAATGGGTGAACAGTGGTCTCCGCACACCGCTCCTGCCATGCAGGCAGAGATCGCAATGATCATCAGCTGAGGATCCGTAGCCGCAAACGCATCTGTTACAATAGGAATGAGAATTCCAAAGGTTCCCCAGGAGGTTCCTGTGGCAAAGGCCATAAGACAGCCCACCAAAAATACAATCGCAGGCAGGAAATTCATCAGACCTTCTGCCCCGCCTTTTACCAAAGTTTCCACAAATTCACTGGCTCCCAGTCCGTCCGTCATTGCCTTTAAAGTCCAGGCAAAGGTAAGAATCAGAATAGCCGGAACCATTGCCTTGAATCCTTCCGGAAGGCAGCCCATGCAGTCTTTGAAGCTTAGCACCCGGCGGATCTGATACAGCACAATGGTGATAACCAGGCCGAAAAAGCTTCCCAATGTCAACCCCAGAGAAGCATCACTCTTGGAGAAAGCTGTGACAAAATCCGTACCGGCAAAAAATCCGCCGGTATAGAGCATTCCCAGAATACAGCACACCACCAGGGAAAGAATCGGAATCAGAAGATCCAAAACAGTACCTTTTGCAGATATATTCTCCTCCTGGGTATTTTCGTAGGGACGGCCGGGCGTCGTATAAAGGTCTCCCTTCAGTGCATTCTTCTCATGTTTTGCCATGGAGCCAAACTCCATCTTCATTACTACCATGGAAACCATCATTACAATGGTAAGGATCGCATAAAAGTTATACGGGATCGCCCGAATAAAAAGAGAAAATCCGTCCTCCCCCTCCACAAATCCGGTAACTGCTGCGGCCCAGGAGGAAATGGGGGCAATGATACAAACCGGCGCCGCTGTGGCATCAATCAGATACGCCAGCTTGGCTCTGGACACTTTGAATCGGTCAGTGACCGGACGCATCACGCTTCCCACAGTAAGGCAGTTAAAATAGTCATCAATAAAGATAAGCACTCCCAGTAAAATAGTGGCCAACTGGGCGCCCACACGGCTCTTAATCCGCTTTGCGGCAAACCGTCCGAAAGCGGCAGAACCGCCGGCCCGATTCATCAGGCAGACCATAACTCCCAAAATCACCAGGAAAATCAGGATCCCCACATTGTAGTTATCTGACAGCACTGCGATGAACCCATCCTGGAAGATGTGGGTCACGGTTCGCTCAAAATTCATTCCAGAATACAGAACAGAGCCTACCAGGATTCCCAAAAACAGGGAACTGTACACCTCCTTGGTAATCAAAGCCAGACCGATGGCCACCACCGGTGGAATTAAAGACCAAAAGGTTCCAAAAACAGGAGCTACATATTCAGTCCCCTCCTCTGCTCCAAAAGCCGTCATGCCAAGAGCCAGCACAAGCAGCAGCACCGCTGCCCCCAGCCAGCCCAGTTTCTTTCGTCCGCTACGCATATCGTTCTCTCCTCTCAAAAACACCGCAAACGACAGCTCCCTTAGGGAGACGCATTTGCGGTGCAACGGCTTCTCATTTAAACTTCTCTTACGTTCCAACACAGATAGCGCTCCACATTTCGTGACAGTACACCGCATCTTCTGCGGTATCCCAGAACATCCTGCCCGGACCGGCAGAACATCCTTCGGCAGTCTCCCCTTTCCCGGAAACGGCGGTCCAGCCTGATATTTCCGGTACTGATGAAGCCCGCGCCTCTATCATGTCCTTTTCTATTCTGTTTCGTCTGCGAATTTTAGTTATCTTTGTTATTGTAGCACGTTTCCGTAAAAAAGGGAAGAGAAAATTTTAGCTAAATTTCACACAAAATTTATCAGATTTTAATTTTTGTCATCACTGGTAAATTACCTTCCATACGTTTTTCCTACAAAGACACACACAGATCTGGGGCGCATCACAAAACTTCCCTCAATTCTGCGCTCCTGCCCTGGCTGGTAAAAGTACCTTTCCGCCTCATCCCCGTTGGTGTTCACGGTAAGATACCAGACGCCCCGTTTGAGCTTTGGCAAAGTGATGGTAACATCCTCCCAGTAAGTATTGATGGAGAGATATACCAGATCGTCCTTTCCCTTTACTCTGTCATAGCCTGCAAAGCTTACGGAAAAAGTTCTGGTATCCTTCGGCAGGTTCGTCTCCTCCGCCTGTACCCCATGGGTATGCATAGGCTCCATTCCACAGACAGCAGAAGGCAGTTTTTTCTGGATTACCGGATGCTTTTTTCGGAATGCAATCATAAATCGGAAAAATTCATACAGCTCCCTGTTTTTCTCCAGCAAACTCCAGTCCAGCCAGGAGATCTCATTATCCTGGCAGTAACTGTTGTTGTTGCCGTACTGAGTATTTCCAAATTCATCTCCGGCCAAAAACATAGGGGTCCCCCGGCTGCACATCAATACCGCGCAGGCATTGCGAATCATCCGGAACCGAAGCCTCAGCACCTCCTGATCATTGGTCTCTCCCTCAGCTCCGCAGTTCCAACTGCGGTTGTCATTAGCTCCGTCTGTATTATCCCAGCCATTTTCCAGATTGTGCTTTTCATTATAGGAATAAAGATCATGAAGGGTAAAACCGTCATGACAGGTGAGGAAATTCACGCAGGAATTGTACCCTGCATACCGGCTGTTTTGTTCCTGACCAAAATGGCCTCCCCCGTAGAGATCTCCGGATCCGCAGATGCTCCAGGCCGCCTGCCAGGCCTCCCAGTTATCTCCCTTTAAAAAGCCTCTCACTGCGTCCCGGTATCTGCCATTCCACTCTGCCCACCGTTTATGTGCCGGGAAGCTGCCCACCTGGTACATACCTCCCGCATCCCAGGCCTCTGCGATAAGCTTCGTCCGGCTCAGGATGGGATCAAAAGCCAGACTGTGAAGCAGCGGCGGCATATTCATGGGCGTTCCGTCCTCATTCCTTCCCAGAATGCTGGCCAGGTCGAAACGGAAACCGTCCACCCGGTAGCACACCGTCCAGTACCGCAGACACTCCAGTATCAGCTGGCGCACCACTGGATGATTGCAGTTTAAGGTATTGCCACAGCCGCTAAAATTGTAATAATTGCCGTCCGGGGTGAGCATATAGTAGATTTTATTGTCCAATCCCTTAAAACAGAAGGTGGCTCCCTGTTCATTCCCCTCCGCAGTGTGATTAAACACTACATCCAGAATCACCTCAATCCCATTGTCATGAAGAGCCTTGATCAGATCTTTCAGCTCCATGCCCTCCCGGTTAAATTCCACAGAGGCGCTGTAGCTGGTGTTGGGAGAAAAGAAATTGACCGTATTGTATCCCCAGTAATCCAGAAGACGCTTCCCATCCACCTCTCTGGCATTGCGGTTTTCATCAAACTCAAAGATAGGCATCAGCTCCACTGCATTAATGCCAAGATCCTTTAAATAAGGGATCTTTTCCTTTAACCCTGCAAAGGTACCTCCCCATTTTACGCCTGAGGAGGGATGTTTGGTAAATCCCCGAACATGCAGCTCATAAATGATCAGATCGCTTAACTCCTGCTTTGACTGGGGCATATCCCCCCAGTCAAAAGAATCTTTCACCACCCGGGCATGGTACGCCCCCTGCCTTGTCTTACCCCAGATCTTCTGTCCTGCCACCGCCCTGGCATAGGGATCTAAGAGCACATTCTTCCGGTCAAACAAAAGGCCCTCCTCCGGCCTATAGGGACCATCCACCCGGTAGGCATACTCGATCTCCTCAATATCCAGATCAAATACAATCATGGAATACACATCCCCAATCTTATAGTCCTCCGGAAAGGGAAGCACTGCAAAGGGATCCTCCTGCTGTCGGTGAAATAAAAGCAGCTCACAGGCAGTCCCATAATGGGTGTGAATGGTAAAATTCACCCCATTTCTCAGCGCCATGGCTCCGTTGATATCAAACATACCTGGGCGCACTTTAAATCCGCAGATCGTCCGCAGCGGCGTCTCCACATCATAATCCAGCATATCTTTCTGACTGTACAGATTCATAAATTAATCCTCTCTTGTATGGACTTCATAAGCAAAAGGACTGCGGCCTCTTTCTCTCCCTGCCGCAGCCCGCCTGCTCTTCTCACCCTCTTAATTTTTCTCAGACTTTCCTATAAAATCCTTCACATTCTCCGAAGTCACCTTGGTATAGGGCAGATAAATATATTTTTCATTTTCAAAGGAGATCTCATCCAGCCCTTCCCCCGTAATCAGCGCCACCGCCAGCTGCGCCATGGCTTTCGCCTGGCCCTCCTTGTCGTTATACACCGTGCCTGCTATCTTCCCCTCTCTCAGCGCTTCCAGGCCCTGATCCGTTCCGTCTATGCCAAAAAATACCGGCACCGAAGTCTCCGTAAGATTCAGCTTCTCATAGGCATCCAACGCCCCCAAAATCATATCGTCATTATTTGCCAGCACCAACTCAATTTTGTTTGGATACTGGCTGATCATCTGAAGCATCCGATTCTGAGCCTGGGCCCGGCTCCAGTTGGCAATTCCATAGCTGATCTTTTCCATTTTGATTCCCTTTTTCTTCATAGTATCGACTGCATTCTCTGTGCGGATGATCGCATCCTGATGCCCCGGCTCGCCCTCCAGCACTGCGTACTGAATCTTTCCATCCTTATTTTTATCAATCTTATCATTTTTCTCAATAGCCTCCGCCGCCAGTTCTCCCTGCATGATTCCTGACTGCTCCGCATAGGCCCCCACATAGTACAAACCATTCCACTGAAGCATATCCTCTGCCACTGGCTCCCGGTTGAAAAAAATAATGGGAACGTCTTTCTCCCTGGCCAGATCAATGATCTCAGAAGGGTCTGTCCGATCCACCAGGTTCACGCACAGCACATCGCAGCCGGCGGTAATCATCTCCTTCACCTGATCATCCTGACTTCTCTGCATCCCCCCCGCGTCCGTCACCGTCACTTCCGCCTTAAATCCCTGTTTCTCATACTGACTCATCTGCTCTTTAAAGCTCTCCACCAGAGCGTTAATAAAGGTATCTCTCTCATTGTAACAGGCTACTCCGATCCTGCCTTTTTCAATTTTCTCCGGCTGCTGCTTTCCACAGCCCCAAAGAGAGACTGCCGCCATGCAGACAGCTACCCCACATAATCCCTTTTTCTTCATATCTGTTCACCTTCCGGTCCAAACTCCTCCGGTTATAAAGTTTCCTGGTATAAAAGTTCCATAATACAAATAGTTCCATACCAAAACACGTCCGCCCTGTTCTGGTTCACTGGTTCATAGTAAACAGAATCTCCTGATTTTCCTTAAAAAACAGCTCTTCTCTGCGCAGTACTGTATGAGAAACCGTCTGACTCTCCATCCTGTCATAAAAACTGCCGCTGCTGTCCGCCGCCTCTGCCAGACTCTGATAGCCCACATTAAATTCATCCGGCACAACCAGACACTGAACCGCATCCGAATCCAGATAGTAAACAGCCTCCGTAGAATTTCCGATGCCGTAAACCAAAGCTCCATGAAGATCATTGGCCTCTGAGGCCGCTCCTGCCTGCACCACGCTTTTATCATCCAGGGCGATGACAAAATCCACGCCGGGCTGTTCTTTCAGAATATAACTTTCCATCTTCTGGTCTTTCGGAAGACTCCAAAGAACCTTTCCTCCCTTCCCCTCAACAGCATCCAGAAATCCCTGCAGACGCTTCTTCGCTGCTCCAGAACCCGCTGTTTCTAAAACAATCCCTATCGTTTTTCCCTGTATGGTTCCGCTGTAATCCAAAAGCAGCTCAAAAGCCAGTGCTTTCCCCATGCCATAATTATCCGGCGCTGTGTAGGGAAGGAAGGTCTCCTCTCCCTCAGCGGCTCCATTATCCTCCACCAGCATAATGGGAATCTGACGCGCCATCTTCTCCAGCATCTTTGCCGTCCCCGGATAAGGCGCAGGTTGGACGATCACCGCATCCGCGCCTTTTTCCATCTCTCGTTTTATCAGCCTTTGCTCTTCCTCCAGCCACAGATCTCCCTGCGTTTTCACCACCGTCAAATCAATCCCAAAATCCTGGGCCGCCATCCGAAGGCCATATTGAAATGCAGCCCACTGGCTGTCATCGGAAGCACTGACAATAACAGAAATCTTCTTCTGTTCCGGCGGCTTCCTCTCCCGCACCATGGCCAAAAAGACCGTCACCAGAAGCGCTGCCAACAGTCCCTCTATGAGAATAAACATTTTCCTACTATTTTTCATCCCTATTTTCCCTGCGTTTTCTGCTTATGATCTCCTCTTTGCTGAAACGGTATCCCTTTTCCAGAAGTTTTCGGTTCTCCTCTGTGTAGGGGATAAATGGAATACAGACAGTGACGGTCGTTCCCTCGTCCGGCTCGCTCTCAATGCGAAGGCCATACTCTTCTCCAAACAGAAGCTGCAGCCGGTTATTTACATTCACAAGCCCCACTCCGGATCCGTGCTTATGCACCCGCTCGTTGTCTGTAAGCAGCAGCCCCACCTGATCCTCCGGGATGCCTATTCCGTTATCCTTCACCATAAGGAGAATATTCCCCTCCTTTTCTTTTCCAATGATCCGGATCTCTCCATCCTCATCTTCACCGCTGACTCCATAGTTAATAGCGTTTTCCAGTATAGGCTGTAAGACCAGCTTCACTGTGCAGGCCAAGAGGATCTCCGGCTCTATCTCAAACTCCACAGTAAAAGAATTTTTACATCGAATCTTTTGAATGTTCATATAGCTCTGAGCATGCTGAATTTCATCTTTCACGCTGATAATCGTACGCCCCTTGGAAAGACTGATTCGGAACAAACGGGCAAGCTGGGTGATCATATAAGCCGCCTCATCATTCCTTTCTGCTTCAATCATCCAGGTAATGGAATCCAAGGCATTATAGAGGAAATGAGGATTAATCTGACTCTGCAGAGCATCCAGCTCGCTTTTCCTCCGTTCGTTCTGTTCCCACACAATCCGCTTCATCAGTTCTTCAATCTCTTCGTAGGACTTCTGAATAGAATACCCCAGATGCCGGATCTCCTTGGATCCCCCGATATAAATTTTCGGTTTCTCTCCCGCCTCATATTCCAGAACCGAATCATTCAGCCGCAGTATGGGCCTGGAAATCCGCACTGACACCATGCGGTTGATCACCACCAGAGTCATCATCATAATGATGGTAAACAGCACAATGAAGTACCTCACCCCTGCCATACCGGAGGTGAATGCAGAATAAGGGATCACTCCCACCAGCTTCCAGCCCGTGTAGCTGATGGTGTTCACCACCACCTTCCGATGCTCTCCCTCAAAAACTTCATCATAGATGCCGTCCTTGCAGGCTGCCGCCGCTTTGCTGTTTTCACTGGCAATCCCATCGCTGATCTGTACCTGGCGCTGGTGATAGATGATCTCCCCATTGCTGTCGCACAGATAATAGTACTGGCCGTTGTTGGCTGTATTAATCTTTTTCATCAATCTGGAAATGCTGGAGTAGTCCATGTCCACCAAAAGCACTCCCAACTGAGAATCTCCACCATTGTTAAGCTCCACTACCCGGCTTAATGAGATCACCCAGTAATACCGAAAAGCCACATCCTTAAACAGATTCTGGATATGTGGGGTGGAAAAATGCATATTCTCCATCTCATTCACTGCCTGCTGATACCAGTCCTGATGAGTCACATCCGGATCTTCTTTCTGATCGGCCACAGGCTCTGCCGCCAGCAGACTGCCGTAATTGTTATACAGGGCAATGCTGCGAAGCTTTTCCTTGTTGGCCTCGTACAGAAGGTTCAACCCCGCCCGAACCTCCTGATTCTGGGTGGAAAAATCACTCTCCTTAATCACATTGTAATAAGCCGCATCTGAAATCTGCCGCATACTAATCAGATAATCCTCCAGACTCTCTCCCGTCTGTTCCATAAGTTTCTGAGTACTCTGAATGACTTCCTCTCTAGATACTACAGAAAAACGGACGTACAAAACAATGCCCAAAATCAGAATAATAGAAATAGAAATAATAGAAAAAGCCATCATAATGGTGGTCTGAAGTCCCCGCTGCCTTAAGCTGTTAAAACGCCCGGAATTCTTACTTTTCACGTTTTGTATGCTCCGTTCTGTATTTGGAAGGTGAAACGCCGTACTGCCGCTTAAATACATAGCTGAAATAATTGGAATCCGTATATCCCACCTTCTGGGCTATAATATAGCTCTTTTCATTCGTCTCAATCAGCATCCTGGAGGCCTGCTCCATCCGAAACTCTGTAAGATATCCGATAAAAGAATTTCCCGTTTCCTTCTTAAAGATCGTAGAAAAATAGGAATTGGATACTCCCAGAGCATCGCAGATCTGGTTCAGTGAAAGCTCCTCATCTGCATAATTGTTCCTCACATATTCCTTCGCATTCTGAACAAAAGATTTTGTGGAACTGCTCCGCAAACGGATCAGTTTTTCTCTGTAATCCAGGCAGATCCGAACCAGCCACTTTTTCAGCCCCTCCGGCTCCAGCTCCACAAGCCTGCCATAAAGCTGGCGGATATCTCCCAGATCCTCCTCTTCCTGTATCTCATTATTTGCGGAAAACCGGTACAATGCCGTCACCATCTCCATCACATGGATATGATGCTGAGGCAGCGACTGCATAGGAGTGACCATATCATTCAGGTACCGCTCCACCGCTTCCTCCACCTCCCGCCCAGTTCCCAATCGAATCATTTTAAAGAGATTTCCCATCTCTGCTTCTCCTGTGCTTACGCTCTGATTCATAGCTTTGGGAACGATCTCTTTGATATTGATAGCCCGGTTGGCTCCATAAATACTTCTATAGTAGAGAGCTTCCCTGGCTCCCCGATAGGAACCCGCCAATTCCGGAATTGTTCTGCACACCTGCCCAATACCGACAGTCACCACTGCACCAATGATCCGGTGCACATATCGGCAAAAACGATCACACTCATCTGTAAGCTCCGAAACTGCCTCCTCATGCTTTACCTGGGCGATCAGAACCGTATTCCCCAGGTAGGAAAAACTTTTGGCCTGCCACTGCCCCACCAGCCGTTCTTCCACCTGCTTTTGTACAGATGCAGCCAGCAGCAGAGGCGTCATCTCTTTGGGAACCTGGCTGGACGAGGTATGAATTAAAAGACAGCAGTAAAAAGGACCCGGCAATGAGATCTGGTAATCTGAAAGATATTTTTCCAGCTCTTTCTCATCAATTCGTCCCTCAATAAGCGTAATATAAAAATTACTTCTCAGGAAAGGAAGGGACTCCAGATAATAATTCTGCAGCGTCTCCACATTGCGCTTTTCGCTGATCTCCTGATCCAGCTTCTCCTTTAGCTGGGCAAATACCTTGGTCAGTTCCACTGAATTGACCGGTTTGAGAATATACTCCTCCACCTCCAGATGAACCGCCTCTTTGGCATACTCAAATTCATCAAAGCCTGTAAACAATAAAATCTTTGTTGTAGGAAATTCAATCTTGATGCGGCCTGCCAGTTCCATACCATCCATATAGGGCATCTTAATATCTGTCATCACCACATCCGGCTGAAATTCCTCCACCATCTCCAACGCCTTTACCCCGTTATTAGCGTATCCGATCACC
Source organism: uncultured Lachnospiraceae bacterium (assembly GCA_902475025.1). Lineage (GTDB taxonomy): Bacteria > Bacillota > Clostridia > Lachnospirales > Lachnospiraceae > Merdiplasma. Next base: position 52,973 of record CABRXX010000006.1, on the reverse strand, counting down.
GTGAATCCCAAACTCTTCCAATCTATTTTCTTCATAATGACCTGGATCACTTCATCCTCATCATCCACTAAAAGCACTGTGTAACGATCTGCCGCTATAGTCTGCTCTCCGCCCATGTTTCCCCCATCATCGTTTCTTTTCGTTCTTATTTTCTCAGACATTCTTGTTATAACTGTACTATGTCCACTGATTGTTACTATTATATCAAATGGTAAAATAATTGTAAACTGCTGGAAAAAGAGAGCTGCTGTAAAAGAAGAGGGAAAACAAACACCTCTCATTCATTTTACAACAGCTCTCCTTAAGAGAACTTATAAAGTCTTCAATTCACCAGACCTGGCAATCCATTACTTCTTCTGTACATATTTCAGACAGTCAAGTGTAACAGCTACCAGAATAATGATACCGGAGAATACAAACTGCAGGTTAGTATCAATACCAAGAATTGTCAGGGAGTATGTCAGGGCTGTGAAGATCAGCACACCAACTACGACACCTGAAATCTTACCAATACCACCAGTGAAGGATACGCCTCCCACTACGCAGGCTGCGATCGCGTCGGTCTCCCAGCCCTGCCCGTAAGCTGCTGAACCGGAACCGAACATTCTTGCGCACTCCAGCCAAGCGCCGAAACCGTACAGAATACCTGCCAGGATAAATGCACCCATAGTTACCTTGAATACAGAGATACCGGATACAGAAGCTGCTTCCGGATTTCCGCCCACTGCATACAGATATTTACCAAAGGTTGTCTTATTCCAGATAAACCATACGATAACCACTGCTACAACTGCCCAGATGATAATCGTGGGGAATCCGTTAATCTTGGGGATAATCATTCCCGGAATGCTGGATTCAATAGCTCCGAAAGATACACCCTTGGTCGCATAGGTAACAAGACCGAAGATCATCAGCATGTTGGCCATGGTGGAGATAAAAGGATGCATCTTGAATTTTGCAGTGAAGAAACCTGCAATGGAAGTAAAGAAAGTACACAGTACGATACACACAAGCAGTGCAAAAATCATGCGAACGATCACCGGAAGTCCTGTGAAATCAAATACATGACCAAACACAGCACCGGTATTCTTGCCCTGATGCATGATAATGGTAGCAGCAGTCATACCCATACCAACCATACGGCCAATAGAAAGATCCGTACCAGCTAACATGATCAGTCCGGCAACTCCAAGGGCCAGGAACATACGGGGTGATGCCTGCTGAAGGATGTTCAGCACATTATTATAGGTCAACAGCGGTGTATGCTTTACAATGGGTGTGATGATGCACAGAGCCACGAAAATCAGAACAATGGCAATGTACAGACCATTTTTCAGCAGGAAATCTCTGCGGTTAAAGGTGTACTTATAATTCTCCCACTTCTGAGCCCGGTTCTCCATAAAGGTAAACTTGGACATACGCAGCAGATCAATCATATGATACTTCCAGGTATATGCCGCATGCCTTCTGTCCTTGATCTCCTGAAGCTCTTTCTCATAGGTCATCTTGGCATCAAAAAGTCTGTTTTTATGTACATACTTCTCATCCTTGATCTCCTGATGATTGGAGAGCTTCGCCAGATTATCCTGATGCTCTTTATTTAACTTTGCTACATTTTCCTCATACTTGGCTTTCGCCCGGGCTTTTTCCTGCTCGCAGCTCTCTTTCACCGGCTGATAGTACTCTTTGTCGAAATGTGCTTTGAGGTAGTTTTCCGCATCCCCAATTAATTTTGAAACTTCATTTTTGTTGGCAGCTTCCACAGATTTTGCCTTCTGCAGCTCGCTCTGCAGCGTTGCTTTTGCAGACTCTTTTTCCGAAGAGGTCAGTGTGCGGTCTCTCTTTACAGAATCCATTTTGTTCTGAATCGCCACCACTTTATCAGTGCCATCCGCTCTGAGGCTGTCAATCTTTGCCTGAATTTTTCCGACATAATCTTCAATGGGCTGACGCAGTTTCTGTTCCTGCTCAACTGTCAGAATCTTACCATTTCCATTTGCCATAATAATCTTTCTCCCTCATTATAGGTATTTTGCGCTGAGTCTTAAAAGTTCTTCCTGATTTGTCTCCTTGGTATTTACAATACCGGAAAGATGTCCGTTGGACATAACGCCGATCCGGTTGGTAATTCCCAGGATCTCCGGCATCTCAGAGGAAACCACAATGATGGTCTTTCCCTGTTTCGCCATCTGGATGATCAGCTCGTAAATCTCATACTTTGCACCAACATCAATGCCTCGGGTAGGCTCGTCCATCATAAACACATTGGGACTGCGCTCCAGCCATTTACCAAAGATGACTTTCTGCTGATTACCGCCGGAAAGGCTTGTAATCATATCTTCCGGTCCCATACATTTCGTATGCATGATCTTGATCTCACTGGCAGTTGCCTTTGTCATCTTAGTATCAGACAGCGCTACTCCGGACATATACTGACTCAGATTGGCAATGGTGGTATTAAAGGTCAGATCCCCCTTTAAAAACAGTCCATTCGCCTTACGCTCTTCTGTGATCATGGCAAACCCATGCTCCATAGCGTCTCTTGCACTGTCAAAGTTCATCAGACGTCCATTATAATATACCCGGCCTGCCGCTCTGGTACGAACACCGAAGATGGTCTCCAAAAGCTCTGTACGTCCGGCGCCTACCAAGCCGTACAGTCCGAAGATCTCTCCTTCTTTTACATCAAAGGTGATATCCTGCAAATGAGGCTCGAATTTGGTGGACAGATGCTGAACGGACAAAATCACATCTCCCGGAGTATTGTCTACCGGTGGGAACCGATTTTCCAGAGAACGTCCAACCATGGCTGCAATCAGCTCATTCATGTCCGTCTCCTTGGAGGATTTGGTCATTACCAGGTTACCGTCACGCAGTACGGAGATCTCATCGCAGATCTCAAAAATCTCATCCATCTTATGAGAAATGTAGATGAGAGCAATTCCCTGCTCCTTCAGCATTCTCATCATCTCAAAGAGCTTATCAACCTCCTGTACCGTCAGGGAGGAAGTGGGCTCGTCCAGAACAATCACTTTTGCATTATAGGAAATTGCCTTTGCAATCTCGCACATCTGACGCTGAGATACCGACATATTCCGCATAGGCTGTGTCAGATTTACGGTCATACCCAGCTTACGGAACAGCTCAGACGCCTCTTTTTTCATTCTTCCCTCATCAACTACGCCCATGGAATTTAACGGGTAACGGCCCAAAAACAGATTATCCATTACATTCCGTTCAAGACACTGATTCAGCTCCTGGTGTACCATGGCGATGCCGTTCTCCAGCGCATCCTTGGGGCCTGAAAAACTTACTTCTTTTCCATCCAGGATGATGGTTCCCTCGTCTTTCTGGTACGTACCGAAAAGACATTTCATCATGGTTGACTTTCCAGCTCCGTTCTCACCCATCAGTCCCATAACCGTTCCCCGTTTCACATTCAGATTGATGTGATCCAGAACCCGGTTTCTGCCGAAGGATTTACACATTCCGCGTATTGATAAGATATTTTCACTTTTCTTATCTGCCATTATTTTTACTCCTGTATCAGTAGATTTATAATTTTCTCTAGATTCCCTTAACAAACTATTAGGGAGAATTTCTTCTCCCTAATAATCTGTACCTCTTTATTGTTTCTGTAATAATTACTGACTAAGCAGAGATGTATAGGAAGCTGCGTTGTCGGTCTTAACCATGTTGATTGCGAATGCATCATACTGGCTGGGGTTGCCCAGACGGTTAGTGATGTTGGACTCAGTCTGTCCGTCACCGCCGATGTACTCAACGTCCAGGTTCAGCAGGTCATCGTAGTTCTGAAGCAGCGGCTGATAAGTAGCGCTCAGGAAGTTATCTGCTGCGTTGTAGATGTTCAGCCATACCTTCTTAGCGGGATGAGCTGCCTCATCAAGCTGGTTGGATACAGGCTCGTAAACCTTGGTGGAGTCTGTGAAATCCTGATAGTTGTCAGCGGTAACAGCTACGTTCAATGCGTAGTAGGAACGCTGCTCTTCGTTGTATACATATACGTCTTCGCTAAGAACGTTGCCAGCGTCATCTGCAGTACCAATACCAGTATCGATATCTACGCCGTCCAGAGCGTTACGCAGAACACGAAGAGTCAGGTAAGCCTGAACGTCTGCATGCTGGCTGATGGTTCCGCCGTAGCCCTCTGCGATTGCTGCTACTGCGTCACTGTTTGCATCGTAACCGAAGGTGGGAACCTTGTTGTCTTTGGACCATGCGTTGAACATGGACATTCCCATACCATCATTATTGGAAACTACTACATCAATCTGATCGCCGAAAGAGGAAGACCAGGTTCCGATTGCGTTACCAGCAGTAGCTGCATCCCAGGTAGCACCTGCGGAGTTCTTCATCTCCTGAGAAGCCAGCTCACGCACTACATAAGTAGTTCCGTCAACTTCCAGAGAACCATCCTGCACTGCAGTAGCAGATCCATCGGTGTTGGTTCCTACCGGATCACTGTTGATGTTGCCATCTTTGTCAACGCCGGTTCCAAGAGCTTTACGAACGCCTCTTGTACGTGCGATGGAATCGTTATGTCCGATATCTCCGATTGCCAGAACATAACCGATGGTTCCGTCGCCGTTGCGGTCGATCTCGCTGATATGTGCTTTGATGTAATCCAGAACCATAACACCCTGCAGTTCTGCACCCTGGTTTGCATCAAAACCTACATAGTAAGTATTTTCATTGAAGTTCAAAGCTGCCATATCCAATTCTCCAGTGGAGCTGTTGGAAGGCTGACGGTTGTACCATACCAGTGGCTTATCCTTGTTGGCTACCTCTCCTTCAGCAAATGCAGTCATAGAAAGACCCATAACAGCTGCCATTGTCAGTGCTAATGCGCGTTTCATCATAGTATCATTTTCTCCCTTCTGTACGGACTTTTTCTTCGGACTCTCGTCCGTTCCGTCTCTTGATATTGACATTCTACACAATCTTGTCAAAATAAAACATAGAATATTTTTCGCTTTTCATTGAAAATCTTAAGATTTTATTGGTTATATTCGCCAACTTCCACACTTCTCATCGGAAAAGCATCCAAAATTCTCGGTGAAAACCGCCAATTTTCGTCATTTTCCGACACCTTTCACAAGTTTATCCATTATTTACAGAAGGGAACTGTGGGAAATGTACAGGGAATTTTTTTCTCAAACAACAGCTTTGAAAAGCAGCACCGTAACTTAGATCGCCACAATGACGCCTCCGTCATTGGCATACATCGTACTGATTCCTGCAGTATCCAGTACAAACACATCTTTCACTTTCATCTTTTCCAGCAGCGCATCTCTCACCATCATGGCCCGCTCCCTACAGTTGCAGTGAGCGATAGCCAGAATGCGGTTTTCCGGATCTTCCGCAGTCTCTGCAATATAGTTTACCATCTTGATAAGCGCTTTGTTAATTCCTCTGGCCTGATCCAGCTGGGCAATATTTCCTTCCGGAGTGGATACCATCACCGGTTTGATCTTCAGCACATTGGCCACCATAGCCTTCACGTTGCTCAACCGGCCGTTCTTTCGCAGCGTCTCCAATGTTTCCAACACAAACCAGGTATTCTCTCCTGCAATAAAGCGCTCAACCGTTTCTACCACAGTTTCGAAGCTCATGCCTGCTTCCTCACACTCCCGAATCTTCAGGGCAATCAGGGTCTCTCCCACAGAAGCGGAGCGGGAATTAAACACATGGATCTTCGCTTCTGGGTGCTCCTCCAGAAACAGATTTTTTCCCAGCTCAGCGCTGTTATAGGACCCACTGAGTTCTGCGGATAGCGTAACTGCATAGATATGCTCTGCACCACAGTCGTATGCCTTCTGATAAAACTCCGGCGAGGGACAAGCAGATTTCGGACAGTTTGGGCTGGCCGCAGTCTTTCGCAGAAAGTCTGCCTGATCAAAACTCTCGTCATCCACAAAATCATATTCATCCAACTGCATAGTCAGAGGAGCAGAAACAAAATGTTCATCCCGCTTCATCTCCTCCGTCAGTTCACCGCAACTATCCACCACAACTCTGTATTTCATAATAACCTCCAGGATTTAATATTCAGATTTCATAACGTAGTAATAAATACTACATTATGATAGCACATCTATTTCTTCTTGAAAAGAGGGAAAAACAAGATTATAATATTTTTTAACTATTTTATGATACTATTACTGCTGCATCCCCATAGAAAAGCGTTCATGATGTTTTCTATACAGGGCTGTCACAGAAGTTTTTTCGATGCCAGCAGGATCGGAGGTCTCCCTTGCACTCATTACAGTTTCCAGATGTGAAAGATTTTATGTCCCGGCTTTTGACTACCGAATGCTTTGACGCGTTTCTTCTTTCAGAAGCCTCCATCACCACCTTTACCACCTTCCATATTGACGGCAGTTTTCACAAAGATTATTTTGGCCTTTCCCAGGATCAAACTGCTCTTCCCGCCGGTTCCGTTCTTACCTGGCGGCTGATCCGCCCTTTTTTCTATGAACTGGTCAAAGGCAGACATACCCCGCTGAATTTCAAACTGGTTTTCCGCCTGGCTGACTATAATACAGAAAAGCTGCTGGAACAGTCCGGGATCCAACTTGCCGTCAATGATGTGGCAGGTCTGTTTCTGAACATCCATTATAATGGAAAGGAGGTATTTGGCACCACCGGAACCTCCCTGCACATCTTCACCCTGGATAAGTCCCTGGATTTTGCCTGGGATACCATGGTGGAAAAATTTTTCCGCCAGCGGCAAATCCCTTTTCTTTCTATATAAGATTAGGGTGTCAAAAGCCCTGATCTATATAATGATCATGCAGCTAGCAGCCGTGTACAAAAAGCAGCGCGCTTTAAGCCCTAAGATTAGCCGAATTTTTCCTTGTCCTGCCGCCTTGTACACGGATGCTATCCATTCCTAATCCTATATCCCCCTTTTTGTTAGCACTCTTTTTTGTTGAGTGCTAATTTTTTCTTGACATTTCGATATGCCGGGATTACAATAGGGTTCAGAACACGGAATTTTCCCGATTTTTCATTACTTTGTACCAAATAATTACTATATTTATTATAAGGAGTGTTGTATATGAGCAAGAGAACTGGCAGCCTTTCTATTAACAGTGAAAATATTTTTCCTATTATAAAGAAATGGCTTTATTCTGACCACGATATTTTCGCCCGTGAGGTAGTTTCCAACGGCTGCGATGCTATCACCAAACTGCATAAGCTGGAGATCATGGGCGAATATTCCTATCCGGAGGATCACAAGGATTCTATCCAGGTAATTGTCAATCCCGAGGATAAAACTCTGAAATTTATTGATACCGGTCTTGGTATGACTGCTGACGAGGTGGAAGAATATATTACCCAGATCGCATTTTCCGGCGCTACCGCTTTCCTGGAGAAATATAAGGATAAAACCAACAAAGACGAGATCATCGGCCACTTTGGTCTGGGCTTTTACTCTGTCTTCATGGTGGCTGACTCCGTTGAGATTGATACGCTCTCCTATCAGAAGGATGCTGCGGCAGTCCACTGGGAAAGCGACGGCGGCTCTGAGTACACCATTGAAGACGGCACAAAGACCACTGTAGGAACCGAGATCACCCTCCATCTGAATGAAGAGCGTCTGGAGTTTGCCAATGAATATCGGATGCGGGAAGTTCTGGAGAAATACTGTTCCTTCATGCCTGTGGAGATTTATCTCTCCAAAGCCAATGCCCCTCAGGAATATGAGACCATTGACGAATCCGAATTAAAAGAGGATGACGTGGTGGTTGAGCACATCCATGAAGATGCCAAAACAGAAGAAAAGGAAGATGAAAACGGAAACAAAGAAGTAGTGGAGATCTCTCCTGCCAGAGAGCGGGTAAAGATCAACAAACGCCCGGTTCCGGTAAATGATATCCATCCTCTGTGGACCAAGCATCCCAACGAATGTACAGAGGAGGAATACAAAGATTTCTACCGCAAAGTATTTATGGATTACAAAGAGCCTCTGTTCTGGATCCACCTGAACATGGACTATCCCTTTAACCTCAAGGGCATCCTGTACTTCCCCAAGATCAATACGGAGTACGATTCCATTGAGGGCACCATTAAGCTGTACAATAACCAGGTATTCATTGCAGATAACATCAAAGAGGTGATCCCTGAATTTTTGATGTTGTTAAAGGGTGTCATCGACTGCCCGGATCTTCCTCTGAACGTTTCCAGAAGCGCTCTGCAGAATGACGGCTTTGTGAAAAAGATTTCTGACTATATTACGAAAAAGGTGGCTGACAAGCTCTCCGGCATGTGCAAGACAGACCGGGAAAATTATGAAAAATACTGGGATGACATCAATCCCTTTATCAAATTCGGCTGTATCAAGGATACCAAATTCAGCGACAAGATGATGGATTATATCCTTTATAAGGATATTAACAACAGCTATCTCACTCTGAAGGAGCTGCTGGAGCAGAAGAAAGATCAGGCCGAGGGTGTGGATGAGACGGTAGACTTCACAGAAGATCCTGCAGAAACTGTTTCCGCCCAGGACAGCAACGAAACCTCCGCTAAGACGGAAGCTTCCAAAGAGGATTCCGCTGAAGTTTCTGAGGAAGAAAAGGAAAAGCCCAAGACAACTATCCACTATGTCACCGATGAAATTCAGCAGAGCCAGTATATCAATATGTTCAAGGACGCAGGCTTAAACGCAGTGATCTTAAAACACAACATCGATACTGCCTTTATCACTCATGTAGAGCGCACCAATGAAGAAATAAAATTTGAACGCATTGACGCAGATGTAACCGACACCTTCAAAGAGGAAACCAGCGAAGAAGAGTTAAAAGAAACTGCTGAAACCCTCACAGAGCTGTTCCGCAAGAATCTGGAGAAAGAAAAGCTGGAAGTAAAGGTAGAAAAACTGAAAAATGCAGGCATTTCCTCCATGATGATCCTCTCTGAAGAAAGCCGCAGAATGCAGGATATGATGAAAATGTACAATATGTACGGCATGGATCCCTCCATGTTCGGCTCTTCCGAAACCCTGGTTCTCAATGCTAACAACCAGTTGGTACAGTACATTCTCCAGAATAAAGATGGGGAACACGTTCCCATGATGTGCCGCCAGCTTTACGATCTGGCCATGCTGGCTCACAAGCCCTTATCTCCCGATGAGATGACCAAATTCATTGCCCGCAGCAACGAGATCATGATGCTGCTGACCAAATAGCCGCCAGACAGGCAAGAACCAGGATGATTCGTTCCTAAATCAGGAGCTTTGCAGACAGGAATATCTGCAGCGGGCAAATTCATAAAGCCCAGAAATAATCCCATCATAATACGGATATACCACAGACATGACGGAAGAAAACCGCTGTCCGGCCGGGGAATAATCCCCCTGCCGGACAGCGGTTTTCTTCTTTCTTCTATATTCGCAAAAGTGTTTCCCTTCCCCTATCTTCCAAAAAAGTTTCCAAAAACGGGTGGGATATTCCAAGCTCATAAAACAGCGGCAGCAAAAATCAGAATCCTTCTGCTTCTCATTTTTTAAATGACAGCTCCTTAAAAATATAGTATAATGTGCAAAGATAAAAATAAGACCTACTTGCGGAGGAACTGTATCTATGAATTGGAAAGAAAAATTTGGCATTTCCGGCAGTACCCTGAAATTCCTTGCTATCATCACCATGTTTATTGACCATGCAGGGGCCACCTTTGTGCGGGCTTTAGCCAGACAGCCCTATATTCGCACCAGCACAGAAAGCCTTGCTCTGTTAAATAATATTTATTCTGTCATGCGGGATATCGGGCGTCTTGCCTTCCCCATCTTCTGTTTTCTTTTGGTAGAGGGTTTTCTTCACACAAGGGATGTAAAAAAGTATGCCTCCCGCATGTTTCTCTTTGCCCTGATTTCTGAAATCCCCTTTGACTTTGCCTTAAAACCCAGCTGGTTCTACCCCGGGAAGCAGAATGTTTACTTTACCCTTCTCATCGGTCTTCTGGTTCTGTGGGGCATTACCATCTGCCAGGGCCGGATCGTAATCCAGCTTTTGGTCATGATCGCAGGGCTGTTAGCTGCCACCGTGTTAAAAACAGACTACAGCTACAAGGGTGTATTTTTGATTGAAGTCCTCTATCTCCTCCGTTTTTCCAAACTATACCAGTGTCTGGGAGGGGCTGCCGCCATCTCCTGGGAACTGCCTGCCCCTGCGGCGTTCCTCCCTGTATACTTCTACAACGGCAAGCGCGGACTGTCCCTGAAGTATTTCTTTTACTGGTTCTACCCCGCCCATCTGGTGCTGCTGGGGATTCTGACCAAATATGTACTGCCTGCGTTTGCGTAGAGAAAAAGCAGAACGATCTTGATTTTTATTATGGCAAATATACAGGATTATCCTATGGCATCCATCTTATATCAGTACAGATTATAAAGTATCTCCAAGGGGTATTATTTTATGAATAAGAAAAAGCAAAAAATTGTAAAGAATATGCTAACTATTTCTGCAGTGCTCTGGGGAATTTACGCCATTCTAACTTCACTGATTTGCTTACTTCCAAAATTCTTTTTATCGTTTGTATTTGGCGATATTCTATTAGAGGAAGCTGTTCAAAATTTTTATCAGATTGGAGAACTGGCGTTAACTGGAATTCTATTTTTTCTATGTTACTTCCTGACGAAAAAGAAACTATCTTCTGTATCAGTTAAACCAACAGCTTTAGGAATACTGAATATTATTGTGGCTCTGTTCATTGGTTTTATTATTCCGGCCATCTTTGCATACCTATCGCAGAGTTATATCATCCGTGTTTTGCTTCCGAAATCGCAAGGGGCATATTCGTGTTTTGTTACCACAGAAAAATTTGTTGCATTTTTTAATCCTTTACTCTTTACATCTATCACCTTGTTTTTATGTTCCTATGTAGTATACTGGGTTGAAGTATCTTGTAGCAAAGATGCATGCGCATAGTATCCAAAAACAAGTAAAGGAGGTTTTGTAAATGGTATATCGTAAACGTTTAACAATCGTAACTATATCAACAATTTTATTCGGAGTGCTTTCAAAATGGCTCGTAGGAACACCTTATATGTCTTTGAAACATTTTGACTTGTATTTTGTAATGTCTTTTACACTGTGGGTACTTTATGCCGCCTCTCTGTATGTTGCCAGTAAAATCAAATGCAATGGAAGTGACCCTCTTATCAGAATCTGCTGTGGCGGGTTTCTTTTTGGAATAATTGCTTCCTGTCTGAAAACAGGAATCGATTCCCTTATCCTGCTGCTCGTTGAGAAAACAAATAATCAAATACTTTTAACTTTTGCAATGGAAATCGTAATATTGCTTTTTGGAAGTCTGTTGATGCTATTTTTATTTATGGGTCTGCAAAAAAAGAGATTTACATGGGTGAAATCCTTAAACAAAGCTGCAATTATTTTGGGCTGCTTAATCGTGGGTTATACGATCACTTTCTTTTCTCTCAATGCCAAGTATCAGACCTTACCCCAATACACAGATGTGGAGGCTTTAGCGGAAAGCGGAACTATCAATTTAAATACTTTAATGGGAATAGAAAATATCATGCAATACAGTAAAACTTTTACGATGCTAAGTATGATCGTATTTGTGGTATTTTTCATTGGATTATGGTTTCTGTTAGAAAAAAGCAGTGATAAAACGGAGCATAAGTAATATACAAAAAAGACAGGCCCCTCCTCTCCAAAGGAGTTTCACCTGTCTTTTTCTCTTCTGCTTTTCTATTATCCTTCCACCACCAGAAATCTTCCATCCGGCAGGGAAAATACCTCGCAGGCTTCCGAAAGCTCTTGATCGCTCATACCTGCTGCATCCATGTTTTCCTCAAAATACTTCCGCACTTCTTTTAGATTCTTTAACACCACTGCCATGCACTCTTCCAGGAACTCCTCCGCCTCCTCCAGGGTATCGGCCACCGGCTCATCAAAAAGGCGTCCCTGCTCCTTCAAAAATGTTTCCAGACACAACTGATCGTACATCCTCTGCTCCTCCTTTGTCCCTTCCTGCCGTGCAGGTTTCTGCTGCTCATCTTCTGTCACTGCTGTTTCTAAGATTGCTGTACCTTCTCCTGCCTTTGCTGCTTCCTGCATTTTTGTTGCTCGCATCCGGCCTTTCCCTTCCATCTGTCCATTTCTTCTTCCATCACAGATCACTGCTGTTCCAGCAGTCTTTTTAATACCTTGAGCACACCGTCCTCTGCTCCCCGCCCTGCGATATGCTTCGCCGCCTGCTTCACTTCTTCTCTGGCGTTTTCCACCGCGTAGCTCTCACCTGCCCGGGTGAGCATTCCAATGTCATTGATATTATCCCCAAAGGCCATGGTCTCCTCCGGCAAAATCTTCATCAGCTTCTGAACACGGCCAAGGGCATTCCCTTTGTCCACATCCGGCCGTACAAAGTCCACCCAGTGAGCGCCGGAAGCCATCACGTTGAGCTTCCCCTGAAAATGCTTTCCTGCAGGAAGCGCCATACTCTGGGCATCCTCCTGGCAGTACACAGCCACTTTTACCACGGGAATGTCCAGCTTCAGCACATCCTCCACCTGCTGGATTTTCATATTGTAGCCCTCCCGAAGCATGGTGATAAACGCTTCATCCTGACTGTCTGTATACCCCACCTGTGGAGACTCCACCAGCAGAAATCCCTTCATCTTACGCACATATGCAACCGTCTCCTCCAGCACAGAGCGGTCAAAAAAGAAGCTCTCCATCTCACGCCCCCGGCATACCACATAGGCACCGTTGTCTGCAATAAAAATCATCTCGTTTTCCACAGGGGCAAACACTTCCCGGATACTCTCATACTGACGTCCGCTGGCTGCTGCAAAAATAACCCCTTTCTCCTTTAGTTTCAAAATCACCTGAAACAGCTCCAGATTCAAATTAGGGGTTCCTTCCTCCAAAAGTGTTCCGTCCACATCCGACGCAATCAACTTAATCATGATGTTCCTCCGCATAAGTTTTCATAATCTCATGAAACTGGGCTCCGCACCGCTCCACCTCTCCCAGCACCAGGGTGATCTTCTCCGGATCCATAAACCAGTTATCCCTCCGAATATCCTGCACTACTGTGGGGCTTACGAAAAATTCTGTATCCGGGAACTGCTCCTGGTAATACATCAGAGCTCTCCTGGCATGAAAAGATTTACAGGAAAGAATGGCCCGCTTCACCTGAATACCCATAGTATCTGTCACATTTCTGGATTTTATGGCATTTTCATAGGTAAAAGTGGCCTGATCTTCCTTTAAAATCGCATCTTTTGGGACACCGCATCGAAGCAATACCTGCTGCAGATATTCCCACTCTGTGTCATACGCACCGGGAAAATAGCCCTGCATGACGCTGTATCTTCCGGAGGGGAGAAGCAAGGGAGCCAGCCCCTGATGATACAAAGAGGCGGCATGTTCTGCCGCCTCCGGGTAATTTCCTCCTGGGATAAATATAATATCCGCCTTTTTGGGCGTATGCTCTACAAAAATAAAGTCTGTGATTCCCTGGAAAAATTTCTGAGGCATTTTATTTCTCCCGTTCTTTTACTCCGCTTTGGGCAGCTTAAAAGAACTCTTCAAAGATACGATCCGGTTAAATACCGGTGCGCCAGGCTTAGAATCCCTGGAGTCTGCACAGAAAAATCCAGTGCGGACAAACTGGAAGCTATCGTATGCCTTTGCTTCTTTTAAAGCCGGTTCCAGATAACAGTTCTTCAATACAGTCAGAGAATTGGGATTCAGGTTCAGAGAACCGTCCTCATTGTAAACGCCTTTCTCCTCATCAATAATATTCTCATAGAGACGCACCTCTGCCTGGAAAGCCGTCTTGGCTGCCACCCAGTGAATGGTGCCCTTCACTTTCCGTCCGGTAAAGCCGCTTCCGCACTTGGTTTCCGGATCGTAGGTACAGTGAATCTCTGTCACATTACCTTCTTCATCCTTCTCAAACCCGGTACATTTCACAAAGTAGGCGCCCATCAGACGCACTTCATTTCCCGGGAACAGACGGAAATATTTCTTAGGAGGATTCTCCATAAAGTCCTCCCTGTTAATATAAAGCTCTCTGCCAAAGGGAACCTTCCTGGTACCCAGCTCCGGATTCTCCAGATTGTTCTCCACATCCAACTCTTCCATCTGATCTTCCGGATAATTGTCTATGATCAGTTTCACCGGATCCAATACTGCCATCATTCTGGGACGCTTCATCTTCAAATCCTCCCGGATACAGTATTCCAGCATCGCATAATCCACAGAGCTGTTGCTCTTGCTGACACCGCACAGATCCACAAACAGCTTGATGGACTCAGGGGTAAAGCCTCTGCGGCGCAATGCTGCAATGGATACCAGTCTGGGATCGTCCCAGCCGTCTACAATGCCTTCCTCTACCAGCTTCTTAATATAGCGCTTACCCGTCACCACATTGGTCAGATATAGCTTGGCAAACTCGATCTGCTTGGGGGGATGAGGATATTCCAGTTCCCGAACCACCCAATCATATAAAGGTCTGTGATCCTCAAACTCCAACGTACAGATGGAATGGGTCACGCCCTCAATGGCATCTTCAATGGGATGGGCAAAGTCATACATAGGATAAATGCACCACTTGTCCCCGGTATTGTGATGGGACATACGGGCCACACGGTAGATCACCGGGTCTCTCATGTTAATATTAGGAGAAGCCATATCAATCTTTGCTCTAAGCACCTTGGATCCATCCGGATACATACCGTTTTTCATATTTTCAAACAGTTCCAGATTTTCCTCAACGCTCCGATCCCGGTAAGGGCTGTTCTTCCCAGGCTCTGTCAGAGTCCCCCGGTAAGACCGGATCTCATCCGCAGACAGATCGCAGACAAAAGCCTTCCCCTTCTTGATCAGCTTCACCGCTGCCTCATACATCTGGTCAAAATAATTGGAGGCAAAAAACAGACGATCCTCCCAATCTGCTCCCAGCCATTTAATATCCTCCAGGATGGACTCTACGAACTCTGTCTTCTCCTTGGTGGGATTAGTATCGTCAAAACGCATATTGAATTTTCCATGGTATTCCTGAGCTAAACCATAGTTTAAAAGAATGGACTTGGCATGTCCGATATGGAGATACCCATTGGGCTCCGGCGGGAAACGGGTACACACCTCTTTACAGGTTCCCTCCGCTAAGTCCTTCTCAATAATCTGTTCAATAAAATTCTTTCCAACTGTTTCCATATTTGCCCTCCTTAGGCATACTTTCATAACTCTTACTATAATTTTTCAGGCTCTCCCATAATATCATAAAAATTCCAAAAATACAACATTGTGAACAAGAATAAAAATATGATACAATGTACCTGAAAGCAATGAGCAGTACGAAGGCGGAAACTGGCAGAACGGCTGCTGGCAGACGGCTCTGACAGGGAACGCCTTCCTAGGGCGAATGCCCGGGAATGAGGAAATGCAACGCATTTCCGAATGACACTGCTCATGCATCTGCACGGATATATCTCCATGAGCACCGAAGGCGCAAACTGGCAGACGGCTCTGACAGGGAACGCCTTCCTAGGGCGAATGCCCGGGAATGAGGAAATGCAGCGCATTTCCGAATGACACTGCTCATGCATCTACACGGATATATCCCCATAAGCACCGAAGGCGCAAACTGGCAGAACGGCTGCTGGCAGACGGCTCTGACAGGGAACGCCTTCCTAGGGCGAATGCCCGGGAATGAGGAAATGCAGCGCATTTCCGAATGACACTGCTCATGCATCTACACGGATATACACATGGATAAACGATCGCTTTTCGGAGGCTTTATGTACTATTTTATTGTAAACCCCACCTCCCGTTCCGGGAAGGGAATAAAAATCTGGGAAAAGGTAGAAAAACTGCTGCTGGAACAGAACATTGAATATGAAGTGTTTCTTTTAGACGCTCCCAATAAGGCCCGGGGCCTGGCCCAGTATTTTTCCACAAATCTGACTCCCACTACGGTAGTCATTGTAGGCGGTGACGGCACCATCAATGAGTTTTTAAGCGGCCTGACCACCTATGAAGGCCTGACTCTTGGCTATATCCCTACCGGCTCCGGCAATGATTTCGCCAGAGGGATGCACCTTCCATCCAAGCCTGTGGAGGCCCTGGAGGTCATCCTGGCCCAGGAAAAATTCAGAAATATTAATATTGGCGTCACTTCTTCCGGAAACAGCAAAAAATATTTTGCCATTAGCTCCGGCATCGGATATGATGCTGCCGTCTGTGAACAGGTAAACCTCACCTCCTCCAAACATTTTCTAAATAAACTGGGTGCCGGAAAATTGGTATACCTTTTTCAGGGATTACGGCTTTTATTTGCCCAAAAGCCTTCTTCCATGCGGGTTCTTTTAGATGACAATCAGCTCCTTACCTTTGAGAACGTATACTTTGCTACTGCCATGAATATGAAATATGAAGGCGGCGGCTTTATGTTCTGCCCGAAAGCCAGCCCTGTGGATCAATATTTAGATTTCATCGTTGTGGAAGGATTACCCAAATGGAAAATTCTCCTGCTCCTTCCCACCGCCCTTTTCGGAAAGCACACCCGCTTTCAGGGCATCCATATTTATCGGTGCAAACGTGCAGTAGTACAATGCGAAGAAGATGCCTGTGTCCATGCAGACGGTGAACACTTTGGCTACTGCAAAAAGGTATCTTTTGATTTAATGAAAGAAAAACTCCGTTTTATTGTAGACTGACCTTTTTACAGACTGGCTGCTTCTTGCCGACTGACCCTTTTACAGCCTCCTTACCGCCTGAAAACAAAAGGTTCCGGCTTCCCTTTGTCTCCGAACTTTCTCCTATCTCCGAAAGCTACACTCCCGTGTACTTTTCAGATAAGAAGGAATGGAACACTGAGGGAATCCGGAACCTCTTTTTTAGACAACACTGCCGCTGCCTTTCTGTCAATTTATATTCTGTCTCTCACACACGCTTCTTGTTCTGACGCACCCTTCTGTTTTCGATGCGCCTCCATTCCAGCAGTCTTATCCCACTGGGGATGCCTCAAAATCTTACTGCTCTTTGTCTTTGATCATCTTATGAAGCTCCTGCAAAGACCGCACTTCTCCGCAGCCCTGCATCTTCATGGACTTAATTCCACTGACAGTCGCCCTGGCAGCAGCCATGGTGGTGATGTAAGGCACCTTCTTCTTGATAGCTGCCTTTCTCAGATAGCTGTCATCCCAGGCGCTTTCCTTGCCGATAGGCGTATTGATGATCAGATCCAGCTTGCCATTGGTGATCAGATCCAGCATATTGGGTCTGCCCTCCTGAAGTTTGTCGATCTGCTCTGCCTCAATGCCTGCCTGCTCAAGGACTTTTTTGGTACCTCTGGAAGCATAGATCTTAAATCCGGTATTCACAAATTCTCTGGCCACTTCTGCCACCTCGGCCTTATCCTTGTCATTTACTGTGATCAGTACTCTGCCTTCCAAAGGCACTTTTGTCTGAGTGGCCTCCTGTGCCTTGAAAAATGCCTCTCCCCAGAACTGGGACAGTCCCAGCACTTCTCCTGTGGATCTCATCTCCGGCCCAAGAATGGGATCTACTTCCGGGAACATATTGAAGGGGAACACTGATTCCTTTACGCCGTAATACGGAATATCCTGCTCTTTCAGTGCAGGTACTGGTGAAGGACGCCCTGTAAGCTCAGAGGTCACAATATCAATAGCCAGCGGCACCATACGGATGTTGCAGACTTTGGATACCAGAGGCACGGTGCGGGATGCTCTCGGGTTTGCCTCCAGCACATACACCTTGCCATTCTCAATAGCATACTGCATGTTCATCAGACCTTTTACATGCATTTCTTCTGCAATCTTTTTGGTATACTCCTTGATGGTCTTTAAATTCTCCTCTGTCAGATGACGAGAAGGAATGATGCAGGCAGAGTCACCGGAATGCACTCCAGCCAGCTCAATATGCTCCATCACCGCAGGTACAAAAGCATGGGTACCGTCGCTGATCGCATCTGCCTCACACTCTGTTGCATGCATCAGGAAGCGGTCAATCAAAATCGGGCGATCCGGAGTCACTCCCACAGCCGCCTTCATATATCCGGCCATGCTCTCTGCATCATAAACCACTTCCATACCGCGGCCGCCCAGCACATAGGAAGGACGAACCATCACCGGATAACCGATCTTCTCTGCGATCTCCAGAGCCTCTTCCACATTGACAGCCATTCCGGATTCCGGCATGGGAATCTCCAGTTTGTCCATCATGGCCCGAAACAGATCCCGATCCTCCGCCAGATCAATCACTGAGGGGGCAGTTCCCAAAATTTTCACACCGTTTTTCTCAAGATCAGCCGCCAGATTCAGAGGAGTCTGACCGCCAAACTGAGCAATCACTCCTACGGGCTGCTCCTTCTTATAGATACTCAGCACATCCTCCAGAGTCAGCGGCTCAAAGTACAGTTTATCTGAGGTATCATAGTCCGTGGAAACCGTCTCCGGATTACAGTTTACAATAATGGTCTCAAAGCCCAGTTTTTTCAACGCCAGGGAGGCATGGACGCAGCAATAGTCAAACTCGATACCCTGCCCAATCCGGTTAGGGCCTCCTCCTAAAATCATGATCTTCGGTTTGTCCGCAGATATGGGATTCTTATCCTCTCCATTATAAGTGGAGTAATAGTAAGCACTGTCCTTGGTTCCGCTTACATGAACGCCCTCCCAGTTTTCTTCCACTCCGATCTGAATTCTCCGGTTTCGAATCTCCTCCTCCGGAATCTCCAGTATCTGGCTTAAGTATTTATCAGAGAAGCCGTCTTTCTTAGCAGCCTTAAGTGCTTCGTCAGAGGGAAGCTGTCCCTTGTGGGCCAGCAGCGCCTCCTCTTCCTCCACCAGCTCCTTCATCTGCTGAATAAAGTAATGCTTTACCTTGGTGATCTCATGGATCTCCTCCACGGTTGCGCCTTTGCGCAGGGCTTCATACATAATGAAATGACGCTCACTGGAGGGAGTCAGCAGCATGCGAAGCAGCTTTTCTTTTGATTTGCTGCCAAAGTCCTTGGCTCCGCCCAGTCCGTATCTTCCGGTTTCCAGGCTGCGAATCGCCTTCTGGAAAGCTTCTTTATAATTTTTTCCAATGCTCATTACTTCGCCCACAGCCCGCATCTGGGTTCCCAGCTTGTCCTCCACGCCTTTGAATTTTTCAAAAGCCCAGCGGGCAAACTTAATCACCACATAATCTCCATCCGGCACATACTGATCCAGAGTCCCATATTTTCCGCAGGGAATCTCTTTCAAGGTCAGGCCGGTAGCCAGCATTGCGGAAACCAGGGCGATGGGGAAACCGGTGGCCTTGGAAGCCAATGCAGAAGAACGGGAAGTTCTGGGATTGATCTCAATGATAATATCTCGGTCTGAAACCGGATCATGTGCCCACTGCACATTGCTTCCTCCAATAACCTGAATAGCCTCCATGATCTTATAAGATTTTTCCTGAAGACGCTTCTGCACTTTCTCTGAAATAGTGAGCATAGGTGCGGAACAAAACGAATCTCCGGTGTGAACGCCCAGAGGGTCAATATTTTCAATAAAGCAGACCGTGATCATATTATTTTCAGAATCCCGGACAACCTCCAGCTCCAGCTCTTCCCAGCCAAGAATGGATTCCTCCACCAGCACCTGGCCTACCAGGCTGGCCTGCAGGCCTCTGGCACAGGTTTTTCTCAGCTCTTCTACATTGTACACCAGGCCGCCGCCGGTTCCGCCCATGGTATAGGCAGGGCGCAGCACCACCGGATAGCCCAGCTTATCTGCAATGGCTTCCGCCTCGTCTACCGTATACGCAACCTCGCTTCTGGCCATCTCAATGCCCAGGCTCTCCATAGTCTTTTTAAATTCGATCCGGTCTTCCCCTCGCTCAATGGCATCTACCTGAACGCCGATGACCTTCACGTTATATTTCTTCAGAATTCCCTTTTTATCAAGTTCCGAACATAAATTAAGACCGGACTGTCCCCCAAGATTTGGAAGTAAAGCATCTGGTCTTTCTTTTGCGATAATCTGCTCGATTCTCTCTGCATTCAGAGGTTCAATGTACGTAACATCCGCAATTTCCGGATCGGTCATAATAGTAGCCGGATTGGAATTCACCAATACGATTTCATAGCCCAGATTCCGAAGCGCTTTGCAGGCCTGGGTTCCGGAATAGTCAAATTCACACGCCTGTCCAATGATAATAGGACCGGAACCGATAATCAGTACTTTGTGGATATCTTTTCTCTGAGACATCTTTGCTCCTCCGTTCTTCTAAAAAATAAAAATCTTCTACAATTTTTGTAACCGTTCAGCTATATACCAAATCACAAACCTCTGAGTTCAAACTGGTTTGCAGCTGTCATGGCTGAACAGTTACCAATTTTTCCTCAAAGATTATACACGAAAAAAGACATCTGCGCAATGGTAAGTTTCCACAAGCAGACATCTTTTTTTCAATTTTTTTTATTTAGTTAAAGCCCACCAGCTTCTGAGCGATCTTATATCCTCTTACAGAGGTCTTTCTTCCCAGACCGCCCCACAGATTCAGGGACAATCCCAACGGCGTGGTTCTAAGATGGCGAAACAGCTTCCGATCCGCCTTTTTTAGATACATCCAAATTTCCTTTTTCTTCTCCAGATGCTCCGGCGTGCCGCTCACAAGGAGCATCGCCGAGGTGACCGCCATAATTTTATCCAGATAAATCAACATATATTTTTTCACATTTTTCTCAAGGCCTTTAAAATCCTGCTTTGCCATAATATCAATCATGATCTTATTTACCTTGATCTGCTGGTCAATCCGGCTGATCATCACCTTTTCATTGACCGACTGATCCTCCCGGCCGATAAAATAGTGATAAAAATTCACATCCATATAGTAAAGCTTTTTTACATAAGGCAGGGGCTGAAACGCAAAAATGTTATCCACATAAAAGGTGTGCTTGGGCAGTTCCAGCCCACAGTCCAACAGTATCTGTCTGCGGTAAAAGATATTGTGCATCAGTATGTACTGCGTCTGGTGCATGTGTCCCATCTGAGACCATTCAAACACCTGATCAATGGGAAATACATTTCTGAAATGCATCAGCTTTTTATGCTTGGCTCCCACCTTGTCATAAATGAAATTTGCCAGAAGAAGATCCACTGGCGTATTCTCTGCTTCCAATCGTTTCAGCGTCTCCACGATCTGCAAAAGTGCAGTCACATCCGCCCAGTCATCGCTGTCCACCACTTTAAAATAGATACCTGTGGCATTACGAAGGCCCGTATTAACTGCTTCCCCATGTCCGCCGTTCTCCTGATGTATCGCCCGGACGATCCCCGGATACATGGCTTCGTACCGGTCAGCCACCTCTGCTGTATGATCTTTTTTGGAACCGTCATTCACCACCAATATCTCAATATCCTCTCCCGCCGGAAGCAAGGATTTAATACACTTTTCCATATAACTCTCTGAATTGTAACAGGGAATTGCAACTGACAGTATCTTCATAAATCTTCTCCTTCATATTTTTCCTGACCCAGCCGAATTTTCAGATATCTTGCATAAGTGGCATAAGCAGCAGGAATAGGGAATTCTGCCTCTGTCCGCTCCGGCTCCACTGCCAGAAAATCCTGGTTCTGTGATGCTTGTTCCATATCCTCCACCAAAATCAGATATCCAATCATCCTCCATTCCACATGGCTGAAAATATGTTTCGCCGGCTCCAGAGGCTGTATTCGCAGCGGAGACAGGTTCCATCCCTTTAAATATGACAACACCTCTGTCTCCGATAAATGGCCTTCCAGGTTTGGAAGCTCATAAAGCCCTGCCAGCAGTCCCCGGCTGGGGCGCTTTCGCAGTATCGTGTAGCTTCCATCCCTCACCACCAAAATGGTTCGCTCCTCAATTCTGCGTCTTTGTTTTGGCGCTTTTCTCGGAAGCTCCCCGGTTCTTCCATGGACTCTTGCCAGACAGAATTCTGCCACCGGGCAATGTTCACAATCCGGCTCACCGTTAGGCACACATACCACAGCCCCCAACTCCATTAAAGCCTGATTAAAAAGCCCAGGACAATCCAGGGGTTCCACAGCTTTCAAATCCTCCTCCATACCTCTCTTAACAGATTGTCTGGAAATATCTTCTTCCTGTTCCATGATCCGGCTGATCACCCGCAAAACATTTCCATCTACTGCCGGCACCGGAATGCCGTAAGCAATGGAAGCGATAGCCCCGGCTGTATAGGATCCAATGCCAGGAAGTTTTAACAACGCCTCATAATCCGCTGGAAGGATCCCTCCATACTGTTCCATCACCCGAACGGCCGCTTTTTGCATATTTCTTACCCGGTTATAGTAGCCAAGTCCTTCCCACAACTTCAAAAGCTGATCCTCCGGACATTCTGCCAGTGACTTCACATCCGGCAAAGCCTGCAAAAAACGATGAAAATAAGGCTTTACCGCCTCCACTCTTGTCTGCTGGAGCATAATCTCTGACACCCAAACACAGTAAGATAAGCGAGATTCCGGGTAAGCGGTGCTGAAAAAAGCTTCTTTTTCCTTCTTCTCTCCTTCCCGGCCAGAAACCTGGCAGGATTCGTCCCTGCTCGTTTTTTCTGAAGTGCGGTTTCCGGAATGCAGTTTCCGCGCCCCTATAGCCGCCATATCCCGCCAGGGCAACTCCCTGGCATTTTCACAGAACCAGTCCAGCAAAGGCGCAACGATTTGTTTCAAATATTCTCTATCCATCATACCAATATTTTAGCAGATATTTGACATAAATCAACTGTTACTTTCTGCTACCGGTAATAACAAATCACCGGCATTCCGCTGTAGGCGTAGCTGTAAATCCTCTCTGCTGCCTGATACGGCAGATTAATGCAGCCGTGTGAACCGCTGTAGCGATAAATATCTCCTCCGAAGCTGGAGCGCCAGGAGGCATCATGCAGGCCGATTCCTCCGTTAAAGGGCATCCAGTAGGACACCGGAGAATTCCAGTCCGGCCCCGTCAGTACAGCCGGAGACTGAATGTAACTGATGGTATAGGTACCCTCCGGCGTTATCCTGCCGGAATCTGTCAGGGTACCTGAGACACAGCTTGAAGCTACCTCCTGCACCCCATCCACATACAGCCACACCTGCTGGTTCGTCAGATCGATTTCCACATAAGTATCTCCCAGATCACTGTGGCTCCATCCTGCCGCTGTATGAGCAAATTTAGGAGTTCGCTGCCGTCTGGCTCCGCTGCGAATCAGATGTTCCAGCACATAGGCCTCCTGTTTCTGATCCAGCAGCCAGCCGTAGCTGCCCCCGTTTACTGTGACCGTATCCCCGGCAGAGGTTTGAAACCTTCGGGGCTTCTGATAGGTATCATACTTCTCTGCCAATCCTGCCACATAATCTTCTATTTTCTTTCCATCCAGCGAGATCGTCCCTGTAACTTCATCGTACAAGATCCACTCCACAATGGTGTTCCCATCTAAAATTTCCCGATTGCCGCCAAACTGATACTCCACTCTGGCGCTGCAGTATCTGCTGATTCTGTGCAGCACATCCGGCAAAAGTTCACGTCCCGCCGGCACGCTCTCATTGCCGAAAGTCGTTCCTCCTGTAGTCCCCAAAAGCAGCACCGCAGCTCCCCACACAAGTCCTGATCTGATCCCTGCCTGTGTCCTCCGCCCGGCTCTTCTTTTAAGCACATTGCCGGCTCCTCTTTCCATTTTTCTTCTGCTTCCTGTTCTGATTCCTGCTTGTTTCCACTTCATCTTGGACTCCGGCCTTTTCCTCTATATTGCTATTTTATCTCTGGATCAGCCGGTTTATGAATCTCTTTCTCCCTGTTCTCACATCTTACATCCGCAGCGAACCTGCCACTTAAGCCAACAGTTTCCACTGACTTGCGTCAAATGAGCACAACTAAACACACCATATTGCGGAATCAAGCAAGAATCCTATCCTTGTACATGAATGCTATCAAAGTTCGAACTATTCCAGCAAATTCTATCGCATATTATATAGGAAAGAACACTTTTAAACTGCTTATGCAAATAATGACTTTGCAATCCTATAATCAAAAACAAAAAAATTTATGGGCTGCCCGAAAAATGCGGCATTCTCCTTTGTCCAATTTCCGAAGCAGCCCCTTATCTTGATACCATCTGGGCTTCCAGATCATGAAGCTCGATCTTCTCAGTCAATGCTTTCTCCAATTCACAGAGAAATACGTTCATGGCTTCATGATAAATTTGTTTTTTCATTTTGCAGCTCTCCGCACTGCAATCTGCAGCCCCATAGTTCTTTCTCTCCTCCTGACGCAGCCGAAAATAAAGGCTTTTCATCAGATTCGAATTCTGAGTATTCACGGTATCCAGATATCTCTCCAATAGTTCCCTATCGCCTTTCGCTAAGGCTGTTTCAAAGGCATGGCGTATGGATCGCTCCACTCCAGACGGCGTAGACTCACGCCTCTTTGCGATCTCGGAATACAGTACGCTGATTTTACCGTCAGCATAATAAGGATCTGTATCAAACAATTCCAATGCATCACAAATATAAACCATTCCTTTCAAACCTGCAGGCATTCCAATCCGCAGCAGCACATCCATAGCCTTATCTCTCATTCTCATAATCCTCCCTTTCTTCCTGCACTATTATCCGCAGGTGCAGTACAGTCTACGCCTAATTTCTCTGCTTGTCAACAATTTTCTTGTAACAGATATTGATTTTACAAGAAAATTGTAGCATACTACCATTAAGCACTAATCGAAATTTAAGGAGGTGTTCTTATGGAAATCGGCGAAAAACTGCGGTTTAGACGCCAGGAGTTAAATATTACCAGAAATGATCTTGCAAAAAAAATACACGTAACTCCCTCTGCCATTGCTAACTATGAAAATGGCGTCAGCTATCCCAAGCCGGATATTCTGATCGCCCTCATCCAGACCCTTGGCATTGATGCTAATTATCTTTACCAGGATTACCTTCCAACCAACCAGATTCAAAGCCATTTCGGCAGGAATCTAACTCCCGCTGAGATAGATGCCATAAAAAAATATAAAGTTCTGACAAGACAGAGCAAGCGGCTGATCCACATGATTATTTGTGAAGAATACGAACGAAAGCTTGCCGAAGAATGGATCGAATTTCCCTGTCTCCTTCCAGGCGTTCGAAAAATCAATACCGGTTTTCTTCTTCAGGATCACAGCCATTCCATCAAATTCAAACGAAAATATGAATTAGAGGGCATGGATTTTTGCTTTCAAATTCAGGTAGACAATTATCAGCCCGTATTTAAAAAATACGATATTCTGGCCTTAAAACGTACCCCTGCTGAGCACAATGAAATCGGCCTGTTCCGCCTCAACGATATTTATTATATCAAGGCGCTTTACCAAACCCACAGCCTTTGCCGCCTCTGTTCTCTAAATGTAATGGATCCGGATATTGTGGTAAGCCCTTCTGATTGCCTGGAATGTCTGGGAACAGTTCTTGGGCCGGTTTACGGAGCCTACGAGTTTGTTTCCTCAGATTAATGCCAAATCAGAAACCGGTATTTTCGCAGCGTCTCCACTATTGAACTAAGGGAAAAACGCAGCCTTGTTTGTTCATAACAAACAGCCTTTCAAAATTGTCTCTGAGCCAAAGCGCTGCAAATTGGGGAGCATACAGAACCGGATACCGTATCAAAGAGATGTGGGAAAATACCTCAAACTTTGCAGCGCAGCAGGCTACCAAGACTTTGCCCTTGCGGCCTTGACCCTGGATCCGCACAATGCGGCTGCTTGGCTAGTTGCCGGCGGGCATAAAAACTTTAGTGTGCAATAAAAGTACTGTATCCCCTTGACCGCAATGCTGTTTCCATTTTTACTGCATTATCCAGCTGGCGAAAGGCTCCCACCCGAACCTTAAACAGGCCGTCCTCTTGAAGCAGAAATACCGGATATCCCTGCATAGAAAGCTGATACACCATGTCCTGGGCATACTCCGGATTCCGAAAGGCTCCGGTCTGAACTTGATAAAGGGGACCTCCCGCCATGTCATGTTTCACAGTGCCAGCGTTCTCCCCAGTCATTGGATCACCGGTAGTTTTCTCAGCATCTGATAAGAACTCATCAGCTGCTTTTGCATTGGCCCGGGAAACTTCATTGACCTGTGCTGCGCTGCTGTTTCGTGAAAACGCATTCTTTGTTGCTCTTTCCGTTTCCAACGAAAACTCATCATTTTCCGCCCCGCCTCTGCCAATACCTCTATCCTCTGCCACTTCCAGAATTCCATTGGCAATGGCCTGGGCAATAGCGTCAAATTTTTCATCAAAAAGCGCATTATCTCTGTCTGTATTCAAAAATCCTGTTTCGACCAGCAGAGCAGGCGCCTTGGTACGTCTTAGGATTACCAGCCCCGGGCGTTCTTTTACTCCAATATTGCGAAATCCCAGTTCCTCTAGTTCCCGGTTAATGGCCTCTGCCATCTCCACTTTTTTTCCGGAGTGGTTGTATACCAGCGTCTCTACGCCAAAATACTGGTTATCCTCCGGACTGGAGTTTCTGTGGAAGGAAATCACAAAATCAGCATCCTCTTTGTTGGCCAGCTGGGCTTTCTCAAAGGGTGTCTGGTAAACGTCCTCTGTCCTGGTAAAAGTCACCTCCACCCCGTTGTCCTCCAGGATTCTGCCAACTGCCAAAGCCAGCGCCAGATTGTCATCCTTTTCTTTGCGGCCCTGGTAAACCGCTCCAGGCTCCTCTCCGCCGTGCCCTGCATCTATCACAATTTTTGCCATACTAATACCCGCATATCTTTTTTATAAAATATGCGGGCATCGAAAAAATGATTCTTTTTTACAGAATCTCCGGTAAAAGTGTCCCGCTTTTTAGGAAACCCCCGTTTCCATGTACGAAGGCTTACACTTTTTCTCCCGGAAAGATCCTTTGCATTTTCTGTTATATTCCATGTAGACAGGCTCCATCCGCTACAGCTCCAGTACATACATTTCTTCCCATGTAAGTCCGTGATCTCGAAGCGTTTCCACCATACTTTCCCGGAGCTTCGGCTCTGTTTTCCAGGCCAGCCCGCAGCCTGCTCTGATCTCCCGGGGTACCGGTATCAGCCTCCCTGCGATCTTCTGCTCCATGCAGAATTTTTCCATAGCCATCGCCCCTGTAGTGGTGGCAAAGGTGATCACCAGCTGTTGTCTTTTCTCTCGCATTGTCCCTTCCTATTCTGCCAGCTCCCGAATAGCCCGGATAGCTGTCTCCACTTCCTCCATGGTATTATAATGAGAAAAACTAAAACGCACTGCTCCCTGCTCCACAGTACCAAGGGCCTGATGCATTAGTGGGGCGCAGTGAGCGCCTGCTCTGGTGGCAATCTGCTTCTCCTCCCACAGCCAGTCGCTGACTGCGCCAGAATCCAAATCCCTGATATTGACAGACGCAATAGCAGTTCTCCTGGAAAGCTTTGGATCCCCATACAAGGTGACTCCCTGTATTTTTGAGACTTCCTCCACAAAATAATGCAAAAGCTCCTGTTCCCTCCTGCGGATACTGGAAACCCCTGTCTCCAGAAGATACGTCACCGCTGCATGAAGGCCTGCAATCCCATGTCCATTTAACGTGCCTGCCTCCAGGGCTGTCGGCATTTGATCCGGATGTTTTTTATCATAACTGTGGACTCCGCTTCCCCCCACCTTTAAGGCAGTAGGCAAAACACCTTCCCTCACATAGATTCCACCGGTCCCCTGGGGACCCAAAAGCCCTTTATGACCGGTAAAACAAAGCACATCGATGCCAAGCTCTTCCATATCAATGGGCCAGGCTCCCGCAGTCTGGGAGGCATCCACCACCAATAGCAGTCCTTTGTCCTTTGCAAAAGCGCTCACCCGCTTAAGATCCGTCACATTTCCTGTAAGATTAGAGGCATGGGTGATTACAATAGCTTTTGTATTGGGTCTCCAGGACTGTTCCAGAAACTCATAGTCCAAAAAGCCGGCTATTCTTTCTTCTGGTTCTGCAAAGACAGTGGGGACAATCGTAAGTTCCATCCCCTGAGCCTCCTTACGGTATAAAGGGCGCAGCACAGAGTTGTGTTCGCACACCGTGGTAATTACATGATCCCCCTTATGAAACAGACCGGAAATAGCCGTATTCAGGCTCTCTGTGGCATTGCAGGTAAACGCAATACGGGAAGGATCTTTCACATGAAACAGCCTGGCCAGAAGCTCCCTGGTTCCGTAAATAGTCCGGGCCGCCTCTAAGGTTGCTCCGTGAACGCCTCTGCCTGCATTGCCGATATAAGAAAAGGCATCCCAAACCGCCCGCCTGACGGTCTCCGGCTTCTGAAAGGTGGTGGCTGCATTGTCCAGGTAAATCATCGGCTCCCTCATGGCTTTACAAGGCGGGAGGCCTGGGTCATCTTCTCTGCAATCACATACATATTGGTCACTTCTCCCACCTTCAGTTTATCCGACAGTCCATAATAGTTCAGGCAGGTGCCGCAGGTAAGGATCTCCACCCCCTGGGCTTCCAGAGATTTTAAATCCTCCAGAGCCGGAGAATCTTCACAGGTCAGAGTTGCCCCTCCATTGTAAAACAGCATGGTTTTGGGCAGAGTATCCTGCTGTCCGATGGCATAGAGAAAACCGTTCATCAGCACCGTTCCCAGCTCATCGTTTCCTTCCCCCATCTTAGAGGAAGAAATCACAATCACCGTATCTCTCCGTCCATCCGGCAGACAGACTTCCGGTTCCTCTGCGGAAGACTTCTCTGTCTCTTCTGACGCCTCCCCGATGGTCATAATCACCTTGTACTGCTGCTCTCCCATCTTTTCAGACTTCACCTGATATCCCTTCTGCTTCGCCATCTTGGCAAGATTCTGAACGGCGATCTCATTGTCTACCAGCGTCTCTACCACGCCTGCACCATTTAACGTTTTAATGGCATTCTTCGTTTTTACTACCGGGATGGGACAGGTATCTCCCATTGCATTTACTTGAATCATACTGTCATCCTCCTGTCATCTGCTATTTGTTATCTGTTCGCATTCTCTATTTTGTTTACTGACCGCCCCCATATAACGCTATTGCTGTTTTGCTCTTTTTTCTAAAGGATCAGCACACTGTGATCTCCCTTTCCTGTCTCTCCAAGATCTCTCCCACAATATTTGCCGGAAGTCCCAACGCCTTCAGATCTGCCAGCAGCTGCTGTCCTTCCTTTCCAGGCAGGGCAATCAGAAGCCCACCGGAAGTCTGCGGATCAAAAAGCACCTCCTCCATAGCAAAAGAAATCCCCTGGAAATCCACATACGCCTCCACATGATTCCTGTTTTTCTGACCAGCCGCCGTAAGCAGGAATTCATCGGCATGAACCAGTGCTTCCTCAAAAACAGGAACCTGCTTTGCCTGAATCCGACAGGATAATTTCCCATCCATCATCTCATGAAGATGTCCTAAAAATCCAAATCCCGTAACATCTGTACAGGCATGGATCTCATACGCTCTGCAGGCTTCAGAAGCTTTTCTGTTTAAAGTAGTCATGGAAGCAATGGCAGCCTCCATGGCTTCTTGGGAAGCCTCTCCCACCCGGTTCGCCGTACAGAGAATGCCAACGCCCAATGCCTTAGTTAAAACCAGTACATCTCCCGGGCGTCCCTGATTATTGGGATAGATTTTTTTCGGATCTACCGTTCCCATTACCGACAAACCATATTTTACATCGCTATCTGCAATGGAGTGGCCTCCGGCCAGAGTCCCTCCGGCCTCAATCACCTTTTCCGAACCGCCCCGCATAATCTCCCCAAGTATGTTCAAATCCATCGTTTCCGGGAAACAAACAATATTCAAAGCAGTCTTTACCTCTCCCCCCATGGCATAAATATCGCTGAGGGCATTGGCAGCCGCAATTTTTCCAAAGGTATACGGATCCTCCACCATTGGCGGAAAAAAATCCAACGTCTGCACAATAGCCAGATTCTCTGCCACCTGATATACAGCCGCATCATCCTTGCTGTCAAAACCAATAAGAAGGCGCTCATCCTTCAGCCCTTTGGGCAGACACTCCAGCACCCGGCTTAACACCCCTGCCCCCAGCTTGGCCGTACAGCCGCCTCCCCTACAAAATACAATTTTTTCTTCCATTGTACCTTCGCCTCTTTTCAAAATGATGATTCCATTATACCAAAATTCATAGCTTTCATATGCCTTTGTTAATCCAGAAAAATGCGGCTCCACCACAGGTATGCTCTAATCTTTCGAATAACGTTTTTGCAGAGATCTCTCCCATTTCATACGCTGGATGCTGAAGCAAGGTAATCCCTGGCGATAAATAATCAGCCAAAGAAAAGTCTTCAAACCCAATTAGTGAAATATCACCAGGAATATCTAAATGCATATCTTTAATAGCTTTAAATGCACCAATCATTTGCGTTCGTGCTGTTCGTAAATTTCTAGCATTAACATTAGTAACATAAGATTGTTGCTTGAGTATATTTTCCACCTTTCATCGTGTCCCATCAGATACATTCTTGTCATTATTAATTACTCGGAAACAGTGGCTACAGATACTCCTGCAAGTCTGGCAATTTCCTTCTGATTCAAAGCGCATTCCTCCTACGCATTCTCCGGTTTCAGCAGCAGCCTGATCTTAGATCTCACAATGTCAAAGGCTACATCATTCATCCCGCTGTTGATAATGATATCCGCCATTCCCTTGGTGGGTTCCACATATAAGTAATGCATAGGCTTTACCGTGGTAAGATACTGAGTCACAATGTTGTCCAGATCCCTCCCCCGTTCCTTCACATCACGGACGATTCGGCGAATAATCCTCTCATCCGCATCTGCCTCCACAAAAATCTTAATATCGATCAGCTCCCGAACTCTGGGATCCTCCAGCAGCAGAATTCCTTCCACCAAAATGACCTTCCTGGGTTCAATATGCTGAATCTTGTCAGAGCGGTTATGCTTACTGTAATCATAAACCGGACAGTCCACCGCCTGCCCAGCTTTCAGCAGCTTTAAATGCTCCACCAAAAGATTTGTTTCCAGAGAATCCGGATGGTCATAATTTACCTTTTTCCGCTCTTCAAAGGGAATCTCATCCTGTCTGCGGTAATAGTTATCATGATAAACTACTGCCACATTTTCTCCAAACTCTTTCTTTAAACGATTGGTAAAGGTAGACTTTCCTGATCCGGTTCCCCCCGCAATTCCTATGATAATACTGTCCATAAATGGCTTCCTCCGCTGTTTCCTATTTATTCTTTCCTGCTGTTGATACACACAGGTTCTATTTTTTTGTATCCATTCTGAAGCGTTTTGTCTTGTGATTCTATCTTCTAATCCTTTCGCCCAGGTTCCTGAAGCATTTCATTTCCTGCGCCTTCACCTGAATACTTAAAACGCTTCATCTTCTTCCCTTTTCATGCTGGTATAATTCCCGGTCATCTCCCATGATCACCGTTCCAACGCCCAACACGCTGAAAAGTTCCAGCAAAAGGCCATGCTCCATCTTCCCATCAATCAGGTGGGCTCTTCGCACGCCTCCCTCCAGGGCCAGAAGAATATTGCTGATTTTCCTGGAAAAATCAGGAGTAAGCTGCTGCTCCTTAAGATACCATTTTAACTCTGAAACCGTCATAGAAAGAACCTTTTGTTCTCCTTCTGACCAGGTAATCCCGGGATATTTGCTTAAATAGATCAGTTTTTCCGCCTGAAGCATCAGCGCAATCTCCCTTGCCGTATCTCCCGGATCCAGGTTAAGCATCTCCGTATCAATATCGTTTGGAGTGATCACAGGGATATATCCATGCTCCAGGGTCATCCGGATAGTCTCCTCATCTGTACCACAGATCCCTACTGCCTTTACACCGCAAAGCTCCACCAGCTTGGCAAAACGCTTATTTTCCCGGAACTTATCCGCTCCAATTCTGGAATCATGCACAATGACTGGCTTCATCCCCACACTTTTAAGCAGTGCAATGTCCTGCATCACCATTTGCTCCTGCTGCCCGCTTAAAAAATTGCTGCAAAAATAGCCGATCACCATGATCTTCTGATTAAAGTCACGCAGGTAGGGCAATGCATCTGCCAATACAGCTGCCTTGATTTTGGCCTGCTGCATCTGCTTTCCTGTTTCCCCATGGGCTTCGTCTTGTGTCGGTTGCTGATTTGAAAGCCGCGCTTTGGACCGGCCCTGATTTTGAGACTGCTGCTCTGTCTGCTGCTGCACCTGTGCTCTCCTTTTCTCTTTCATCTATCCTTCCCCGTCAATGCACCTGGATCTGGCACATTTCCATAGTCTTCAAAGCTGCATTATGGCTCTCCGGAGTGACTCCTGCACAGCAGGACGCATCCACAGAAATCTTCACCTCCGGCATAGCTGCCTTTAACAGCAGCGCGTTGGACACTACACAGATATCGGTACAAAGTCCAACCAGCTCGATCTCTACTTCCTCTCTGGCGCCAATCTGGGACAGCTCATGTACCAGATTCACAGAACCGAAAGTGGGCTTGTCAATCACCTTCCCATCCTTTAGTGCCTCTGCCACTCGATCATTCAGCTCCCAGCCCTTGGTTCCCTCAATGCAGTGCTCCACTGGAAGATTCTTCCCCTCCTGGGTGTTGAGATAATCTCTTTGATGCGTATCTCTGGTGGCGTAGACAGTTTCTCCTTCATAAGAACGGATCTTTTTCACCACCGCATCCACAATGCCTGCCGCCTCCGGCGTTCCCAGCGCCCCGTCTACAAAATCATTCTGCATATCAATAACAACTAATATTTTTTTCATATTCTCCTCCTACATCTGCTTTCTCACTACCGCATACTCATCACCATTGCGGTAATAAGGACAGTCATAATAACTGTCTGACAAAAATCGCACCATCTCATCCTCATCCAGATTTACATCGCACACATACGCCTCGTAATCCTCATCATATACATAATTGGCACAGAGCTCGCAGCTTGAATGGGGTTTCTTTTTCATCCTGTCCTTCCTCTCCGGCAGTTGTCGGCCGCCTCTTTTGCAGCCGTCTGCCCATGTCCGAATAGGTTCCGGTATTCCGGTAACATCATCCGGCTCTTTTATCAAATTCATTATAAAAGCATTTCCTGTTTTTTACAATCCCATGGTTAAATAAAAAAGAATTGCCTATAAAAATGGGAGTGCCGCAAAATCATTTGGTTAAATGATTTTTGACACTCCCAAAAGCCTGGCCGTAATTCACCTTGCTATGTTTAGATTTTTTTGTTTTTTCATTATTTAACTGTGATCTCAAGCTGCCACTTTAAATACGTATCCTTCAAACCTTTGTCAATACACAGAGAATGATTTTGAAAAACCCCAGTATTCTCATAACATCTCCGTATTCTAACGCCTTTTTCGGCTCTGCAGATTGACCATTTTTGATTTTAAGACAATGGCTGCAACATCATGCTGTTTTGGAAATTAGTTCTGCAACCTGTTCTTCCAGCTTCTGCACCCTTTCCGTCAAATAATTGACCTTTATTTCATAAGCTAAGTTCTTATCAGCTGCAGGAATTGCTGCATTGAGTTTCTTGGTCAACTCGATAAAGTTTTCCGCTATCAGCTGGATATTTTTATCCGTAACATTTTCAATATGCAATGAGATATTTACTACCTTGTTTTCAAGGGCGGAAACCTTATCCTCGACGACAGAAAGCCGGTCTTTCATTTCCGCTTTCATGTCCTGCATTTCTGCTTTCATGCCCTGCATTTCTGCTTTCATGCCCTGCATTTCAGATAAAAGTAAATCAAGCTTTTCGCTGTCTGTCATACTGCTTCCTCCTTTTTCTGATATCATAGCATAAGGGTAATAGGGTGTAAAGTCTTATTTCTTTGAGATTGCAGCTGTGTCCTGGAGCCCGTCCGGCTCTCCAGCCTGCTGGCGGAATGCACTAAAGGGCAGCAGCAACCCGGCATTAAAATATCCTGCTAATTTCCCCTGATCTCCTGACGCATAAATTTTACGTACGAGATAGCAAACGCCGCCAACGTCAGAGCTGCCAAAGCCAAAAGATGAGGCCACACCAGAAGCAGGCTCTGTCCCAGAGACAGATAGCCGGAAATAGCTCCTACCAGCTGGGAAACCGTCACTGCATTTACGGCACGCACCGCTGGATTTAAAATAGTGCTGGCAGCCTCCCCATACAGGTAATAGGGAGAAATACGATTCAGATACAATTCACAGTTATAATTGCTCATGGAGTTTACCATCGCATCATATTGATTCGATACCGGAAACAGAGCATTTGCAGTAATACTGGCAAGAAGACTCATAAAGACAGCAAAGAAGATCCAAAGGGCAATGGATGCCAAAGCCGAAGTGGCAGAATGCCTGCACACTACAGAAAACAGCATAGAGATCGCCAGCCAAAATCCAATGTACACAATCGTGTAAAACAGATATACTAAAACCCGAATCACTTCTTCACCGCTGGGGGCAATCCCAATCTGTAAAAATCCAGCCGCACCAATCAGAACCCCTGTGGAAATTACCATAATAGAAATCAGAGAAATCCCGGCCAGAAACTTTCCAATGATCACAGAATCTCGATAAATCGGCTGAGACAGCAGACGATTCAGGGTACCGTTATTCCTTTCACTGTTAATGGCGTCAAACCCCAGCATCAGCCCCACAAAAGGTCCGATCAATGCGATAAACGCCATGTAGGAAGGAATCGAATTGCCTCCTGTGGTGTACAGCTTCAGAAACACAAAATCACGGTTGCTTTCCAAAGCTTCCGGCAATCCCACAGAAGCTCCGTAAATACTGGCAATGGTGGTGGCTGTCACCAAAAGCATAATGATCACAAATCTTCGACTGGTGATATGATCCGTCATTTCCTTCCGATAAAGAGCTGCCAGACTATGGCTGCTCACCTGCCTGGCCGTCTGGACTTTTTTTCGTTTCTGACTTTCCAGCCCTGTTTTCTGCTCTCTTCTTTCCAATATCTCTTTTCTGTCCCAGCCGTCAGGCTTGACATCACTGCTCAGGGTTTCCCTTTCAGCCTCCCTGTTTTGTCCTTTCAGTTCAGCACAGTCAGAGCCTCCGTTACCGCCTTGGAGCGAAACGTCTGCCGCTTTTCTTTGTTCCATTCTGCTTCTCCTCCTGTTCTGCCTTTTCAAAATAGCACCGGTAAATCTCATCCAAGTCTCCGCCCTTTTGACGCAGGTGCAGCATTGTATATCCGTGGGTTCCAAGAAAACCTGTGATATCTTTTCTCAGATCCCGGCTTGACTGGACAATAAACTTACTTCCCTCTTTTTCTATACCAATCACTCCCAAGAGACTGTGAATGAACCCTAAAAATCGGTCATCACACGGTTCAGCTTCCACTTCCAGAACAAAATGTCCCTCCATAGCAATCTGCTTTCCCAACTCTTCGATACGCCCGCAGGCCACCAGGCTACCGGATACAAAAATGCCTACCCGGTCACAGATCTGCTGAATCTGGTAAAGCTGATGGGAGGAAATCAATACCGTTCTCCCATCCTCCACAGACAGCTCCTTAATCAGATGCAGAAATTCCCGCATTCCTTCCGGATCCAACCCCAGTGTCGGCTCATCCATAATGATCACCTGCGGATCCTTCATCAGCACATCTGCAATTCCAAGCCTCTGCCGCATACCCTTGGAATAAGTCCCTGTTTTCTGATCTGCTGCATGGGTCATTCCCACCCTCTCCAGCAGCCTCTGAATTTTTTCTTCTATCTCCTTTTCAGAAAGTCCGTTGAGCCGTCCGGTAAATCGTAAATTCTCCCGTCCGGTCATATCCGGATAAAACCCCACATTATCCGGCAGGTAACCGGTGATACGCTTTACACCTATGGAATTTCTGGTGCAGTCCAGCCCTGCGATGGAAGCGCTCCCCAAAGTAGGCTCTGTCAGCCCCAGAAGCATGAGAATGGTAGTGGTCTTTCCTGCTCCATTGGGGCCTAGAAGTCCAAACACTTCCCCTTGATGAATGGAAAGATTCAGATGATTTACCGCTACCTTCTCTCCATAAGCCCTGGTCAAATCATTGATCGTAATGATATCCTTATTATCTGTCATAATTACCGTCTCCCGTATTTGCGAATGATCATCCCAAGACCAATACACAGAACCACGATAATCCCTACTGCTGCTAATCCCCAAGTAGTATGATTCTTCACAGACACTCTCAGATCCATCTCCTGAGAAACCTGGTCATTGCTCAGAGTAATGGACGTTACATAATCTCCGATCACCGCATTTTCCGCTGGCTGTATGTAGGCTGTGATCTCTTTTGTAGCACCCGCTTCCAAAGAATCGATCGTTGTCTCATCAAACCGCACATTCCAGTCTGTAGATGCAGAGCTGGTAAGCTGCAGATTTTCCAGTGCAACATTTCCTGTGTTCTGAATGCTTAAAGTAATAGGAGTCTCCTCGCCCGCATAAGCATCCATGCTCAGGTTTCCGGTGGGAGTGGTAAGCACAGCATCATAGGTCCCTGTAATCGTTATCTGAAGCTGGAGCTTCAATGTCTCGCTGGCAGACACTGCAGTACAGTCAACAGTATACGTACCCTGTTCCACCTGTTCCCCTGGAATTACAGCCACAGTGATCCCCTGACTGGAACCTGCGTCCACCGGGAGACTGGCCACCTGATTTGTCTCACCGGAAGGTGTGAAGTTCACCTGCCATCCCTCCGGCGCCTTGGCGGAAAGACTGTAGGATTGAGAGGAAATTCCGTTGTTTACAAGCGTGGTATCAAAACTGAAGCTGGTTCCTGTGGCCCCCTGCTGCTCCGGATATTCTGCTGTAAAGTTGCCGGATCCAGCCTCTTCCTTGGTTACCTGAATCGTCAGAGGCAGTGCTGCAGTATTTCCCATGCCTCCATCCGCTTTCAATACCACCTGATACTCTCCCTCTTCTACCTCCTCCGGTATCGTCAGTGCATAGCTTAATTCCGGGCTTTCCTCCTTCGTCTGCCCGGCAGACACGTGTACCTGACTCACATGGCTGTCACTGCCGCGGAAATAACCCTCCCAGCCTTCCGGCAGGGAATCTGCAGTAAGCTTTACATCCAGTTCCGTATCTTCTCCGCTAATCAAATACAATGGAAAGCTGGCAGAATCTCCGGGTTTCAAGGAAATCCCTGGGTAGTCGGTACTCATGGTGACATCGCCTGCAGCATGTACGGCCATTGGAAACCACAGCGCCCAGGTTACCATCAAAGCTGCGGCAAACCACACTGCAAGAACTTTCTTCTTTGCTGTTTGAATTGACTGAATCTTTTCCATCTTGTAATACTCCTTTGCATTTAATAAAGTTATAAGGATATTTTAAGTTGGAATTGTGTTTATTTGTTGTTGGAAATGTGTTCAATTCGTGATGAAATTATGTAAGAATTGTGAAAATCTAAGTTTTAGCAGAATGCTTAGTCCAAAGTGTGCTTCACCCCTGCTGGCAATTT
Source organism: uncultured Lachnospiraceae bacterium (assembly GCA_902475025.1). Lineage (GTDB taxonomy): Bacteria > Bacillota > Clostridia > Lachnospirales > Lachnospiraceae > Merdiplasma. The sequence goes on along the minus strand of CABRXX010000006.1, from coordinate 15,533 downwards.
TCTATCCTGTAAAATCACAAAAAGGAGATGCTCCAGAATAAAACAGGCAGCATCCCCTATACCGTACCATTATCAAAAGTTCTATTTTAAAAATTAACACCGCCGACCAAAATAATATTGGCATAGGAAGAAGTTTCTCCTGTGCGCACGATGCATTTTGCACCCGCAGTCAGTTTCTTGAACTCCTCATGGGGAAGCAATTCCGCCGGCATCTCTCCCAGTACTTCCTTTACCTCTGAGAGAAGTTTGGAATTTACAGTTTCAATCTCTGCTGCAAGAATGCATGATTCTACTACCAATTCTTTTTCTACCGCTTTTAATACATCCAAAAATCCAGGGATTCCTGCTGTTACAGAAACATCGATCACTTTTACTCCCTTTGGTACTGGCAAACCACAATCTGCAATACAAAAATACTCTGTATGCCCCAAAGCTGCAACTTCTTTTAATATTTCCGGATTAAGTAAACGATCTTTTTTCATATCCTTCTCCTTCTATGTATACTAACAAAACGCAACCTTCAAGAAAAAACCATCCATATCCATTCTTTACGCCTCATCTGCAAACAAAAGGACAAAATTTATCTGCCCTTTCCCGGCGCACAGGTACTTTCTCTTATAATCAATTCCGGCTGATAAATGATATCTTCTTGTACGAAACCCTCTCCGTCATCCGTATACTCTATAATTTTCCGGGCAGCCTCATACCCCACTTTGTGAGCTGGCTGACGTATCGTAGTCAAACTGGGATTAAAAAAATCTGAATACTGAATATCATCATATCCAATAACAGAACAGTCCTCTGGAATACGGACGTGGTGTTCTTTTGCCCATTTATAGATGCCGTATGCACACAGGTCATTGGCCGCAACAATTGCTGTAACTCCCTGTTCAATCAGGTGCGGCGTGCATTCCATCCCAGATCTTATATTAAATTCTCCATGCGCAACATAACGCTCCTGAAATGGAATGCCATATTCCTTCAGGGCTGTTCGATAGCCCTGGTATCTCCGGCTGGCAGAACCATTATTGCCCTCTCGCTCAATAGGACCGGTAATACAGCCAATTTTTGTATGTCCCAATTCCAACAAATGGGCAGTTGCCCGATAGCCTCCTAAAAGGTTGTCAGAACAAACATTCATTACTTTATCCGCCTGCATCAAAGAATCTGCTGAAACAACCGGAATCCCAAAGCTTTGAATATATTCTACTAATTCCTGTCTCTTATCACGATAAAAACCGCTTCCCGAAAGAATAATCCCGTCAACCCCTCTATCAATCAGCAAATTGATATATTGGGGATTGGAAGCATCCTCTGTACAGGTAATCAGCGCATAACCTTCCTGCAGACATTTTTCCTCTGCGCCGCTTACTAATTCACCATAATAGGCATCCGTAAAACTAGATATAATCATCCCAACCGTTTTTGTCTTTTTAGTTTTTAAACTGGCCGCCATACTGTTGGGGCGATAATTCATTTTCTTTGCAATTTCCCAAACTCTCTGCCTGGTTTCTTCCGACAAACGGTGAGGCTTATTATTTAAAACAATAGAGACTGTCGTTGGCGACAAGCCGGTCTCCCTTGCAATATCTTTTATCGTTACTCTCATTTTACCCCCCCCCCGAAAAAAGTACTACTTGTAACAAAATTATAACCTAAAAAACATAGCCTCACAAGTATCACTTATTCATTTTCCCCAATTACCGGCAAAGAATGACGATTATACGCATCCTTTTATCACACTGGTAGATAAAGGACTATTTCTATGAGATACGTCTGGAAGCCGTCTTTCAATCGCAGCTCTGGCATATTCCATATCTTCCAGCGCCTCATTCGTGTTAAAGCATCCGATTGCCACCATATCCTGAGGACGAATCGTATTGTAACAGAAATTCAACCCCACATAGGGGGTGGTTCTTCCAGCTGCACAGGGTTTAATGGTAAGCACCGGTTTCTTGGCAGCATGGATGATCTTAGCCACACTTTCAATCTCCACCTGCATTAAAAATCCCATGCAGTTAAAAATCTGAATATAAGTTTCCACATCATATTCATTTTTATCTGCATACTGGATCACTTCCGGCATATGGGCAGACAAACCAGGAATCATCCCTGCGTCACGGATCATTTTCAGATAATCCGGCAGACGATCCATAGTTTCTGTGTTTTTATTCACTAACTGTTCGATACAGGAATGTAATGGCAGACAAAATTTTGCTCCCCGCCTTGCACATTCTTTAATTTCCAGCTCCGCCTCATGTCTTGCCATCGGTGTGTCATCCATATTCAGTATCGGCTCGTCAATAATGATCATTTCTTTTCCCGTTTTTTCCTGAGCCAGATCTACTGCTTTCCGAAGATTGGGATCTGTTCCAAACAGCCCCAGCACTGCGTTTACCCCCTCGTTCATAAAAGTCTCAAAAATAGCCGCCGAACTCTCGGGACTATGATGGCGTTCCCTGATCATAGTATCCCCTGCTGCACTTCTGTGGCTAAAACCGGAAATCCAGTTGCATCCAATAATCATCCGCGGTAGGGATACTCCACCCACCATCGTTCTTGGAAATTTTCCTGACATAATTTTTCCTCCTCAATATGATGCGTGTTCCAACTCTTCTTAATTTTGGTAGATATATTTGATACTGTAATTGATCAAACACCTGGCAGGGCAAGCGGTTCCCCTCCTGCCCTGCCGTTTTTGTCTTATTCTTATACCTATTTAATCAATCAAACAACACTGCTCCCTTGATATATCCATCCTTCTTGTCCACTGCACGCTGGAACAGATACTCCATGCCTTCCGCATCCTTGTAATGAGCCGTATGGGTCATATATTTTGCGGGATCATACACACCGCGTTTGATCAATTCATAAGTTCTTGGAATAATTTCTCGATAATGCGCATTGCTCATGGGAGACAAATTGTACACTGTCAGCCCGCCTAAGTGCCATTTTGATCCGTCAAACTCCAATTTTGTGCGATGGAAACTTCCAACAATCAATTTTCCTGCTTCTTTGGTCATAGAGTCTGCTAAATGGAAACCGGAAGCAGATGCCCCAAAATCAATGCAAACATCTGCACCTCCCTTTGCCTGAATTTCTGCAATCACCCGTTTTCCATCTTCACTTTCCGGATCCAGCACTTCATAGGGGTGGTATTCCTCTGCCATCTTTCTACGGTCTTCCCGAAGCTCAAATACAGTTACACGACCAGCAGGTGAGCCATTCATAATTCCCTGGAGAGTCATTAATCCCATATAGCCGGCACCCACCAGCACCACATGATCCCCCGGCCTGATATGGGAAATATCTAACAGGTTTACCACACAGCAGTTGGGCTCCAATACCGCTTTTGCCCAATCCTCTGTGTCATCCGGCAGTTTTACCAGCCCATCCTCCGGAACAGTAAAATATTCGCACATCATCTCATTGCATCCGGAAGCACAAAATACCTTGTCTCCCACTTTCAGAGAAGTAACACCTTCTCCGACCTTCTCTACAATGCCAACTCCCTCGTGGCCAATCACATAAGGCATAGGGCCTGGAGCATTCACGCCCCGATACAGCCAGGAATCCCAGCAGCATACGCCGCAGGCTTTCGTCTTTACCATCACTTTATTCCACTTTGGCTCTGGAACATCATAGTCCATAAGTCCTAATTTCATGTAATCTGTAACAAAAACACCTTTTGCAAGCATAATTTTAGCCTCCTTGTGACTAATTTTCTAAATATATTCTTAATTTACAAACAACCTATTTTTCTTTTCTTGCAGCCCACAGAAACCCGCGGCGAACCATCTCTCCCACAGAGGGAATATCAAAGATATTATCTTTATGTCCCATGGAAGTGTAAAACACTCTTCCCTTTCCCCACAGCTTTGTGTATGCCACCGGCATCTCTACAATCCCATTCGGCGTATGCGGTCCTAATGTATCTACCTGAGTGGTTGCCAGCACATTGACACAGGGATCCAGGTGCAGATAATACTGCTCTGTCTTCACTTTAAAATCTTCCAAACCCTCAATGATAGGCGAAGAACATCCTTTCTTAAAGTGAACCTCATATTCTCGCTCAAATGCACCATCCGGGCTGGGATACTCCCGATTTACCTCCTCAATGTTTTTCGGATCCAAATCAGATAAGTGATGATACCAGATATCACCCGGATGAACCACCCACTGGCTTCCTGTCATAAACTGATACTCAATGTTCCAACGGAACGCATCACACATTCCCCCATGGCAGCCTGCGATTCCAACGCCGGAGGCAATGGCATCACAAAGACGAAAACATCTACAATCGCCAAGATACCCTTGCGTCCAAAGCGGAATAATCAGATCCATAGATCTTAAAAATTCTTCATCATCCAGACGGTTCATATTATCTTCACGAACCACATCAAAATTTTCCGCTTCCAACATTCGTTTAAATCTTGCGCTTACCTGTTCCGGTTCGTGTCCATCCCAACCTCCATAGAAAATATACGCTTTTCTCATACTCCTTTCCTCCTTTCTTCTGGTTCTTTCTTTTTTACAGCCCAAGCATATCTTTGATATATTTTCTGGATGTTCTTGCTGATTCATAATTATTGACCCGGTTAAAGTCCAACTCTACGGTCAAAAATCCGTCATAGCCATGTTTTTTCAAAACTTCCAGGATACCTGGAAAATCTACAATTCCCTGTCCCAGTGCGCGGAATCTTCTGGGTGGATAGGCTGGATCTGCTACCCGATACAACTCTGGATCCTGAACCATCTTGCCCACGCAGTCTCTTTCTTCTCCCGGTGCCCCGGAAATATCTTTCAGATGAACGTATCCCACTTTTCCTGCAGATAAATATTTGTCATACAGATATTTTGGTTCCATCCCGCAAAGCGTCGTATGGGCAGTATCCAGACAGAGTTTCATATCCTCTGTTACATGCTCCAGGAAAAAATCAATCTGTGCTTCTGTTTCCACATAAGTACCCCAATGAGGATGCATATTCATCTGCAGACCATACTTTTTACAGACCTTCGCCATCTCATCCGCTGCTCTGCATACCCCAAGCATTGTCTCTTCATCCAACGGCTGTCCGATTTTCTTTCTTGGCATCTCCAGATTCATGATTGAAAAATTATGCTCTTTTGCAAATTTTGCACAGCGCTCACCAATCTTTAGATCTTTTTCCAGATTATCGGTAAGGTAAGTGTAAATACAGGAAAACTCAATTCCGTATTTCTCCATCAGCGCATCAAATTCTTCCTTATCGTTTTCATAAATATCTGCAACGACATTAAAATTCTCCATATATTGATATCCACAGTCTTTTAAATCTCTCAAAGACTGTTCAAAATCCCGTTTCGGATAAGGACTGGGCGGTGCCCAGTTATTGTATTCATCTTGAAGCCAGGTCCATGCAGTGTAAGCAACTTTCATTTCTGTTTCCTCCTATATTTTAAGAAAAATAATAACTTCTTTTCATTTTTCAACTTTTATTGCAAGGCTTTTCGTATGAGTTTACCTGCCTTTCATTAGTGTTTTGCAGTACTCATCTTAGCCCGGAAAATATCAAATCCAACTGCCACGATAATCACGACACCGAGAACCACCTTCTGCCAATATGCGTTGACCCCCAGCAGGTTCATACCGTTGTTTACAAATCCCCATGCCAAAGCACCGGCCAGGGTATTGAGCATATTGCCTTTAAACGTACCTCCGATATATACGGCTGCCAGTGCCTGCAAAGACAGGTCTGTACCGGAAGAGGGCTGACCGGAAGACATACGCGAAGCCTGTACGATTCCTGCAAATGCAGAACAAAAACCGCACACTACAAACATGGCCACTCTTGTCAAATTGACATTCAATCCTGACAACTTGGCTGCCTCTGCATTTTCACCGATCGCCATAACGCCACGTCCAAAAATGGTGTACTTTAAAAGGATCGCTCCGACAATAAAGAAAATTGCCATAATGATAATGGGTACCGGAAGAAAATTGCCCACATATCCCCGCCCAAGAACCATGAAGCTGTCCGGAAGTCCTGTGATGGGCATACTGTTTGTAGTGATCAAAATAATACCCTGAATGATATATTGCATAGCCAAACTGGCCATGAAGGATGAAATTTTAAAATATGTAACAATCAATCCTGTAACCATACCGCAAAGGCAACCAATCAACACAGCAACAATGATGGAAGGAATTACGCCAAAGTTCAGTTTTGTCATTAACAGTGCTGCATTGCATCCTGCCAGTGTGGATGCCATACCAGTACTCAGATCAATCTCTCCTCCCAGTACTACAAAGGACGCCCCCAGGGCTGTAATCGCTGTCACCGCTGTCTGACGAAGAACATTTAAAATATTGTCCGCGGTTAAAAATTTATCGGTTGTAAATGTAAGAAAAAGTGCTACTACGATGATCAGGAGCCACGCCCCCATATCATTCGCAATCTTGGCAATTTTTTTAATAGGACTGTTTTTCTGCATCTTTATTTCCCTCCTACTGCATATTCCGTGATGGTTTCCTGAGAATATTCGTTTTTCGTAAGTTCACCAGCAATTTTGCCTTCATGCATGATCAGAATCCGGTCTGTAATCCCCATAACTTCCTCCATTTCTGAAGAAACCACAATTACTACCTTCCCCTCCGCTGCCAACTGATTAATAATCTCATAAATTTCCCTTTTTGCTCCCACATCGATTCCTCTGGTAGGCTCGTCAAAAATAATGATTCTGGAATCAGAAAATAACCATTTTGCAAGAACCACTTTTTGCTGATTCCCACCGCTTAAAAACATCACCCGCTGGTTTACATGAGGCGTTACAGTATTTAATTTCTTTACATAATCCTCTGCGATCTCTTTTTCTTTCCTGAAATCAAAAAACAGATTCATTCTCAGAATTTTTTTCAGCGCAACCATCACGGTATTCATACGCACGCTGGTGCGCAGGAAGAGTCCCTCTTCTTTTCTGTTTTCTGTCACAAATCCAATTTTATTTGCAATGGCATCTCTGGGACTTTCTATCTTTACCTCTTTCCCATCAATAAAGATCTGTCCTCCTGCCCTTTTATCCGCTCCAAATATCAACCGCATCGTTTCCGTTCTGCCTGCGCCTACCAGTCCGGCAAATCCCAAAACCTCTCCGGCCCGAACACGGAAGGATACGTCCTTTACACGATAGCCTCCATCATCCAGATGCCTTGCCTCAAAAACAACTTCTCCTGGTTCAAAATTTCTCGGGGGATACTGCTGCTTTAACTCACGTCCAATCATCATAGCAATCATCTCTGCCTTGGTGATGGTTGCCACGTCTCTGGTACCCACATAGCAGCCGTCCCGCATGATGGTCATTCTGTCACAGATCTGGTAAATCTCATCCAGCCTGTGTGTGATAAAGATAATTGCTGTTCCTCTTTCTTTTAAAGTACGAATAATGCGGAATAAGATTTCCGTCTCCCTAGTAGTCAGTGAGGATGTAGGTTCGTCCATAATCACTACTTTCGCATTCATGCTAACCGCCTTAATAATTTCTACAATCTGCTGCTCTGCAATACTGATGCTGCGCAGCTGCTTCCTCACATCAATATCAATGTCAAAGCTTTCGAAAAGCTCCTTTGCTTTTCGATTGACCTGATTCCAGTCAATCAATCCATTCTTTCTGGGGTATCTGCCCAAATACACATTCTCTGCCACGGTAATTCTGCGGATCAGATTTAATTCCTGATAAATAGTGGCAATTCCCATCTCTTCTGCAAACTTTGGTGATGTGATTTCCACCTGTTTCCCTTCAAACTCAATCACCCCACTGTCTTTCGTATATGCACCTGATAAAATTTTCATCAGCGTTGACTTTCCTGCTCCGTTTTCCCCTACTAACGCGTGAACCTCGCCTTTGCGAAGAGAAAAACTAATATCTGTCAACGCCTTCACACCAGGAAACTCCTTGTTAATTCCGGTCAGTTTCAGGATTTCTACTGTATCCGGCATATCGCTGCCCCCTTTCAGTCCTTAGGAGGACTGGGGATTCGTATTTTGCATCCCCCTCCCCCTCTCTCAATGCTCTCTTCCGTTCCCCAGAAGCTCTTCCGATAAGCTTATTCTCCCATGATTTCCGCGCCAGTTAACTGTCCCTCGGCACAATATACTCCTGCCGGAGTCTTCTGAATCTGTTCGATGGTTTCGCCGGCCAGATATTTGTCCAGGTTATCTGCCAACAAAGAAGCCTGTCCTTTGGGATCCTGAGTAATCGTTGCAATGTAGTTTGTTCCTTTATCAATCAGCTCCAGTTCCTCATCCTCACCGTCAAAACCAAAAATCTCCACTTCACTTCTGTTTGCACCTGCGGTAGCATCGTAAGCGCCAAGAGAATCCTGTGCGCTGCAGCCGTATGCAACTGTCAGATCATCATAGGCCGTCAGGGCATCTTCCATGCAGGTCATTGCTGTTTCCCGTTTTCCTGCATTATAAGAGTTCCGTTCATTTACTTCGATTCCGTTTTCTTTCAAAGCGTCAATAAAACCAGTCGCACGTTTGGTGGTCTGCTCACTCCACTGAGCCATAGTCACAATATTAACAGAATCCCGCTGGTTCTTTTTCAGATAATCCGCATACCAGGTTCCTCCCACAACACCCGCATCATAGTTGTCCGTGCCGGTGGTAAAGGTGATCGCATTCTCACATTCATCCGGGATCACCATATTATCCATTAGAAATACTGCAATTCCTTTTTCCTCACACTGTACAAAGATATCGGTCAATGCATCAATGTACCAGGAAGCCGCCACAATCACATCCACTTCATTATTGATCATGTCCTGAAGGCCATTCATCTGTGTCCCGGCATCCAAGTTGCCATCTACAAAAGACAGTTCCCATCCTCTCTCCTTTGCCTCCTCTTCCATCTGCTCATACATACGAACATAAAAAGGAAACGTCATTGCCGGCAAACTAAAACCAACCTTCAAGGGTTCTTCCGCTGCTGCGCAAGTTGCCATACCGCCTGCCATACATCCTGCCATTACCAGTGCTACGATTCTTTTCATTTTGCTTTCCTCCTTTTATTAAACAGTGCCACACCCGACACTAAATTTTACGAAACGTCACCTGTAAAATACTTCTTCTGCAATCTTCCTCAATCTTGGGAGAACCGTTTCCACAATCAATCTCCCTTTTTGAGCAGAGGAAGAATACGCACTTGCTAACACTCCGCTCTCATTAATCACCCCTGCACGTACCGGATACTCTGTATATGCCGCTGGAACCAGCGGGACCACAGGAACAATTCGATCTTCCCTCACAAGCTCCGGTGCAAAATACATCATCAGCGAAGTCTCTGTAACTGCTGCATGTTCCAGTGCCCATCCTGGAAACGGAACTTCATCAAAGATCTGATCCATCAAAGTTTCCGGTATAGGATCCCACCAGTTCGAAAGCACGAAATGAACTTTGGCCCCCAAGATGCGAGATCCAAGCTCCATAGCTTCCGCAATAAACGCATCATTCTCAAAGTGAGCATTCATAACAAAAATTTTTGTATACCCATCTGCTGCAAATTCCAAAAATAAATCCAGCAAAAGGTTTTGCAGAGTACTGCCATTCAAGTCAATTGTCCCTGGAAACAACGGACCTCCGCCGCTCATGGGTTTTGATTTGTATCCATAGGACAAAGCAGGGGCACACACTCCATCCAGTTCCTCTGCAAGCCGTTTTGCAAATCCTTCTGCAATCACCGTATCTACACTCAGCGGAAGATGCGGACCATGTTGCTCCGTGGATCCAATCGGTAAAATCAACACCTGATCCTTTTTATTCTCAAATTCTTTCCATGTCATTTCTTTCATATTGTACATTTTCATTACACCTTTACCTTGTCTGTAAATCGTTTTAGCAATTAGTAAAAAATAAATAACGCATTTGCTAAATCGTTACACCGATATAATATTACATTTTTACGCTTCTGTCAACATGTCTAAAATATATTTTTAAAATCTGTGAAATCTATACAGTTTTACTTTTTCATTTTTGTTTAAAAAAGAGATTTTTAAAATTTGTATTTTTTTCTTCTTATCAAAAAGATTTTTATGTTATTTTGACGTTTTTCGTTTTTATGCCATTCTATTCACGCACCGACAGCGCACTTTTACAAAAGGTAAACTTCCCCGCATCTTTACTGTGTGCTTCACTCAGTCTCTTAAAAAAGCACTGTCGGTTTTCTCCGAATTTCAGCTTTTCCCGTTGCTTTTTAGACGGTTTCTGGTAGAATAGAACTGCAATAGGTAAATTTTATGTTTTGAAGGAGTTTTTGATATGAAGAAAATTCTGGTCATCGGATCTGCTGTTGTGGATGTGATCATTAACCTGAATCATCTGCCAGGCAAAAGTGAAGATGTTCATGTAAAATCCCAGACAATGTCCCTGGGTGGCTGTGCCTACAACACCTCTGATATTATCCGCCATTTCGGCGTTCCCTATATCCCCTTTTTCCCAGTAGGAACAGGGGCTTACGGAGCATTTGTAAAAACGCATCTGGCCATGCGGGGCATCACCTCTCCCATTCCCACGCCAGACAGCGATAACGGCTGCTGCTACTGTTTTGTGGAAGAAGACGGCGAGCGCACCTTTATCTCCTACCACGGGGCAGAATACCGTTTTCAGCGCTCCTGGTTTGATACGCTGGATTCAGACACGATTGACAGTGTCTACATCTGCGGACTGGAAATTGAAGAGCCCACAGGCGTAAATATTGTGGACTATTTGGAGCTTCATCCTGAATTTCGCATTGTCTTTGCTCCCGGCCCCAGACTGCGCAAAATAAAGCCGGAACTGATGAAACGGGTCTTTGACCTCCATCCCATCCTCCATCTAAATAAGGAGGAGGCTTTGGCCTACACAGAAAAATACAGCCTGGAAGAAGCAGGCAGGTATCTTTACCAGCTTTCTGAAAATGCTGTGATCATCACCCTGGGCAAGGAAGGATGCTATTACTTTGATGGCAAAGAGGAAGCCACGATTCCCGGAGTTCCCGCGGTTCAAATCGACACCATCGGAGCCGGCGATTCCCACGTAGGAGCAGTTATGGCCTGCATGCAGATGGGGAAATCTCTTCCGGAGTCCATTTCCATTGCCAACCGCATCTCTTCCAAGGTAGTAGAAACCAGAGGTGCCTTGCTGTCTGAGAAGGAATTTGCCAGTCTAAATCTGCCTGTCTGGGAACCCCATTGTTCCTAAAGCTGGAGTCAAAATAAAATCAGCCGCAGCAGGCGGATCTTAAAAAGGGATGTTGCAAAATACTGCTCCCAGTGGATTTTCGGTGTGTTTTTCTCAAAAACGTATTCGTTTTCGGAGAAAAGTCACCGAAAGGACACCACCGGAGGTATTTTTCAACATCCCCTTCTTTTTACTTCTTATCCTGTTTTATCGGTCATACCCTGCCAGCGTCTCCAGCAGGATCTTCTGGAATCTGGGCAAGTCTACCTGATCCAATACCAACACATGGCCACCCTTTTGGACAGTACGCCGCAGATCGCAGACGGTCATGCCCCGGTTCATCCCTTCGGAACAGTCCACTTCCACCTGACACCGTCGCCCGGAAAAAAGTTCCGGATAAAGAAGATACAATATGGTAGCTGCATCATGGATACAGACAGTATCTCCATCCCGGTAGGCCGGAGAGTCAAAATAGAACGTAAGCATTTCACCGTAAGCTCTCTGTATCTTTCCTTCACTGCATGCCAATCCTTGCACCTGATTCCTGGTAAGACCACACTGGTTCGTCACATCCAAACCGCACATCACAATGGGAATACCGGAACCAAACACCATAGCCGCTGCCTCCGGATCTTCCCAGATATTAAACTCTGCCGTTGCAGTCACATTTCCGCCTGCAGCAGCGCCGCCCATAAGCACAATCTGCTCGATCTTCTCCTGCACATCCGGAAATGCTTTCAGCAGCAAGGCAATGTTAGTAAGCGGACCTAACGGAACCAGCGTGAGCTTTTCCCCTTCCGGCAGTTCTCGGATTCTGCCCGCCAGATACTCTGCTCCATTTTCCGAAGCAGTCTGCTTCTCCGGCGCCGGAAGTTCGCAGTAACCCAAACCGCTTTTTCCATGGATCTCTCCCGCCGGAACAACCTGACGAAGCAGAGGTTTTCTTGCTCCCCTGGCCACAGGAATATCTTCTGCTCCCAGCAGCTCCGTCAGTTTCAGGGCATTTTCTGTCACCCGGTCGCTGACCTGATTTCCTGCCACAGAGGTAATACCAAGAATGTCTAGTTGATCCCGATTGGCAAAAGCCATGGCAAAAGCCACTGCATCGTCAATTCCAGGATCTGCATCAATCCAGATCTTTCTCTTATTTTCCACTTAATTTTGCCTTCCTTTTCATCACAATATAGCTGAACACAGCCAGTCCGATCAAAGTAGTGGCATAGGGAATCATCTGTATCAGCTCCACCGGAATATTGGTCAGCTGAAGCTGATTCCCCACTGCATTGGAGCTTCCAAAGAGAAGCGCAACCAGAAATCCGCCGATAGGAGTATCTGCTCCCATGGAGGAAGCTGCCAGCGCGATAAAGCCTCGGCCTGCCTGCATGTCCTTGGTAAATGCGTTCATGTATCCGCCGGATAGGAAATATCCGCCAAGGGAACAGAGTACACCGCTTATGATCAGTGCAATGTACTGGATTTTTCGGGAACTGATTCCCACGGACTCTGCCGCATTCTTGTTCTCCCCCACTGCCCGAATCTTCAGTCCCAGGGGAGTCTTATAAAGAAACAGGTGCATCACAATCACCATCAGAATAGACAGATACGTCAGCACATTTCTTCCTGAGAGGATCTCTCCGATAAAGGGAATGCTCCCCACCAGAGGGATATCCAAAGACGGCGCCGGTACGGTGGAGAAGGTGGAGGATCCGCGGTCCCCGGAGAAAGCCAGCAGCAAGAGCACCGTTCCTCCCGTAGCGGTCAGGTTAATGGCAATGGCCGCCAGAATCTCATCGGTCTTTAGATTCAGAATAAAGAACGCCAGTATCAGACCGATCATTCCGCCGCACAACATCGTCAGCAGAATGGCAATCACCCAGCTTCCCGTAAGGTTGCTGAAAATAACGCCGAACAACGCGCAGAACAGCAGGATACCTTCCAGGGCCATGTTGCAGATGCCGGCTTTGGCAGCCACGCCGGAAGCCAAAGTGGCAAACAGTATCGGTGTGGTTGCCCGTAAAATGGAATTAAAAAATTCAGGTGTCAATAACATTTCCCACATATTATGCTGCCCCCTCTTCCTTCAATGATGCCTTGGCTTCCTTGGCAATCATCTTATGCTTGGTCTTGCTTAAGAACTGCTCTGCCACTGCCAGCAGAATGATAATACCCTGGGTAATCTGAACCACTTCCAGGGTGACGTCTGTAGAACGTGCCATAATGGAAGCGCCGGTGCGCAGATATGCCAAAAACAGTGCTGCCAGCGGGGTCTTTAAAGGATTTTTCTTGGCCAGAGTACAGATCACAATAGCGTCCCAGCCATAGCCTAACAAAGAAGTCCAGGTGAACCGGCTGTAAATGGGGCTTAACATCTCAACGCCGCCGCCAAGGCCTGCCACAGCGCCGCCTATCAGCTGGGAGATTAAGATCACCTTCACAATACTGATACCCGAATATTTTGCAAATTTTTCATTTTCACCAGCCAGACGCAGCTCGTAACCCATCTTGGTCTTGTACAGGAAAATATATCCCAGCACTGCCACTGCCAGCGCGATGATGATACCAGTGTGAATCCTGGTTCCCCGAACGAGCGTTGTCAGCTCTGAAGTCTTGGGAAGCTTATGAGAAGCAGATCCCACAGCCGGATCCAAAATCACATGCATCAGAATAAAGGTACAAAACCACAGAGACAGGTAATTGATCATCAGAGAAGAAACCATCTCAGAAGCGCTGGTCTTGATCTTCAGGAAAGCGGGAATCGCAGTAAATACAGCACCCGCTGCTGCTGCCAGAAACAGTGCCACCGCAGGGCTTACGCCTGCCGGAAGTCCCAGGTTCAGAGCGCACACGGCTGCCACCAGGCCGCCTAAATGGAAGGCTCCTTCTGCTGCCAGATTGATCTGGTTTGCAGAGAACATGATGCATACACCGGTTCCGGTAAAGATCAGCGGAATCATGGATTCCACTACATTTGCCAGGTTTCTCTTGCTCTTAAAGGGGCCTGTCACCAGCGCCACAATAGCGTCCACTGGCTGCTCACTTACCATAAAGATCAAGAGGAAGGACACCAGAAGGGCGATCAGGATGGAAAAAAACATACGGATCAGCTCAAAACGCTTTCCACTATTCATACATCACACCTCCCAATTTCTCATCGTGTTTCAACCCCAGCATATACTGGCCCAGCTCCTCCTCGGTCACTCCAGCCACATCTGTGAATACACCGGAAAACTTTCCTTTATACATCACTGCCAGACGGTCACTCAAGGAAAAGATCTCATTTAAGTCTGCTGAAACCAGCAGCACTGCACAACCTGCATCCCGAAATTCCAGAAGTCTCCTTCGAATAAATTCCGCAGCTCCCACATCAATACCGCGGGTGGGCTGGTTGGCGATGATAATATCTGGGGAAGTGGAGAACTCTCTGGCAACAATCACCTTCTGGATATTTCCGCCGGAAAGCATGCCTACATTCTGTTTGTAAGATTTACACTTCACCAGATATTCCTTGATCAGATCCTCTGACCGGCTCTGGATTGCCTTCTCCTTTAACAGTACCTTACCGGAATACTTTGGATCCTCATATTGATTAGAAAACATATTTTCCAGAATATTCAAGTTTGCCGCGCAGCCACTGGTCATACGATCCTCCGGAATATGAGCCATCTTCTTATTGCGGATATCCCGAATGGTGTCCCGCTTGATTTCCTCGCCCTTTACCTCAACTGTTCCTGCGTAGCTTTTATTTAAACCGGTAAGGGTATCAATCAGCTCAGACTGACCATTGCCCTCAACGCCTGCGATTCCCAGTATTTCCCCTCCCTTTAAGTCAAAGGACAGTCCGTCCACTTTCAGGACTCCCTGAGAGTTGTGTACCGTCAGATCCCGCACCTTCAGCATAGTCTCTTTGAGCACTACCGGTTTCTTTTCAAAGGTCAAAATTACTTCCCGGCCAACCATCAGCTTGGACATATCATCCGTGCTGATACCAGCCACCTCATAGGTTCCCATACTCCGGCCATTTCTCATGATAGTGGCCCTGTCGCAGATTCTCTTAATCTCATCCAGCTTATGAGAAATAAAAATAATGGTCCGGCCATCGTTTCTCAGCTTCTCCAACTGAATAAACAGCTCCTCTGTCTCCTGGGGTGTCAACACTGCAGTAGGCTCATCCAGAATCAAGATATCAGCTCCGCGGTACAGAGCCTTTAAAATTTCCACCTTCTGCTTGATTCCCACAGGGATCTCTTCCACTTTGGCTGTCACATCTATGTCAAAATTATATCTCTCTGCAATCTTTTTTGCCTGCTCAACAGCCTGCTTCATGTTAATAAACAGGCC
>CABRXX010000005.1:0-84066 GCA_902475025.1 uncultured Lachnospiraceae bacterium | reverse complement strand
TTTCCAATGATACGCTTATCATATTTAACTGTTAATCAAGGTTTATCAATACCCTTACAGTGGTATCTCTCCACTGATTTTTCCTTACATACTGTCCGTTAACCTTTCGATAGGCTGCTGCCTGCTCGAAACTAAGCGGCAATTCAAAGGAAAGAGAACTCCTACGGTTATTTTGTACTCCATTCATATTGCCCAGAACGTGAATTGTATCCATAATATTTATCATGAAAAATATCCATAGATTTTATATATTGGCTCAGGATTAATACAACATCACTGTTTGTAGGCATATCATCCATATCAAGCACATCCAAAAACGGGTACATATTTTCCTCTTTCAACAATTCCTTTATTGGTTCTAAGACTCTATTTATTGATTTAACCTTAAAGTTGTTAAGAGGCGTATCTGGCTTTTTCTTTGATAATTCTTGTAACTCCCCATATATTCCAGAAAGTAACGGACAAAGCAACTCATATTGAGTGACTGCTTCTTGAGTAATTGTATCTTTCATATTTCTTCTCCCTCTAAAATGTAAAGTCCGATAAAGGTCTTGAAGTTTTTACTTCATCTTTTGAATCTGAAAGATTCCAATACCAATTCCCAGAAAGCAATTTTACATTATCATATTTGAATCTTTCTAAACATTTTATATATTGCGAGATAATCATTACTACATCACTGTTAAAAGGTATATCCTCTTCTTCAAACTTTTCAAAATCGGCAAAAGGTTTATATCGTTCCTTCAAAAACTGATTAGCTTCCTCAATTAACTGGTTAATGAATTTTAACTTAAATTTGTTAATTGCCCCATCAGGAGATTTTTTTGATAAGATACTCAGCTCATTATACATATCCTTTATTTGAATATGTAATTTTTCAAATTTTTCAATTTGATCTTTTTCCATAATATTTTCTCACTTTCCTAAGATGGACACATTCTTATAAATTCTACATACTTCTTATTTATAACTTCCATTGGGTCACGTTGCTTATTTTCGTATACATCAACCATAAGCCTGATATCTTCATCAGTAAGGCATAAAATACACTTTCTTTGTCCACTCCATAAATCTATAGTATTTCTCATAATACTTTTCTTTAATGGATTTCTAGTTATAATAATTCCAAAACGTCCAAACTGCTCCGAAAGATAACGATTTAACTGATTGATATGTTCTCTACTAACCTCATTTACATTTTTCATTTCAAAAACAATCTGTCTGCAATCATATTTATCATATAATTCTTTCAACAATGGAAATGAACAATTATTATAAAAGATTAAATCTCTTATCTGAGTTCCCGAATCAATCCTGCTTTGCGCTTGAGCAAAATCAAGATGGGGATATAACAAAGACGCAAATAGCTTTGTACAACTATTTTCAAACTTTTTATCGGCATTATCTGTTTTACCCGATGGTAGTTTTACTATTTGATTCAAACATTTTTTAGCAGAGATAACTGGTATTTGTTTGAACAATGGGTCATTTTTACAATCTGCTTGCGTACGCTCCTTTGCTGCTATATATGCTGTAATCATTCCATAATTATATCTGTTGTATTCTAATACTTTAGGTTTTTCAATTTTATCTTCTTCGCCCTCCTTTACATAAGCATTTACAAAATAGTCGTCATAATTAATCCATGGAGTATGACGCAACCACCGCTTTGGAACAAAAATAATAGGGGTTTCGTCCTCTGGGTTATATGGTAATGACAGTTTTTCTTCATCAATACTACAAGTCTTTGGATTAAAAACTTTAATATTCGCAAACTCTCTTACTGGAATATTATATTTTTTACATTCATCTTGTGTAAAATCAATAAGAAAGGACTTTAAAAAATTACACGCAAAATCACTAATCCTATCCTTAGATATATTATTTACATATAACTGTATTTCCTCAAAATGAGAAAAACCACCTGTCTTATATTGTGGCACTATACTGAACAAATCTAATATCTCTTTTGCTGTATTTATGGATATTTTCAATCCCTTTTTGGTTTTTCCCGAACCTAATCCTACCTCACTACACTCAGATAAGCTAGCTAAGTTCTCTGCTATTAACTCCCTTTTATCTTCATTTTTCAAATACGTTGCCCCCAACTTATTAAATGAATTAATTAGTATCAGGTGTAACGCATTATCTTGCTGCGAAGGAGATTTCCACAACAAAAATGGATCTAAATATAATGGTATATCTTCATCTAAAAAAGGAATAGCGAAATCAACCTCTTCTTGCGTTATTGGAATATTGTAGAAATCTATCAATCTTGGTCTTATTATCGCCATAATTTTCTCCCTCTATATTATCTCAAAATACCTCAATGCATCCTTTATTGCTTCAACCTTCTCTGGAGTTGGATGCTTCCTCGGCTGTTTCAATTTCTCTACCGCATTAGGAGCATCGTACATCGGCAAGCCTAAATCTCTCTTTACCTCTGCGATATATGCGGTATGTACTTTGAAGCCGTATTTAGCTTCTATGTACTCCTTTATCATTTTGTAGGTCACTCGTTCTTTGGGCTTATAGCTTTCCGCTCTTTTAGCAATATTATCAAGTGGAACTTTTCCCTCACCCTCGCCAAACTCAACTTTTACGTTGATATGTCCGTCTGGCTTTTTGTGGGAAAGCAGTACAACCGTCTCCACGTGCGCCGTCCCAGGAAACATGTCCACAGCACAAACCTTTTCTACCTGATAACCTCTGGCCTGAAGCACTTCCAGATCCCGAACCAGGCTGGTGGGCTTGCAGGATATATAGACCATGCGCTCTACACCAAAACGGATGATCTTATCCAGCGCCTTGGGATGAATGCCGTCTCTAGGCGGATCCAGAACGATCAGATCCGGTTTTTCTGTCAGCTGGTCAATGACCTTTAACACATCTCCCGCCAGGAAAGAACAGTTGGCAAGACCATTCCGATCAGCATTAGCTCTGGCAGCTTCCACAGCCTCCTCAACGATCTCCACGCCAGTGACATGACTGGCCACCGGCGCAAGGATCTGAGCAATAGTACCGGTGCCGCTGTAGAGATCAAAAATCACTTTGTCCTTGGTATCTCCGATGTAACTGCGGGCAGTTTCGTAAAGAACTTCTGCGCCAAGGGAGTTGGTCTGGAAAAAACTGAAGGGAGAGATCTTAAATTTCAGTCCCAAAAGCTCTTCATAAAAATAATCCTGTCCATAAAGGATCTCTGTCCGGTCATTCTGAATTACATCCGCTGGACGATCATTTTCCGTATGTAAGACACCCACGATTCGCCCTTGCAGCGATAATCCGCGCAGCGCCTCCACCATGCCCGACAGTTCCGGCTGAGCCTGCGTACTGGTGATCAAATCTACCAGAATTTCTCCTGTTTTCGCTGCTTTTCGCACCAA
Source organism: uncultured Lachnospiraceae bacterium (assembly GCA_902475025.1). Lineage (GTDB taxonomy): Bacteria > Bacillota > Clostridia > Lachnospirales > Lachnospiraceae > Merdiplasma. The sequence continues at coordinate 80,683 of CABRXX010000005.1, read as the reverse complement.
AAGATGACGGAAATATCCTTCATGGCTTAATTTATGATAAAATGGAAGGCCTGTGCCTTTTGCAAACTCCAAAACACTGGTAAGGATTTTACGGAAATCTTCGTCTACGATCCTGCACTGGTCTACGGTGACAATATCATAAAAACTGCCCCGCTTATGCATTCCGAGAGCTAAAGGACCATTCTTCTCTTCATCACCAAAAGAAAATTCCATTTTGTTGCGGTATCCTTCCTGAATCGGACTGGGCTTGATCCCTTCAAATTCATAGTGTTCACAGACACTGTCTAGAAGCTTTTTGATCTGTTCTTCTTTTAATTTCAATTGCTCCTTATAAGGAAGAGTCCGATAGGTACATCCCCCGCAATCTCCAAAATGAACGCAGTCCGCCTCAGTCTCTAAAGGTGATTTTTCCAAAACCTCCAGGATACGCCCCTGGGCTTTCTCCTTCCGGATTTTATTTACTGAAAACCGCACATTCTGGCCGGGAAGGCCATTTTTTACTTCCACCTGCCGCTCCTCTACAGTAATATATCCTTTACCAGGAAATTCTGCCCGTTCAACCCTTCCTTCATAAATCTGCCCTTTTTTCATAATTCTTCTCCTCGTCTCTCAATAAGTATCCTGCAAACCAAAAACGGGCAGATACCTTCTTCGTATCTGCCCAAATCCACTAACCTGTAATTTACGCAGCCTTCAAAGCCCATGAGCCTCTCTGCCGCAAACTATTTTTACTCTTCTTCAGAAGGCTTCTCCTCTTCTTTGGAGGGCTCTTCTTTCTCCTCCTGCTCTTCCTCGTCCTCATCAAACTCTTCATCTTCGAAGAAGTCATCAAAGTCATCGTCAAAGTCGTCCTCAAAATCCTCCAGATAATCCGGAGTCATGTAACGGTATACAGCGTAAGCAATGCCTGCCACTGCAGCAATGGCGCCTACAATCGCCAGGATCCAAAGAACACAGTTTTTATGCTTTTCGTCCTCTCTTTTCTGAAGTGCTGCCATTAATTCATCTAATCTTGCCATAATTCCACGTCCTTTCTCTGACTTTTCGCAGGTCAAAAACGGCTTTTCTCTTCGCCTGCTGATTATCCTTAGTATAGCACATCTTCTTATAATTTACTATAAAAAATTTCAGTTTATAATTTTTTCAGTTTTGCAAAAGCAGCGAACATTTTCTTCACGCCCGCCTTCTCAAAGTCAACGGTAACCTCATAGTCCCGTCCCCCTTCAACGATCTTCTGCACAATGCCAGTGCCGAATTTGATATGGGAAACCGTATCTCCCACCTCATACTCCAAACCGTCAGACTTCTTTACCTGAAACTGCCGTGGCTCAAAAGCTTTTGTGCGGAAAGCCTCCCTTGCCTGCTGATAACTTTTCTTTACTGCACTTTCCATGGGCTCCCGCTCTTTGCCAGAATCCACACCGTTTCCATACTCTTTTCCTCCTCCAGTCTCGGCCTGGAGCAGATTTTCCGGTATCTCTTTCACAAACCGTGAAAGCCGATTGTACTGAGTCTGCCCGCGAATCATCCGCATCTTAGCACTGGTAATCGTCAGCTCTTTCATAGCTCTTGTGATACCTACGTAACAAAGGCGCCGCTCTTCCTCCACATCCGTCGGATCATCCGAAGTGATGCACATATAACTGGGAAATAGCCCTTCTTCCATGCCCGCCAGATATACATAAGGAAATTCCAGACCTTTTGCACTGTGAAGAGTCATCAACACTACCTTGCTGCCCTCTCCATCCAGAGAATCCACGTCTGCAACCAACGCTATCTCTTCCAGAAATTCACTTAAATTCGATTTTTCCTGGGTCTCGTCATAGGCAGCCGCCTTGCTGACCAACTCCTCAATATTTTCTATCCGGTCTCTTGCCTCATCCGTATCTTCTGCTTCCAGCTCTTTTACATATCCGGTCTGATCAATCACATCTTCCAAAAGCTCTTTGATCGAATAAAATTCTGCTTTTGCACGCAGGGACTGAATCAGAGTGACAAAGGGTTCTATTTTGGCTGCACTCCTTCCCATTCCCGGAATCTCTCTTGCCTTTTTGAGAGCTTCATAAAAACTCATATCATTGACCCTGGCGTACTCCTCCACCTTCCCCACAGTGGCAGCACCGATTCCTCGTTTAGGCACATTCAAAATTCTCTTTACCGCCAGATCATCCCCTCCATTGTCAATGGTTTTCAGATAACTGAGAAGATCCTTGATCTCTTTTCTGGCATAAAAGTGAATCCCTCCGATAATCTTATAGGGAATATTGGATAATAAAAATTTTTCTTCAAACATACGGGACTGGGCGTTGGTGCGGTACAAAACTGCAATATCCCTGTACTCATATACTCCCGCCTGCACCTGTCTGGCAATGTTTCCGGCAATAAACTCTGCCTCCTCATAGCCGGACATAAACTGCCGGAAATGCACCTTCTCTCCAGCTCCATTGGCAGTCCAGAGAGATTTTTCTTTCCGTCCCTGGTTATTGGCAATCACAGCATTAGCCGCATCCAGGATATTTTGGGTGGAACGATAATTCTGCTCCAGCTTAATCACCTTAGTATCGGGAAAATATCTTTCAAAATTCAGGATGTTTCCAATATTAGCTCCCCTGAATTTGTAGATGGACTGATCATCATCCCCCACTACACAGAGATTCTGATACTTGGATGCCAGAATGCTTACGAACTGAAACTGCGCAGTGTTGGTATCCTGGTATTCATCCACCATGATAAATTGAAACCGTTCCTGATAGTGCTCCAGCACATCCTTACAGGTCTGAAACAGTTCCACTGTTTTGCAGATGAGATCGTCAAAATCCAGAGCATTATTCTTTTTCAGCTGTCTCTGATATTCCTGATATACCTGGGCAATCTTCATTTTGGTAAAATCTCCCTGCGCATTTAGCTGATACTCCTCCGGCCCCACCAACTCGTCCTTGGCCGCAGAGATAGCCGCCAGCAAAGCCCGCTCTTTATAGATCTTGGTATCGATCTGAAGTTGCCTGCAGATGTCCTTCATCAAAGTTTTCTGGTCATCTCCATCATAGATCGTAAAATTGCTTCCATATCCTAGCCGATCAATATATCTTCTTAAAATTCGGACGCAGGTGCTGTGAAAGGTAGAAACCCACACAGCGTCTCCCCCAAAACCTACCATTCGGTCTACTCGCTCCCGCATTTCCCCGGCTGCTTTGTTGGTAAACGTAATCGCCATAATATTCCAGGGATTCACTTCCTGTTCTTCAATGAGCCAGGCAATCCGATTGGTCAGAACTCTAGTCTTACCGGATCCCGCTCCCGCCAAAATCAAAAGAGGCCCCTGAAAATGACAGACCGCCTCCTGCTGCTGTGTATTCAATCCTTCCAAAAAGCCCATACCATATCCTCAGTTCTTTCTCGTTTTTCTGATTTCTTCCTTATCTGTTCCTGCACACATTTCTTCCATTCCCGTTTTGCCTGCTTCCCCTTTCGGAACACCGATCTTTCGCCTTGCAATGTAATTTTGTAAAATCCACCGTCTTTTCATCCTTTTCTGCACAGGATACCAACCACTTATGTATTTTTCTTTTGTTCCCAGTTCCGTTCCTACTCCTCAAACTCTGCTACCACCGTGTAGCCGCTCTCATCCGTGCGCACCTCTACCACAGTCCCGTCAAAATTCTTCAGACGTTCTCTATTTTTATAATTGGCAGACATGGCAACCGCAGGTTCGATGGTGTAATACCAGCTGGAAGGAAGAACGCCTTCTGTCACATGCACGGGATCCCCCGGCTTTACCAGCCCTTCCCGCTCCATTTTAAATTCCATCTGACGCACAAAAACCATCTCCTTTTATTTCTGCACTTTATTTTACTTGATTCGTCACAATTAGTCAAATAATTAAAAAATAGCTTGATATCTAGTTTTAAAAACTATATAATAGAGCAAAGAGGTGACAATGATGAATTACGATAAAAACAATCTGATAAAAAGTCTAATGGAAAGCCTGTCCCACCTGGATTATATCAAGACTGCGGACATTCCGGGGATTGATCTGTACATGGATCAGGTTACCACTTTCATGGACGAGCACTTAAATGACTCGAAACGCTACCGCCAGGACAAGGTGCTCACCAAAACCATGATCAATAACTATGCCAAGAACCATCTGCTGCCCCCTCCGGTCAAGAAAAAATACTCCAAGGAACATTTGCTGGTTCTGATTTTTATCTATTATTTTAAGGGATTTCTGTCTTTTGCCGATATCCAGACGATCTTAAATCCTCTGACAGAACATTTTTTTCAGTCTGATACTGAATTTAATATGGAACGGATCTACAATGAAATTTTTCAGATGGGCAAAGAAGAGCTGGAACTGATCAAGGAGGATACCAAACGCATGTGCGAAACTGCCGCTGAATCTTTCGAAAACGCTCCAACAGACGATCAGGAGTTTCTCCACTTTTTCTCTATGATCTGTCTTTTAAGCTTTGATGTCTATATGAAAAAACAAATGATTGAAAAGCTCATTGATGAATATCAAAAGAAAAAAGAAGAAAACAACTAAAAAATCTGTAAAACTATAAAAGAGGAAGAGTTTCTCATACGCTCTGCGTATGGCCGGATTCCGGGAACCTCCTCCTCTTTTTTTATTTCTCAGAAATTTTCTTTTTTTCTCTCTCAAATACCATCTGGTAGCCCTCGTTTCCATCCGTGAGAGCACGGTTTACCCGACTGATGGTAGCTGTGGAAGCGCCTGTCTTTTCCGCAATCTCCAGATAAGTCTTCTTCTCTGTCAACATCCTGGCCACTTCAAAGCGCTGGGACAGGGATAAAATTTCATTCACTGTGCACACATCTTCAAAAAAACTATAACACTCTTCCACATTCTTTAAACTCAAGATCGCAGTAAATAATTCCTTTACTGCCTCTGTCCGAATTCTTTTACTCATGATACATTTCCTTTATATTTCAGCTATTCCTATACAGTTGCTTCTCTATTTTAACACGTTAAATTCTCACTGTAAAGCAGTTCTCCAGCTTTTCCGAAAGTATTTCTTAAACAGACTGAAAGCGATTGATAAATTTTTTATATTCTTCCACAGAAGTATTCACGATCAATTCTTCCGGAAATTGAAGTTCCTCGATCAAAGGTCCGGAATAGCAGCAGTTGCCCACATCTCCGGCCCAGTGAGCATCACTGTTCATAATAATCTTTGCCTTATACTTTCTGCACAATTCCAGAAGCTTAATATCCCCCTCTCTGGCATTTAATCTGCTGCCCTCCGGATTTAGAGAACTGTTATTCAGCTCCAAAAGTACATGGTTCTCCTTGGCTGCCGCCACCAGAGTATCCATGTCCACCGGATATCTCCCATCATCTGGGTGACCAATGATGTTGATCAGAGGATGCTCCGCCGCACGAACCAGGGCATTAGTATTTTCTGCCATCGTACCCGGTCGAATACAGGGCGTATGGAGACTGGCAATGGTCACATCCATTCTCCGCAAATAAGATGGACTCATATCCAGTGTTCCTTCATAGTCCATAATGTTCACTTCTGCTCCAAACAATACCTCAATTCCAAACATGGTTCTGGGCAAAATCTTTAAATTCAAAAAATACAGCTCATGACAGGTTCCCGGAAGATTTTTGGTGTGCTCCGTAATTGCCAGGAGTTCCAGATTTTTCTGTGCCGCCGCCTGAGCCATCTCAAAAATAGTATTGTACGCATGGCCGCTGGCAATGGTATGGGTATGGGAATCTAAACGATATTCCATTTTCATCTCTCCTTTATTTTTCCCTTGGATAGCGTCGGTTTACAGAAACAATGCCGTACTTTGTACACTGACGCTGCTTTCGCCATTATAATACAAATCCTTCCAGGAATCCAGTCCATGAAATTTATTTTCCACGCTTCTGTCAAAAAAAACTTTTCGCAAAGGCGCAATTTTTCCATCTCTGTCTGTCGGAAATCCCATTCTTCGACAGAACTCCACTATAAAAAGGAGATGTTGCAAAATACTGATTTCGGCGAATTTTCAACGTGATTTTCTCCAAAAATATGTCAATTTTCAGAAAAATCACCTGAAAGGGTACCGCCGAAAGTATTTTGCAACATCCCTGCCTTTTTATCCTGCTGTTTTGTTACTATTTTGTGGTCTCAGTTTCCGTCTCTGCAGCCTCTGTCACAACTTCAGCCGCTGTCTCTGTCTCCTGAGCCTCTGCTTTGGCCTCTGTTTCCTTTTCTGTCTCAGCAGCAGTCTCTGCTTCTGTGGTTTCCTCACTCAGAGCTTCCAGGACATCCGTCTGTGCCTCGGTTTCTTCCTCAGTCTCTTCCTCGGTCTCAGTCTCTTTTACTGCTTCTTCCTTTTTTTCTGTCTCAGCCTTATCGTCCTGAACCTCAGCAGCTTCCGCCACGTCCTCTAAGATCAGCTTGATTCGTCCCTGACCGTAAGGATCTGCATATTCTTCGCTCACTTTGCCGTCCATGGACTTCAGGTAATCAATCACCACATCGTGGTCTATAAGCCAGTCTTCTCCTTCCGCAGGAGAAATAACCTTTGAGCCTTTGAACATGGTCATTCCATCGCCTGCTTCCTCCGCGTAGTACTTGTTAATGGCAAGGGTATAGGTTTTCTCAAGATCCAAATCTTCCTCTCCAACCTTTACATCCTTCACCCGGTACTCTCCCTTTACAGAAACAAACTCGCCGTCACTGTTTACTTCCACAGAAGAAGGAATGGTAGTATCAATGGTATAGGTTAAACCAGAGGTCTGAATAAAGCCGCCGCACTCTTCCGGATACAGATGAGCGCCCATCTCCAGACAATCTAAAACCTGCTGGCCAGTCACCTCGATCACTCCAGTTTCAGAGTTCCAAGGCATTACAGTGACCAGATCCATGTACACAATATCGCCTGCTGCAATATCTGCCCGAATACTTCCCCCATTCAGGAAAGCAATATCTGCACCGGATTGGATCCGATAGGCATCTGTCAGGAAATCTCCCAGGTTGGTCTCTGCGACACGGATCAGACGATGTTCCGGATCTTCCGGATCATTGATCACCATGTCAAAATCCATCTCTCCCACCTTTTCAAACAAATAAGCGTACTGAGACTCAATCTCATCTACCATTTCACTTACTTCTTTGTAGCTGTCAGATTCTAACTGTTCTTTTGTCAGCTCATTGACCAAACCGGTAGCTGCTGCCACCTCACCGTCTTCTACGGACAGCTTCAGAACTCCAATATTCTCCAGCTTGGTACCTGTGGATGCCAGAAGAACTTCTTCACCATCCTCGTTAGCAACCAGTTCCCCTGGAATTGTGCTGTGAGAATGGCCGTCCAGGAATACATCAATGCCTGTGGTATTGGCAATCACACTTAAAGAAGACCAGTCGCTTTCCACTCCGGTATCTCCCATGTGTCCCAAAGCCACGATCATATCTGCTCCATCTGCCAGCGCTGCATCCACGTTGTCCTGTACACAGTCATACAGATCTTCCGGTGTGTCAGCATTGAAACCGTAAATATAGTTTCCATCCGCATCCTGGAAGTAAGTGGGTGTGGATTTTGCAATGGTCTCCGGCGTGCTCATGGCTACATATCCCACATTCAGTTCCTGATCGCCCACATCATAGGTCACAACCTTGTATCCATCAAAGATGGATTCTCCGCTCTCAAGATCAATAAAGTTGCAGGACAGGAAGTCTGCAGCAGAGTTCTCTGCATAGCTTAAGAATTCTTCCATTCCATAATCAAACTCATGGTTTCCAGGAATACAGATATCATAACCGATCTTGTCCATCAGCTCCATCACATCCTGGCCATTGGATTCTGTGCAGACTACAGATCCCTGAATCGCATCGCCAAGATCCACAGTGGTAACCTGATCAGCAGCCGTCAAAACTGTTTCCTTCACGGCCGCCATTCCTGCATATCCCAGGCTCTCAGAAGATCCGGAATAGTCCTCATGGTTGCTGATTCCGCCGTGGGCGTCATTGTTAAACAACACCACAATATCATCCTGATCAATCTTAAGATCCTCTACAGTTCCGGTTACTGCCTCATCCTCTGGCAATGCGACCACATATTCCAGATCCTCAGCAGCTTCTGTTCCTCCTTCTGTTTCTGCCTCAGTTTCAACTTCCGTTTCTGCTTCGGTCAAAGCCTCCGTTTCTCCTTCTGTCTCAGCAGCGGTTTCCGCTTCCGTTAATCCTTTTGTTTCTGTTGTCTTCTCAGTCACAATTTCCGTTTCCGTCTCCGCTTCTGTAACCGCTTCGGTCTCCGTTTCCGTGGCTTCCTCAGTCTCAGCTTCCATCTTAGTTTCCGTTACTTCCTCTGTTACGGCTTCCGTCCCAACTTCCGTGGCTTCCTCGGTCTCAGCTTCCGTCTTAGTTTCCGTTACTTCCTCTGTTACGGCTTCCGTTCCAACTTCCGTGGTTTCCTCGGTCTCGGCTTCCGTCTTAGTTTCCGTTACTTCCTCTGTTACGGCTTCCGTCCCAACTTCCGTGGCTTCCTCGGTCTCGGCTTCCGTCTCAGCTTCCGTGGTTTCCTCGGTCTCGGCTTCTGTTAAGGCTTTCTCATCCTTTTCCGTTACTCCTTCTGTTTCCGTCAGAGTCTCTGTCTCTTTGGCTTCTTCGGTCTTAACCTCTGTCTCCGCCTCTGTGGTTTCTTCGGTCTTAGCCTCTGTCTCCGCCTCTGTGGTTTCTTCGGTCTTAACCTCTGTCTCCGCCTTTGTGGCTTCTTCGGTCTTGGCCTCTGTCTCCGCCTCTGTGGTTTCTTCGGTCTTGGCCTCTGTCTCCGCCTCTGTGGTTTCTTCGGTCTTAGCCTCTGTCGCTTTCTCTGTCTTTGCTTCTGTTTCTTTCTCCGTTGTCACTTTCGTCTCAGTCTCAGGTTCTTTCTTTCCCGAACATCCCGAAAGAGCTGCTGCTACCATAGACGCCCCCAACAACAAAGCTATCATTTTCCGTTTCAATGGCAATACCCTCCCTTTTCATTTGATAAAGCCAGTATACTTCTTTTTGTTTTAATTTTCAATCTACTTCTTATTTTTTTCTTATATTTTCTAAAAAATTTAGATATAAAAGGAACCTGCCATATTCTCTGCTCTCCAGCTTTTTATTTACAGAACCACCATTGCATCCGCATACATAGGAGACTACTGTCCTCTGTATACAAATACCGATAAAGCCACAGGCAATTGGAATACAGCAGGCTCCTCAGCACTACTTCACTGCTTCTTCTGCAAATTCTACTGCCACCAGATCTCCATATACCGCTCTTTCAGGCAATTCCCCTGCGCTCTCCAAAATATCCTGCAGCAATTCAAAACTGTCTTTTTCAAACACCAAATCTTCCTTCCAGGTATCCTGCTGCTGATAACGCTCTACAATCCTGGTAATCGTCTCCAGGTCGGTTTCTGTAAACTGAGGAGCAATGACCTGTGCAATCTCCTCCGGCGAATGACTGTTTACAAAATCCAGCCCTTTTTGCACCGCATTGGTAAAGCCCTGGATCAGCTCCGGTTTTTCTTCCATAAAATCTGACTTGGCACAGTAAGCAGTATAGGGAACATAGCCAGAATCCACGCCAAGGGAGGCGATTACATAACCAGTGCCCTGCTGTTCCAGCAGCGTGGCGGAAGGTTCAAACTCTACACTATACTCCCCCTGCCCACTGGTAAAGGCCGCTGCAGTAGAACCAAAGTCAATGCTCTGGTTAATGTTCAGATCTTTGGCCGGATCCAGGCCGTTCTGCCGGAGAATATATTCAAATACCATCTGCGGCATACCGCCTTTCCGTCCTCCCAGTACTTCCGCTCCCTTTAGATCGGTCCACTGGAAATCTTCCTGCTTTTCTCGTCCGATAAGAAAATTGCCTGCCCGCTGGGTAAGCTGTGCAAAATTTACCGGATAATCGGAAGCCCCCTGGATGTAGGTATAAATGGAAGCCTCAGATCCCATAAACCCAATATCTGCTTCTCCGGTAAGCACTGCCGTCATCACCTTATCAGCACCGAAACCACAGACCAGATCCAGATCAATACCCTGTTCCTCAAAATATCCCTTTTCTATAGCTACATACTGGGGAGCATAAAAAATAGAATGAGCCACCTCATTGAGTGTCAGCCTGGTAAGAGCTCCCTCCTCCTTTTTCGCCTCTGTCCCTGCCTCAGCAGACAGAGGTGCCGCTGCCATAATGACAGCTAAAAATAATGCGATTCCTCTCTTTTTCATAAAAACAGCCTCCTTCAATATACTGCTGTCAGTATATGAAAGAGGCTAAAAATAGTTCCTGTTTTAATTTAGTATCCCTGCACGTTTGTGGCATAGAGAGTGCCGTCTGAAGCAGTCTGAGAATTATCTACCGTGATTCCTACATACACGCCGTCATACAGACCGTCCACCGAGTTTGCGTTTGCTTCCCCGTAATATACGTTGTAGGTAGCGCCATCGTCTCCCTGGATCGTGAGGTAATCCATACCGGAACTGATGATGGTTCCTGAGATGGTCTGTGTGCCTTCTCCTGTAGATCCTCCGTTATTTCCTCCCGTATTCCCACCAGTGCCGCCATTGTTATTCCCGCCGGTTCCGCTGTTGTTATTCCCGCCGGTTCCGCTGTTGTTATCTCCATTGTTGCCTGCTGTCCCGCCGTTGTTTCCATTATTGTTAGAAACTGAGCTGTCAGAGGTTAAGAAAGACTTGGAAATGTAACCAATGCCTCCTCCCACGGACACTTTAAACCAGTTGGCAGATTCTCCCAGCACTGTAACAGAAGAACCTTTATTAACACTTCCTACCACCGCGCTGTCAGTACCCGGCTGTACCCGAATGTTTACTGTATCAGATGCATAAAGGGTAGTAGACTGACCATAATCTGTAATGGTACTTAACTCCGCTGCACTCTCCCCGGTATTATTCTGCTCTGTAGTTTCGGTCTGTTCCGTGTCTGCGGGAGCATCATACACCAGAAAATCCTTTCTCACATAACCTACATTTCCATTAATCATTACCTTAAACCAGCCGCTGGTCTCCCCGACTACGGTCACCTTGTCTCCCTTATTAAGCGTAGCCAATACATCCGCATCTGTGCCGGGAGCCAAACGAACATTCACTGCATCATTGCTGTAAAGACTGGCATCATAGCCATAATCTGTCAGTGTGCCCAACTCTGCACTGCTGGAATCAGCCGCTCCTGCATTGCTCTCTGAACTGGTCTGAGTAGTTCCGGAAATCATGTTCGTGGTGACTGTCTTCAGCGTCTCATCCTTTAATACCCGGAAACTGTCCACTGAGGTCTCTACTGCTGTGAGCAGTGTCTGATTCTCATCTGTAACCGTTCCGGTAATCACATAAGCCTGATCCGCAGCCACAATTCCGTAGGTCACAGCATAAGCCCACATTCTGGCTGTAGCGTTATATTTTACCACATAGCGGTAAGTATTCACCCCATTGATCACATTATTTTCAAAGCTCTGTACCTCAAAAGCTTTGGCATCAGAATACTGTTTCGTCAAAGATTCCTTCAGTTTCTCTTCTGTGGTCATAACCGAAAGATTCTGCAAAGCTGCCTCTGTGCTGGCATGTGTAATATTGATCATGGCTGCGTTTCCGGAAGAAAATACCCGCATCTCGTCTGCATCCTGCGTCACTTTCCAGGTATTATCCGGCAAAGTAATCTTGATGGTGCCGTCCTTTGAAGTATAATCCACTGATTTAATGAGCTTCTGTGTCTCGCTCTCTGTCTCTGTAAGCTTCTCTGTAAGAGCCTCTGTCTCTGTAACAGCCTGAGTCTCACTCTCCGTCTCCGGTGTAATCACATCGCTCTTTCTTTTTCCGCATCCTGTTAATGCAAGTGACAGAACGGACACAGCCGCCAAACTGATAATAAGCTGTTTTCTTCTGTTTTTCACTTTATTCCCCTCCATTATCAACAAATAAACCCTTATTTCTTTTCATCCTAAATGAAATAGGACTATCAGCTTATAATAACACTCTATGGCTTTTCACGCAAGTTTTTAGTCAAGAATTAAAGAAAATGTAAAATTTTTATATTTCCCTACTTTCTGGAAAATTTTGCCTGAATCTTCTTCTCTCCTGTCCAAAGACATCTGGCAAGCTCCGGCGTATCCCCAAAAATCTTTAAAAATTCCTGATGCTCATCCTGGATACCCTGACCGTGAAACACCCGAAACGCGCCAGCGTCACTGCCAAGGGCAACTACTGCTCCAAGCTCCACAGCCCGTCGTATCCGGCTCTGCTGCCGACCGGCCAATTCCCGAATCACTTCATCCTGAAAGCGTCCGCTGCCAAGAAGATTGGTGATCGTCACCAGGGTGGGAACCCACACTGCATCACTCTCTGCCAGTGCCTGAATACAGTTCTCGTCCATAAAATTCCCATGCTCCACCGAATCCACTCCGCCTTCCAGCGCAGAAAGTATTGCCTGGGAACCGTTTACATGAGCCATCACTGCAAACCCCTCCTCATGAGCAATATGGATCATCTCCCGTATCTCTTCATCCAGAAGAGCCGTTCCTGTCACATGACCATCTGTGGCAAAATCCAGGATCCCGGAAAACATTACCTTGATAAAATCTCCCTGGCCTTCCTTCACCTCCAGCACCAGATCGTGATACTCTTTCATAGTATCAAAACCTCTGCCTACAATTTTCCCATAATGTCCATTTTTATGGATGGCAAACAGGGGGGTTCGGTAATCAATTCCGTATTCCCAGGCGATTTGCTTCGCATACCTGGACACTCCCAGGTTATCTCCTCCGTCCCGGTAAAACGAAACTCCACAACGCCGATATTCTTCCAGCTTTTTCCTCACATCCGCACAATTCACTCCCGCCTCATGAAGGGCCACTGCCTGACGATAATTCTCTCCATTCATGAATATATGTCCATGACACTCTCCGAACATATCCAAAAAACCTCTTTTCCAGCTGTTAAATTTTAAACGGTTCCTTTTTTGCGCAGCCCATGCAAAAAAGAAGTCTGCGAGCAGACTTCTCCGCCTGCGGCGGGTCGCTTCAGCGATATCTTCCCTGTCCGCCGCAGTGCGATCCTGCCAAGCATTTTTGTTTCAGTAGGAAGGAATTTCCTATGAAACAACAAAAACTGCCGCAGTGATCCCTGGCTGCACTCTCTTGGAAACTTCCCAATAAAAGGCACTCAGCCGGAATGACTGCGGCAGCTGTCTTTACTCCCTATTCAACCAGATTTTTATTCACAAACCCTACTGCTCCCTCGTACTCTACTTTATACCAGCGATCTGTCTCTCCCAACGCTGTCACATGGGTACCGCTGCTAATGGTCGTCACAATCTCTCCATCCTGCCCCGGTACCGAACGCACATTGGCATCTGCAGACAAAATAATCGGAAAACTCTCCGCATAGGTGCGGACATCATACTCCAAATCCACTGCGGAGCTTCCGGTATTGACCGAGGTCTGCCCCTGCTCTTCCATCAGCTGCTGTATCTCTTCCGGTGACTTAGGCTCCACTGCAGTCTCTGAAAGTCCGTCCTTGCGCACATAGCCGCTGTAGTCATCTTTCTGAACCTTGTACCAGTTGGCCGTCTCAGCAGTGACGATCACTTCCTGCCCTTGGTCATAACTGCTGATGATATTGCCGTCATCCTCTGCGTCAGGTTCGCTTCTCACATTCAAATTGTCTTTTGCGTACAGAGTCCTGTTTCCCTTCAGCTCTGTCTCACGCTCCAATTCTTCCTCCGCCGTAAGATCCTTCGGCTGGGTCTCTGATTCCGTCTCCGTCTCCGTTTCGGTCTCTGTCTCGGTCTCCGTCTCCGTTTCAGTCTCCGTCTCGGTAGGCGCCTCTGTCCCCACCACCGTCTCACTCTCGGTCTCCGTCTCCTTATTCAGGCGGTCACCGCAGCCAGTCAATGATAATACTGCTGCCATGGTAAGGGATAAAATTAAAAGTCTGTTCCTATTTTTCATAATAGCATCCTCCGTTTTCATCTATCCGCTCTGGGCGGCGCTGATTAATTACATATATTTCATTAAGATTTAACATATATGTAACATAATACCATAGCCCCTGTTGAAATACAAGGCTTGTTTCAAATTTAAAGAAACTTTTAATGTTATTTTACCATTCTTTCGTGTTACAATAAAGAAAAACTTTTGGAAGGAGAAGAATTTTATGGCAATCATCTTTCATATTGATGTCAATTCAGCCTTTTTAAGCTGGACGGCAGCCGCACGGCCGGCAGATCCCGACCACCCGGATCTTCGCACTATCCCTTCCATCATCGGCGGCGATGAAAAAAGCCGTCACGGAGTTGTATTGGCCAAATCCACCCCTGCCAAAGCTTACGGCATCCGCACCGGGGAGCCAGTGGCCACGGCTCTGAAAAAATGTCCCTTTCTGGTGATGGCGCCTCCGGATCATGCCCTATATCGGAAGCGGAGCAGAGAACTGATGGAGCTGCTGCACACCTATACCTCTGATCTGGAGCAGCTTTCTATTGATGAATGCTTTATGGATTTTACCCCCATTGCCCATCACTTTTCTTCTCCATGCGCTGCTGCCCGTCAGATTCAGGAGCAGATTGAACAGCAACTTGGCTTTACGGTAAACATCGGCATCTCCAGCAATCGACTTTTGGCAAAAATGGCCAGCGACTTTCAAAAGCCCAATCGCATCCACACTCTGTATCCGGAGGAAATACCGGAAAAAATGTGGCCTCTGCCAGTGAATGAGCTCTATACTGTTGGCCGCTCCAGCGCCGCAAAACTTCATCAGCTGGGGATCCACACGATCCGGGATCTGGCCTTATCTGATCCAGACTTTCTTAGCAGCCATTTTAAAAGCCACGGACGGCAGATATGGGAATATGCCAACGGAAAGGCCTCCGATGTGATCCATTCTGAAAAGGCAGAAGTGAAAAATATCGGAAACTCCACCACTCTGGCCTCCGATGTGACAGACCGGGAGGCTGCCTGCAAGGTACTCCTCAGTCTTTCAGAGACCGTCTCTGCCAGGCTCCGCAAAGAAAAGCTCCTGGCCCAGTCTGTCACCGTGGAGATCAAATACAGCGACTTTACCTCCTGCTCCCACCAGTGTCCCCTTCTGTCTGCCACAAATTCCACAAACACACTTTACCAGACTGCCTGCCGGCTGTTTGACGAGCTATGGAAAGGGATGCCCATTCGTCTTCTTGGCATCCGCACCGCCAAACTGACAGATGAACATGCACCGGTACAGCTCTCTCTCTTTGACCTGGATTTTTCCGTACCGGATACCCAGGATGCCAGGGCGCCAAAAAACACCGGACCATCCAGAGAAAAGCTGCAGAAGCTGGATCAGGCCATGGATGCCATCCGCAAACGTTTCGGGGAGGACGCAATTGTCCGGGGCAGCTTTCTAAATCCTCTCAAATCTCAAAAAGAAACTGGAAAAGTTCCCTGCTTAACCTCTGCGAACAGGAAAAACGGAACAGAAAAACAAAAAAGGAACCAAGCCCCCCTTTAAATCCGGAAAAATGATAGCATTCCCCGTATCATTGTGCTATACTAATAGCCAGTTGTAAAATCAGCAGCAGAAAGGATTGTCATCTTATGTCAAATGTAAACAATACCGTTCCCGGCGAAGAACAGCCGGAGAAGAAGAAAAAAGAAACTTCCCTTATGAAAGAAATTTTAAGTTGGGTAGAAGTCATTGTCATCGCCCTTGTTCTGGCGTTTCTCCTGGATCGCTTTGTGATCGTCAACGCCAGAGTTCCCAGCGGTTCCATGGAAAATACCATTAAGCCAGGTGACCGGCTTTTGGGTCTGCGTTTTTCCTACCTGTTTTCCGATCCCAAACGCGGAGACATTGTAGTGTTCAAATATCCCATCGACCAGGCTCTTGGCAAGAACACCAACTATGTGAAGCGAATCGTAGGTCTGCCCGGTGAGACAGTGGAGATCCGGGACTCCAAAATTTATATCAATGGTTCCGATACCCCGCTGGAGGAACCCTATCTGAAAGAAGAGTGGGTGACCATGAATGACGGCTTCTCTTTTCAGGTGCCTGAGGACTGTTATCTTATGCTGGGAGACAATCGTAACAACTCCAGCGATGCCCGCTACTGGCCTATGAAGGCGATCTCGAAGGGGTTAGCCTCCACAGAGGAGGAAGCCATGGCCTACAGTTATGTACATAAAGATCAGTTTTTAGGAAAAGTTTCCCTCCGCTACTGGCCGTTAAATAAAATCGGTTCCCTGTATTAAGTCCTTCTTAATCGTCTTCCAAAAGGAAGGGGCTTCTCTACCTATGATATGTATATAGTTGTATAGAAATATTCTCCATATTCCGCCCACACAGCTGCGCATCATCGTTTTGTGCACCAGGAAAACAAGGGCTCTTGATCAACAATGGGGATGTCGCAAAATACTTCCGGCGGTACCATTTCGTGTGATTTTCTCCGAAAGCTAACATCTTTTCGAAGAAAAACACACCGAAAATCCACCGGAATTCACATTTTGCAACATCCCCTTACTCTCTCTAAATCCAGCTGGCTCCTCTTTGTCTTGGAAATCCTTCTATTCTTTTTCATATCCTTCTACATCCAGCCCGTCTCCAGCCATCTTCAGAATATCCCTGATTTCTTCCATTGGCATCTCCAGATAAGCTGACAACTCCTCTACAGATACCTTATGCTCCAGCTCCTCTTCCAGATTGTGTATCGCCTGACTTAAATGATTCACTCTCTTAACAATGCCATCTCCCAGATTTTTTTCTTCCTGCTGCTCCCTTAAGACCTTCTCCATGTGACGGTTCACCCGGTTCAGCAGCTGCGCTTGACTGGCGGCCAGGCTGTCCATGAGTTCCAGCTCCTCCAGGGCCAGCAATAGTCCCATGTTTCCCTCCTGTATCAGATCCTCGCTGGATATCTCACTGCCCTCATACTCTCCCGCCATTTCGCAGATGACCGGAAGATACGCTTCTGCCAGGCGGTTTTTGGAAAGGAGATCCCCTGCCGCAGTCTTACGGAACAGTTCCAGCTCCTCCGCCGGCTCTAAGGAAACAATTTTCTCTAATTCCTCCAGATATACTTCCATGGCAGAAGTCTGCTCCCTCTCTTCTGCCTCGTCTTGTGTGATTTCTTCTTCCACCGTTTCTGTTGCTTTTTCCCTAAAAAGGCTGGGATTTTTCTCCCGTTTCCAACCCTCCACCTGAATTCTCTGGCTCTCCAGATATTCATAAATCATCTCCAGCTGTTCCCTGGTCAGTTTTGCGTCAGCAAAAAAATCATCAATCTGGGCCACCGTAAGGCGGCCCCCCTTATGATCCGCCAGCTCCTTAATCTCGCTGAGCATTTCCCGAAAAATAATTTTCTGTTCCATTTTATCCATCCTGTTCTTTATTTTTTATTCACTCTTTTCTGATGTATGATTCTCTGTGACCGTATCCTCCGCAGACGTTTCCTGCATTTCCTTAAAATAGTTCAGAGCACGCTGAAGAGTACTGTCTTCCGCCTGACCTTCAAGTTTTTCTCCCGTCTCCTGCTGCTCAACAATCAGATCCGGAGTGATGCCCGTTCCGTCTATATCCTGCTCCCCTGCCGTATAATATTTCTCTGTGGTAAATTTCAGCGCAGAGCCATCCTGAAAAAGATAAGTGCGCTGCACCACCCCTTTTCCAAAGGTCTGGGTTCCAATGACAGGGCCGAGTTCATAGTCCTGTATGGCTCCGGCAAACAGCTCTGAAGCGCTAGCGCTGTTCCCATTTACCAAAACAGCCAGAGGGCCGTCATAAATCTGATCTTTGTCAGAAGTATATTCCTCCCGATCCCCGTTTTTTTCCTCTGTAAAAACAATAGGGCCTTCCGGAAGCAGATCATCCAGGATCTGGCAGACAGCATCCAGGACTCCTCCCGGATTGTCCCGCACATCCACCACCAGCTTTTCCATCCCCTGTTCTTCCAGCTCCTTTATGGCCTTCCGAAACTGCTCCACAGTCACCTTGTCAAACTCCGCAATCTTTACATAGCCCGTCTGATCCTCCAAAAGTTCCCATTTCACAGTGGGAATCTCCACCTGTTTCAGAGAAACGGTAAAAGTTTTCGTCTCTTCTCCCCGCAGAATCTGAATCTCTACCTTCTCCTTCTGCTGCTTTACCAGAGCGGCCAGGCTGGACAAATCCATACCCTCCACGCTCTCCCCTGCAACTGTAAGGAACACATCATCCACTTTCAGTCCTGCTTCCCAGGCGGGACTTTCCTCATAAACACCGGCAATGCGGATCTGCCCGGTTTCGGGATCTTTCAACATGGTAATGCCTATGCCATAATATTCCCCCTCATTGATCTGGGTGATCTCCTCTACTTCCTCCGGAGTATAATAGCTGGCATAAGGATCCTTCAGGCCTACTGCCAATCCTTTAAACATCATGGACACCAAAAAGTCCCCGTCTGCCTCATACAAATAATCTGACTTGACCTGATCCCGGATCTGCTGTAATTTCCTTTGAACCTCCAAATCCGTGAGAGCCTCTGCCCCCTCCCTGCTATTTCCTATATTCACAGTCCCATGGGAGACGAAAAAAATTCCCAAAGCAAACACGCCGCACAGCAGGATCCCAAAAAGCGTTCCCTTAAAAAACTCCGTGTTCTTCCTTCTCTCCTCTTTTTTCTCCCGCTCCGCTTTGTCCGGATGCTCTAACCCTTCCCTTTTCTCCAGATCCTCCTCTTTTTCCAGATCTGCTTCCTCCCCGCCGGAACTTATCTTATCATTTTTCTCTGCCATCCATACACCTCCCGCATAAAATGCATATACTCTCTGCTGATTCAGTACAAAAGAAGACCTCCCCTTCTCCACTGCCGCAATAAGAAAAGAAAGGAAAATGGGACCGCGCAAAGCCCAAGGCTTCTGCTCACAGCCCCATATCTGTTTCCTCTGTAGTTCCTGGTCTTCGTATCCAAAGGACTGCCTGTCAAAGGACAGGATATCTGTTCCTCCCTAACCGTATGATCCCTGATACGCGAATGCCATTCTGCTTTTAGTAATCCTGTCCTTCCATATATTTCATATATTTTACCACCATCAGGGCAATTTTGAACGTAATGGCATCTTCAAACACCCGCAAATCCAGCCCTGTAGATTTTTGAAGTTTATCCAGCCGATATACCAGGGTGTTCCTGTGAATATAAAGCTGCCGGGATGTCTCCGATACATTCAGGCTGTTTTCAAAGAATTTATTGATAGTGGTCAGCGTCTCCTCATCAAAATCGTCCGGAGATTTTCCTTCAAATATCTCTTTAATAAACATTTTACACAGAGGGATGGGAAGCTGATAGATCAGGCGGCCGATCCCCAAAGAACTGTAAGCGATGATCTGGCGTTCTCCAAAGAAAATCTTTCCCACATTCAGGGCCATCCTGGCTTCCTTGTAAGAGCGGGACACTTCTTTGATCTCACCTACAATGGTGCCGTAAGCAATCAGTGCATCCTGGCGCTTCTCTTCCGGCAATGACTCCAAAATCATGGCGGCCACTGCATTCATCTCCGGATATCCTTCTCTGTCATGTAACTCTTTCACCACAATAATGCTCTTCTCATCCACTGCTGTGATAAAATCATTCCCCTTGCTGCTGAACAAACTGCGCACAGTTTCCAGAGAACTATTCTCCTTCTCATGGCAGACCTCCAGAATAAATACCACCCGCCTTGCATCCGCATCAATGTGGAGCTTTTTCGCCCGATTGTAAATATCCACCAGCAAAAGGTTATCCAACAACAGATTCTTGATAAAATTGTCCTTATCAAAGCGTTCTTTGTAAGCCACCAGAAGATTCTGTATCTGGAAAGCCGCCATCTTCCCTACCATGTAGGAATCATCACTGCTCCCATTGACAATCAGGATGTACTCAAGCTGATTCTCATCCAGAACCTTTAAAAACTGGTATCCGGAAATCACCTGGCTGTCCGCCGGGGATCCCACAAAACTAAGCACCGATTCCCGAAAGCTTTCCGCTCCCTCGATGGTCGACGCCAATAAAATTCCTTCCGTATCCATTATGCACATATCGACTCTGCTGATCGCCTTTAACCCATCCAGAGTGGACTGTAGAACCTGATTAGATATCACAGAAGCATCCTCCTTTGCACTCACTTCACTGTCGAAAAACGTACTAGCATTATTGTAATATATTTTCCCAAAAAAATCAATCATTATTGTGAACTTTGCACTAAACCATTTTTTTCACAATTATCCTTTCATTTTCTGCTCTTTTTCCTCCTCGTTTTTCTTGTTCACAATTTGTTCATGACTATTTCAATTTCTTTTTAAATATGCATCATTATTTTTTCATTTCTTCCTTTTATAATGAACTTGTTTCAGAAGAGTATCTTACTACTCCTTTTCAAATAAACTTTTTCATAATATACCCGGCGGTATTCTCCGACTGCCGGGTATCCTCCCGTTTCTGAGGAGGATTAGGGATACTTGAAACAACACACCATAAAGGGGCTGCCGCACCGACGCGACAGCCCCTTCCTCTTTGGAATTTCTATCAATACTTCTATCCAGACAGTTCTGAAGTTAAGCAGTTCTATCAATACTCCATATTCGCTATTTTTCTGATGGATCGGGGAAGCTCCTAAGCTTCTGCAGTCAAGCTCCCCAAAATCTTATCTGTCAAACCTCAAACAGCAGGTCACCGTAGGAGGGCATAGGCCACATATCTTTATCCACGATCATTTCCAAACGATCCACCGGCTTGCGCAGTTCTTCCATGGCTGCCATCACTACATCATGATAATAAACCGCCTGTTCTCTTCCGCTCTCCATGGCAGATGCTGCATCTGCTGCATTGATCAGTTTTTCCAGCGCCAATTTTGCATCCGAGAGCAGATCGCTGCTCTCCGCCAGAAGCTCGCTCTGCACTGGTGTCTCCACTCCTGCCGCTCTCACTGCCAGTACCGTCTCCGCCAGATTTTTTGTATATTTGATCACAGCGGGGATGATCTGTTTGCTGGCCATATCAATGGCTGTCCGTGCCTCAATGTTGATGGCCTTGGCGTAGCTTTCGTATTTGATCTCCACTCTGGACTCTAACTCTGCCCTGGTAAATACTCCGAATTTGCCAAACAGCTCTACAGACCGGTCCGCGATCAGCCAGGGAATCGCATCCACCATAGAGCGGATATTGGGCAGTCCTCTTCGCTCTGCCTCCTGTACCCACTCCTCAGAATAGCCGTTCCCATTAAAGATAATGCGCTCATGCTCTGTGAGATACTGTTTGATCAGGTCATGTACTGCCTCTTCAAAGTTTTCCGCCTTCTCCAGCTCATCGCAGGCTTCGCAAAAGGCCTCTGCCACAATGGTATTCAGCACAATATTGGGGGAGGCCACAGAATCTCTGGAACCCACCATACGAAACTCAAACTTATTTCCGGTAAAAGCAAAAGGCGAGGTACGATTCCGGTCTGTTGCATCCTTAAACACATCCGGCAGCGTCTTTACTCCCGTCTGCAGCACGCCTCCCGCCTTGCTTCTGGTGGCAATTCCCGTGGAGATCAACTGTGTCACCACATCCTCCAGCTGCTCTCCCAAAAATACGGAAATAATAGCAGGCGGCGCCTCATTGGCCCCCAGTCTATGATCATTTCCCGGATCAGAAGCAGACTCCCGCAGCAGCCCTGCATGGATGTCCACTGCCTTCAGGATACAGGCCAGCACCAGAAGAAACTGCACATTTTCATGAGGCGTCTTTCCCGGATCCAGCATATTGATCCCATCGTCTGTGGTGATGGACCAGTTGTTGTGCTTGCCGGATCCGTTCACACCCTCAAAAGGTTTCTCGTGAAGCAGGCATTTTAAGCCGTGAGCTCTGGCCACCCGCCGCAGGGTCTGCATCACAATCTGATTATGATCCACTGCCACATTGGCTTTTGCATAAATAGGAGCCAGCTCATGCTGGGCAGGAGCCACCTCATTATGCTGAGTCTTGGCAGACACTCCCAGCTTCCACAGCTCATTCACATCTTTCATAAATCCCGCCACTCTCTGCCGGATGGTGCCAAAGTAGTGGTCATCCAGTTCCTGCCCCTTTGGCGGCATAGCGCCAAACAGCGTACGGCCTGTGTAGATCAGATCCTTTCGCTCTTTATATTTCTGATTATCCACCAAAAAATACTCCTGCTCTGCACCCACAGAAGGGGTCACCTTCTTGGATGTGGTGTTGCCAAACAACCGCAGAAGACGGAGTGCCTGAGTATTAATAGCCTCCATAGACCGAAGAAGGGGTGTTTTCTGATCCAGTGCCTCACCGGTGTAAGAACAAAACGCAGTGGGAATACAAAGAATCGCCCCCGCAGCGTCTTTTCTTACAAAAGCCGGCGAAGTGCAGTCCCAGGCCGTGTAGCCTCTGGCCTCAAAGGTAGCCCGAAGGCCGCCGGAAGGAAAGGAAGAAGCATCCGGCTCACCCTTGATCAGTTCCTTGCCGGAAAACTCCATGAGAATGGTTCCGTCAGGTCTTGGGGCTGTAATAAAGGAATCATGCTTTTCCGCTGTAACGCCGGTAAGGGGCTGAAACCAATGAGTATAATGGGTAGCTCCCTTTTCTATGGCCCACTGCTTCATGGCCTCCGCCACCACCTCCGCCACAATGGGATCCAGCTCTTTTCCCTCATCAATCGTTTTATGAAGCTCTTTGTAAATCTTTTTTGGCAGACGATCCTGCATCACCTTATCGCTGAATACATTTTCCCCGAAAATATCTGCTACATTAAAGTATTCACTCATACGTTTCTTCCTTTCCTATTTATCAAAACAGGGCATTCCAACAACTTTTGTGGAACGCCCTATATTTTCTTACCGAAAACAGATTACACCGGATCACCTGAAATTGCAAGTATTTTTTCCATTACCGGACAGAAAATTTGTAACAGGTGGTGGTTTCATAATTCTCCCCTGCCCGAAGAATCGGCTTTGCAAAGCCCAGCTGGTTCACGGAGTTGGGATAATACTGGGTCTCTAAGCAAAAGCCGCAGCGCTTATCATAGGAAACTCCACCCTTTCCTTTCTGAGGTGTGATAAAGTTGCCTGCATAGAACTGGACACCCGGAAGATCTGTAAAGGCTTCCAGGCAGATACCGGTTCTCGGACTGTAGGCTTCTGCAAACTTCATTACTGTGCCTTTATCCTTTTTCAGAACAAAGTTATGGTCATACCCACCCAGCAGTTTCAGCTGCTCAAACTCTGCATCGATCTCTCTCCCAATCGGTTTTGCTGCGGTAAAGTCCATAGGCGTCCCTGCCACCGGGGCGATCTCACCTGTGGGGATTGCCTTGGAATCCTTAACCGGCGTGTAATACTTTGCGCTCATCATCAGTTCCTGATCCAGCACATCTCCGGAATCGTGACCTGCCAGGTTAAAATACACATGGTTGGTCAGATTCGCCACAGTATCCTCATCGCATACCCCACGGTAACGTAAAAACAGCTCATTCTCCTCCGTCAGAAGGTAGGTGACAGACACCTGGAAATTCCCGGGATAGCCCTGTTCTCCATCCTCATCCTCCAGGCTGAAACGCACGCTGTTCTCCGTCACTGCCTCCATTTTCCAAATCCGTCTGTCAAAACCATTGTTTCCGCTGTGAAGATTGTTTTCATGATCATTCTGATCCAGCTGATACGTTCTTCCATGCAAAGTAAAGCGCCCCTGCTCAATCCGGTTGCCGCTGCGGCCGATTACTGCACCGAAATAGCAGGTGTTTTTATAATACCCCTCTGCATCATCATAGCCCAGCACCACATCCCGCAGTATCTCATTCTTATCCTGCAACATCACAGACACCAGGGTAGCCCCCAGGTCTGTCACTTTCACGCTCATACCCTTTGTATTCGTCAGAGTATACAACGTCAGCTCCTGCCCATCTAAGGTCTTTCCAAAACTGCTCTTGGTCACTGCCATACTTCAAATCCCCTTTCTTGCTTTCCTTTTTCTCCTGGTTGGAGCCTCCGCCTTCTATATTTCCGTCTTTCCCCTTTTGCCGTTCCTCTGAAGCCTTTCGGATCTTGCTTCCTGCATTGCGCTTTTCTATCTTTACTTTCGGTTTGGCCCCGCCATTCTGTACTTTTAGTTTACCATATACCGGCCTCCAGGGCTACAAAAAATTTATGACGGTTTTGCATTTTATTGCTGTCCGCCCTCCGGTACCGCAGTCCTGCTTTTTCCATGTCTTTCCAATGCTTTTCCTTTCCGGAAGCTTCTTGACCTTTCTTCCTATATAATGGTATGCTGTAACTGATCGGATCCTGCAGCGCAATTTTGTTTCACAGGGAAGAATTTTCTATGAAGATTCGGGTGCCAAACGCCCTAAGAACGACGCCCTCTGTCCGATTGCACAAAAAACTTGCACGAGTGACTTTTGATGCCCGAATCCTCTGAAATAAAAAAACAGGAGGTCTCTATGACACTGACTCAGCTTCGCTACGCCATTACTGTGGCTGGCGCTTCTTCCATGAACGAAGCTGCCAGACGGCTCTTTATCTCCCAGCCCAGTCTTTCCTCCGCCATCAAGGAACTGGAGGAGGAAATAGGAATCACCATCTTCCACCGCACGAACCGGGGAATTTTGGTGACTCCAGAGGGTGAAGAATTTTTAGGCCACGCCAGACAGATGATGGAACAGTATGAATTGATCGAATCCAAATATATTACCAAAGAACAGCCCAAGAAAAAATTCGGAGTATCCATGCAGCACTATACCTTTGCAGTCAATGCCTTTGTGGAAATGGTAAAACAGTTCGGCATGGATGAATACGAATTTGCGGTCCGGGAGACACGGACCTATGATGTGATCGAGGATGTAAAAAATTACAAAAGCGAAATCGGTATACTCTATGTCAATGATTTCAACCGCAACGCCCTCAACAAACTTTTTCATGAAAACAATCTGGAATTCCATGAGCTTCTCAGCTGCAGCATTTATGTATATATGTGGAAAGGCCACCCCCTCGCAAACAGAGAGGAGATCGCCCTGGAAGAATTAAGCGACTACCCCTGCCTGTCCTTTGAACAGGGGCAGAACAATTCTTTTTATTTTGCAGAAGAGTTTCTAAGCACCTATGAATACAAACGGCTGATCCGGGCCAACGATCGGGCCACCTTATTGAATCTCATGGTAGGGTTAAATGCCTACACACTGTGCTGCGGCATTATCTGTGAAAACTTAAACGGCACAGATTACTGCGCAGTAAAATTAAAATCCGATGAGGTAATCACCATCGGTTACCTGGTGCGAAAAGGCAGCTCCATCAGCCCTCTGGGGAAAAAATATCTGGAAGAGATCCGTAAATATAAATCAACGGTCTCCTGAACGAAAGCTTATGAAAGTATTCCCAGTAAATTTCCATCCTGGTTATAGTTTTTTTCTATAGCCAGGTGTATTTTTTTGGAATTGGCAATTTTCGTGCAAACGTGCTATAGTACTACTTGCCAAAGAAACTGCCGGGTTACCTGCTGAATAAAACGCGGCAGACAGCACACTCTGCTGTCTTACCGCAGCCTTTGGCAAAAAGGAACTTCAGGGCACTTTGCCCTGTCAGAAAGGAATTTTATGTCAGAAATAAGAATTGAGAACCTCTCCAAAAGCTTTCTTGGAAAAGACGGCTCCGTGGAGGCTCTGAAAAATGTTAATTTAACCATCGGTTCCGGTGACATTTACGGAATTATCGGAATGTCCGGAGCCGGCAAAAGCACTCTGGTGCGATGTATGAATTTTTTGGAAACTCCTTCGGAAGGAAGAGTTCTGATTGATGGAATTGCTCTGGGAGATCTGTCGGAAAAGGAGCTTCGCCGCCAGCGCCAGGATATCGGAATGATCTTCCAGCACTTTAATCTGCTGATGCAGAAATCGGTTCTGGAAAATGTTTGTTTTCCCCTGTATATACAGGGAAAAAACAAAAAAGAAGCAAAAACCAGGGCGCTGGAGCTTCTGGAGATCGTAGGGCTGGCAGAAAAGCAGGCCGCCTACCCTTCTCAGCTCTCCGGCGGACAGAAACAGCGGGTAGCCATTGCAAGAGCTTTGGCCTCTGATCCGAAAATTCTCCTGTGCGATGAGGCCACCAGCGCGCTGGATCCCCAGACCACAGCTTCCATCCTGGAACTATTAAAAGACATTAACCAGCGTTTCTCCATCACCATTGTGATCATCACCCACCAGATGGCTGTAGTTCGGGAGATCTGCTCCCACGTTGCCATCCTAAGCGGCGGAGAGGGGGCA
Organism: uncultured Lachnospiraceae bacterium; assembly: GCA_902475025.1. GTDB lineage: Bacteria > Bacillota > Clostridia > Lachnospirales > Lachnospiraceae > Merdiplasma. The sequence continues at coordinate 54,450 of CABRXX010000005.1, read as the reverse complement.
GAATGGGGACTGGTATCTGAGATCTTTGAACACCCCAAATCAGCGGCAGCCAAGGAGATCATTCTTCGTGACTCTGGAGAGACGCTTGGCAAAAAACCGGAGGGTACCCGCTCCAAAATCAAGAGCGGCGATAAAATCCGGATTGTGTTCTCCGAAAACTCGGCCTTTGAGCCGGTGATCGCCAACCTGGTGCTCACCTTCCGGGAGCCGGTGAACATCCTGAAGGCTGACACCAAAAATGTAGGCGGCGTAGCCAAAGGAGAAATGATCCTGGAATTTATCAAAGACAGCGCCAATGTGGGTGCCATGAAACAGTATCTGGCAGACCGTGGGCTGGCTATTGAGGAGGTGACAGAAGATGTTTAGTCCGGAAGTAATTGATATGATCCTCAAAGGGATCGGCGAAACCTTATATATGACCCTGGGGTCCTCCTTTTTGGGATATCTCTTCGGTCTTCCCATGGGCATTCTCCTCACCATTTCTGCGAAGGACGGCTTAAAGCCCAACGGAGTGCTGTACAAAATCCTGGATGTGATTGCCAACATTGTGCGAAGCATTCCGTTCCTGATTCTGCTGATCCTGGTGATTCCTCTGTCCCGCGTGCTGGTTGGTAAAGGCTATGGCCCAAATGCAGCCATCGTTTCTCTGACTCTGGCCGCCATTCCCTTTATTGCCCGGATGGTGGAGTCCTCCTTAAAGGAAGTGGATGAGGGCGTCATTGAAGCCGCCCGTTCCATGGGTGCTGGCACCTTTACAATTATATGGAAGGTTCTCCTGGTGGAGGCCCGCACTTCCCTGATTGTCAACGCCACCATTGCTCTGGGAACCATCCTTGGATACACTGCCATGGCAGGCGCCCTTGGCGCCGGAGGTCTGGGAGATATTGCGGTCCGCTACGGTTATCACCGGTATGATCCGCCTATTCTGATCGTCACCGTAGTTCTTCTGGTAGTGCTCTTTCAGCTCTTCCAGAGCGCAGGCATGACTCTTGCAAAGAAAGTCGACAAACGTAAGGCTTAACCTACCTACGCTTAAATCGTATAGAAAACAGAAATGACAGCGTCCGTATACTGAACTTCATTCCCTGCTGACGCTGATTTCAAAATAGACAACTGAAATGGAGGAATTGATTATGAAAAAATTTACTGCTGCACTTGTTACTTCTGCCCTGGTACTGGGAACCCTCTCCGCCACCGCTTTTGCCCAGGAGGATACCACCATCACCGTGGCTGCTTCTGCCACTCCCCATGCGGAGATTCTGGAACAGGCAAAACCGCTTCTTAAGGAGCAGGGCTACACTCTGGATATTAAAATCTTCGACGACTACATCATCCCCAACGAGGTAGTAGAGAGCGGTGAATTTGATGCCAACTATTTCCAGCATATCCCTTATCTGGAGAGCTTCAATGAGGAGCGGGGTACCCATCTGGTAAATGCCGGCGGCATCCATTATGAGCCCTTTGGTATCTATCCGGGCCAGAAAGACAACCTGGAAGATCTGGCAGACGGCGATACTATCGCAGTTCCCAATGACACCACCAATGAGGCAAGAGCACTGCTTCTGCTCCAGGACAATGGTATCATCACCCTGAAGGAGGATACAGGTCTGGAAGCCACTATCAATGATATTGAATCCAAAAATATTGACGTGGAGATCGTAGAGCTGGCCGCTGAGCAGGTGGCAAGAATGGCTCCCGACGTTTCCTTCATCGTACTGAACGGAAACTACGCCCTTCAGGCAGGCTTTTCTGTTGCCAACGATGCCTTAGCATACGAAAAATCTGACTCCGAGGCAGCCCAGACCTATGTCAATGTGATCGCAGTAAAAGAGGGCAATGAGGAAAGCGACAAAATCAAAGCTCTGGTAGACACCTTGAAATCGGATGACATCAAAAACTACATCAATGATACTTATGACGGAGCTGTAATCCCTTTTGAGGAGTAAATAAGACCCTTTCAGCAGCTTATTCAAAAAGAATTCTCACAAAACAAATAGAGAAAACCTTTTTCTAAGAGAAAAAGCAAAAAAGACGAGGATGTTGCAAAATCCGCCCAAATTAGCAGTTTGCAACATCAACGTCTTTTTTATATCGTCGAATCTGCAGACAGTGTCGAAGCGCTTTGCAAGATCCCTCCGAACAGCAGTTCATAAACAGAACGCCAAAACAGAAATACACAAAAATGATTGACATCCTCCCGGAAAAGTGCTATCGTTGTCTTTGTTTTATAGTTCTAATATTGAACTAATTGCAAAAGAAATCCATATGCAAGGGACGGCACCTATTGTCCTTTGTACACCAATACCAGAGACTGTGAGGTACTGATTATGTTCATAGGAAAACGTATTTTCTGCCGTCTGTTCCAGACCGGTTTTCGTGCTGTCATTCCTCTTCTTCCCTACCGGAAGCCGGAAATCATCCAAGGCTTTTTCAGCCTGCCCAAACTGCTGAAAGAAAAAAAAATCTCCTCCCTGCTCATCGTCACAGACAAGGGGATCCGTAAAGCCGGACTTCTGACCCCTCTTTGTGAACTTTTAGACTGGGAGGAAATCAACTATTGGATCTACGACCGCACCACCCCCAATCCCACTGTGGTAAATGTGGAGGAGGCCAGGGAACTGTATCTGGCTCATAACTGCCAGGGAATCATCGCCCTTGGCGGCGGCTCTTCCATTGACTGCGCCAAAGCCTGCGGAGCCAGAATCGCAAAACCTGGCCAGTCGCTGGAAAAAATGAAAGGACTGCTAAAGATCCATAAAAAGCTGCCTCCTCTCATCGCCATCCCCACTACCGCCGGTACAGGGAGTGAAACTACCCTGGCAGCTGTAATCACAGACGGCAGGACCCACCATAAGTACCCGATCAATGATTTTTGTCTGATCCCGGCCTACGCCCTGTTAGATCCTAAAATCACCTGCTCTCTTCCTGCCTCTCTCACTGCCTCTACAGGTATGGATGCTCTGACCCATGCTGTGGAAGCCTATATCGGCCGTTCCACCATCAGACAGACCAGAAAGGATGCCCTGGAGGCAGTTGCTCTGATCTTTGAAAACCTGCCCAAGGCTTACAAAGACGGCAGTGACCTGGATGCAAGGAAGAAAATGCTGAAGGCTGCCTACCTGGCCGGCAGCGCTTTTACCGTATCCTATGTCGGCTATGTACATGCAGTGGCCCATTCTCTGGGCGGACGCTACGGAACCCCCCACGGGCTGGCCAATGCGCTCCTGCTTCCCTATGTACTGGAAGCCTACGGTTCTTCTGCCCACAAAAAACTGCACCGTCTGGCCGTTGCCGCAGGACTCTGCGATGGCTCCCGCTCTCACAGGGAAGGAGCCGCACTGTTTATCCAGGCTGTGAAAGAGCTAAAAGCATCCTTCCAGTTACTGGATTCTTCCATTCAGGTAAAAGAAAAAGATATCCCCAGGCTGGCCTATTTTGCCGCAAAAGAAGCCAATCCCCTCTATCCTGTGCCGAAACTTTTCAGCCGGAAACAGCTGGAGCAGTTTTACCGGCCCTTTGTACAGCAGGAGCCGCCCCATAAAAATATTATACCAGGAAAGGAGTCCCTTCCATGAACGAACTGGAAATTACTTCTATTATAAAAAAACAGCGAAACTACTTTGCCTCTGGCGCCACCCTTCCGGTAAAAACAAGACTGGAGGTTCTCAAAAAGCTGAAGGCCTGCATTCTTTGCCGGGAAAAGGAAATCCAAAATGCCCTTCACAAAGATCTGGGAAAAAGCAGCATGGAAAGCTATATGTGCGAGACCGGCATGGTGCTCTCTGAACTCACTTTCATGATCCGTCATCTGCCTTCCTATGCAAAAGAGCGCCGGGTAACCACTCCCCTGGCTCAGTATGTATCCAGAAGCTATCAAAAGCCCTCGCCCTACGGTACCGTGCTGATCATGAGTCCCTGGAACTATCCCTTTATGCTCACTTTAGAGCCTCTCATCGATGCCATTGCCGCAGGAAATACTGCCCTGGTAAAACCCAGCGCCTACTCTCCCGCTACCAGCGCTGTCATTGAAAAAGTCCTGGCAAACTGCTTCCCGAAAAACTACGTTGCCGTAATTTCCGGAGGCCGCCAGGAAAATCAGTTTCTTTTAAACCAGAAATTTGACTATATTTTCTTTACCGGAAGCCAGGCGGTGGGAAAGGAGGTGCTTCGTCATGCGGCAGAGCACCTTACTCCTGTCACTCTGGAACTGGGAGGCAAAAGCCCCTGCATTGTGGATGAAACCGCCAATCTGAAACTGGCTGCCAGGCGTATCGTATTCGGAAAATTTTTAAACTGCGGACAGACCTGCGTGGCTCCGGACTATATTTACTGTGACCGCAAGATCAAAGACGCATTGACAGCAGAATTAAAAAAAGAGATTCGCCGCCAGTTCGGCTCTTCTCCTTTAGAAAACATACGCTACGGAAAAATCATTAACGAGAAACATTTCCACCGTTTGAAAACGCTTCTGGATCCTGAGGCTGTCACCTACGGAGGCAGTTTTGACGAAAAAGCACTGAAGATGGAGCCCACACTTCTGGAACATCAGACCTTCGAAAGTCCTGCCATGCAGCAGGAGATCTTCGGCCCCCTGCTTCCCATCCTTACCTTCCGGGATCTTTCTGAAGCAGCGGAAAAAGTGGAAAGCCTTCCCCACCCTCTGGCCCTGTATCTGTTTACCTCCAGCAGGAAAAATGCAGACTTTCTCACCAGCCGCTGCCGCTTTGGGGGAGGCTGTATCAATGACACCATCATCCATCTGGCTACCAGCCAAATGGGATTCGGCGGCTTTGGCGAAAGCGGCATGGGAGCCTACCACGGCAAAGCCGGCTTTGATACCTTCACCCACTATAAAAGCATAGTAGACAAAAAAACCTTCCTGGATCTGCCCATGCGTTATCAGCCTTACGGAAAGCTGAAGGAAACGCTGGTTCGCATGTTCCTAAAATAAACCTTCCGCAGGCTTTACCGGTATCTCGATTCGAGTAATATAGTCTTCCATATTTTCAATGATCAGCTCATTGATCCCCGTTTCATAGGCATAACCCTGCAAAGACAATCCTTGCTTTTTCGCATAAGCAAGGATTTCTTTGTATCTATCCGGAATTCGATCCCAGCTTCCCTTGCAAAAGGCTCTTAAGTAGGTACCAGCTGGCTGCAGATGAAGACCTTTTGCAGAAACCGGATCCGGCATTTCGATGTATAACGCTGTGTATTCCTGAAATCTTCCCTGCAGCAAATGCTCTACCGGAAGCATAGAGCCATAGGAAGCATCATGAAGACGGCGAAGCCGGTATTTCTTTGTCTCTGCAATCACCTGTTCAATTTCCTGCTCAAAAGTTTCCTGCCCACTCATCTGCACAGCCACCAGATAATGTTCCGGTTTTTCAATGAGACACATGGAGGATACGTCCAGAGAGCGCAGTGTTTCCATATCCTGCTGGTGATTGGTTAATATTTTCTGAACGGATTTTAAATGGGAAATAGTCTGATCCAGTTCTTTGATCTTTTCCCTCAAAAGCCCGTCAAAGCGGTCTATGGTACGGTTTTCCATAAACTGTTTGATCTCCTCCAGGGATACGTTCAGCTCCCGCAGCATTAAAATCGTTTCCAAAGTTGAACTTTGCTGATAGTTGTAATAGCGATAACCGTTTTCTTTGATACAAGCCGGCTTCAGTAAACCGATTTCGTCATACCACATTAAGGTCTTTTTGTTGATCTCATGGAGCGCTGCAAACTGGCCAATGGTAAATAACCGATTCATTTCTTTCAACATTTTATAAATCCCCCTTGACTGTACTGTTACTGTACGGTTTATCATAGGCGATGTACAAAAGAAAAACAAGGAGGATTTTATTTATGTCAAATGAAACTGCATACAGCAAGCCGGTTTCCTTGGGAAATGTGCTGAAGTTTTCCATCCCTACGATTGTCATGACTGTATTCATGTCTTTTTATACTATGGTGGATGGTCTGTTCGTATCCAATCTGATCGGAACGGACGCCTTATCCGCCGTCAATCTCACTGCGCCAATCATTTCCTTAGTCACCGCTATCTCCACCATGCTGGCCACAGGCGGAAGCGCAGTCATTATGCGCAAAATGGGAGAACAGAAGATCCAGGAAGCCAATGAGGATTTTACCTTTCTGATCGGTGTAAATATTCTGGCCGGGCTGCTTATGTCCGGTCTTGGCTACTGGGTAATGGATGACATTTTTAACCGTATGAATCTGTCCTCCGCGGTATCTGGTTATTGTCATGCCTACTTAAGCCGCTATCTGCTCTTTACCATCCCCATCCTTCTGATGAACAACTTTACGCTGTATATGATCGCAGCCGGTAAATCCACCCTCTCCATGATCTGCTCCCTTGCCGGCGGCGTAATGAACATGGTACTGGACTATGTACTGATCGACGTATGCTCCATGGGGATCGCAGGCGCAGCCATCGCCACTGGCCTGGGATATTCTGTGACAGCTCTCGTGGGCATGGTAATCTTTTTTAACAAAAACAGCCTGCTTCATTTTGTAAAACCGGTATGCAGAATTCGAACGCTGATCCACGCTGCTGCCAACGGAAGCTCCGAGATGGCCACTGCACTGGTAACCGGTATTGTCACCATGATGTTCAACTGGACCATGTTAAAATACGTGGGAGAAAACGGTGTGGCAGCCATCACTATTATCATGTATGTGCTGATGTTCGCCACCTCCCTCTACACCGGATATTCCTACGGTGTAGCACCTATGATCAGCTTTTATTACGGAGAACAGAACCGTGAAAAATTGAAAAAATTAGTACGCATGAGTCTTAAAATCATCGGAACGATTGCTGTCCTGACACTGGTCATTTCCCTTGCTGTGACAGAGCCTTTGGTATCCGTATTTGCCCGCCCGGACAACCCGGTATACAATCTGGCAGTCATTGGAAACCGAATTTGCTCCTTTGCTCTGCTCTTTATCGGCTTTAACGTATTTGCCAGCGGTATGTTTACCGCCTTATCCAACGGACTGATCTCCGCTGTACTGGCGTTTTCCCGCTCCTTTGTATTCATGGTGACCGCCATGCTGCTCCTGCCCGCCTTATTTGGCGTAACCGGCGTGTGGCTGGCCACACCTGCAGCAGAGCTGGCCTCCATCGGCCTATCTGCCGCCATGTTCCTCAAATACAGGAAAAAATATGGGTACTAAATCTATTTTGTAACCATTTTTTCTCTGGACACCGCCAGCTCCGGCTGTCCCAGTTCCCTGAAAGACTCTTCCTCCCAGCCGCTGACCATCTCCTGTTTGCCACTGTCCTCCTGAAGCGCCTCGGGATGCTCCGGTATCAGAATGGAAAATGCTTTGGGCAGATTCTCAATCACAGTGTGGCAGTGGCTGCCTCCGTACTCACCGTCCCTGGTCCAGGGTACCTCGTCCTGGCCAAACACCTCCAGACGGGAAGTTTTAAAAGAAATCACATAAGGATTTTTTTCCCCGGTTACCAGGGCATTGATAATCAGAGGCCACTCAATAAAGTTCTCTGGTTTCCGTATGAGAGTCACCTCAAACATACCGTCATTCAGGGTCACATTTTTTCCGGTGATTCCCTTAAAGCCTCCCACAGAGTTGGAATTGGTGATCATACCATAGAAAAACTCTCCGCTGCCGGAATATTCTGCACTCTCCATACGCATCCGCCAGCTCTTTACGCTGGAAAGACTTTTTACCCCCTCCAGAATATAAGCCAAATGACCCAGCATATTTTTCCAGTCCTGGCTGGTTTTGTATGATACATCTGTAAATACGCCAAAAGCTGCCACATACACAAAATAGTTGTCATTCAGCTTTCCAAGATCACACTCGTAAGGTATTCCTTCCGTAATCACCTTTGCTGCCCTGCGCATCTGTCTTGGAATGCCCAGGCTGGCTGCAAAATCATTGGTGCTCCCTGCCGGGATATAGCCAAGAGGCGTCCTGAGTCCTGCCAGCTGCATTCCTGTAACCACCTCATCCAAGGTTCCATCGCCGCCGCTGCACACTAAAAGATCAAATCCTTCCCCCTGATCTCTTACCACCCGCACTGCATCCTGTGCCTCCCTGGTGGGATGAATCACAATCTCATAATCCTGTTTCGCCAACTCTTCCAGAATGTGGGACAGCTGACTCCGGATCTCTCCCTTTCCCGCTTTTGGATTGTAAATAAACAGCAGTTTTTTCATACAAAACAACACCTCTATTTCTTTCTATGGCTGCTTTTGTTTTTCCTGTAATTTCTTTACCAGGAAGAAAGCCGCTGCTCCTGCGAACAGCCCCACAAAAAGCCCTCCCAGCACATCTGTAGGATAGTGAACTCCCACGTACAACCTGGATACCGCGATGAATCCTGCCAGAACCAGCGCTGCCACTCCCCACTTTTTCGGCAGTGTCTGATAACAGGCAAGAGCTGCCGCAAAAGAAGCGCAGGTGTGTCCCGATGGAAATGAAAAATCATGTTCCGCTGGCACAATGGCCTGTATTGCATCCGTATAATCATAAGGACGGATCCGTGCCACTACATTTTTCAGCACCACATTGGTGATCAAAAATCCAATGAGCAATGCGAAAAGTACGGTGATCCCAGCCTTTCTTGTGCGGCGAAAGCAGATCAGACCAATCCCCAGTGCGATCCAGAACCAGCCGCTGTTCCCCAAAAACGTAATCCCTTTCCAAAAACCATCTAAAAAATCCACACGGAGATTCTCCTGTATCCACAGAAGAATCTCCACATCAAACTGTTGTATTGCCTCCAGCAAAAAAATCCTCCTATCTCCAGATCATGCGAGGGCCAATATCCTGCACGCTTCTGGCCCCGCACATCTCCATCACATCTTTTAATTCATTGCCAATCTTCTCCACATAGCTGCGGATTCCTTCTTCTGCGCCTCCGTAGATAGCTGTGACAAAGGGACGACAGATCAGGCAGGCATCTGCTCCCAGCGCCAGCGCCCGGAACACATCCAACCCGCTGCGGATGCCTCCATCCACCAGAATCTTCATCCCGCTCTCTGCCCGCACTGCCTGGACAATCGCAGGCAGTACCTCTGCGGTGGCAGGACAGCCGTCCAGCACCCGGCCGCCGTGATTGCTCACCACAATGCCGGCTGCCCCTGCTTTCATAGCCTTCCGTGCTCCCTCCACTGTCATGATTCCTTTTATGATAAAGGGAAGTCCGGCATCCTGAATGATCTCCCTCATCTCCTCCACACTTTTAGCCCCTGCAGGAGGAGTCATATTTTTCAGAAAAGGCAGTCCTGCCGCATCCACATCCATAGCAACTGCAGATGCTCCTGCCTTCTTCACCAGCGCCATCTTCTCAGCAATGACCTCTTTATTCCAGGGCTTGATCACCGGGATCCCGATACCGCCGCTTTTCTCAATGGCATTTGCCGCAGCAATGGTCTGATCCGGATTGACTCCGTCCCCCGTAAATGCCATGATCCCGCTGGCCGCACAGGCAGTCACCATCACGTCATTGTAGGTCATATCCGTATAGGCATCTCCATAATGAAGCTGTACTGCCCCCACCGGACCTGCAAAAAAGGGATACTGATACGTTTTCCCAAAAAACTCTAGGGAGGTGTCCACCGGACCTCCTTCCACCAGGCAGTCCAGGTTCACCCGAATCTCCTGCCACTTTTCATAATTGCGGATGGCAGTATCTCCATTTCCCTTTGCTCCCGGCCCTGGTATGGTATTGCCGCAGGCTTTGCCATTGCACACAAAACAGCCCTTACAGTATTTTCCCAGCCGCGGGCGGGCGGCTTCTACTACTTCCCGATAATCCATTTCCGTTTCCTCCTAAACTGTATTTTGCAATCACTTTCTGTCCTCAAATCCTGCCGTTCCTCTCTCCTGCAGCATCCAGAATGCTACACATGAAGGAGCTGGGAGGCAATGGTAAAATAGATCACCATGGAACAGGCATCCAAAATGGTAGTCAACATAGGAGATGCCATAAGAGCCGGATCCAGGTGCATTGCCTTGGCAGCCATAGGCAGCAGCGCACCCAGGGTCTTTGCCAGTACCACAGTAATCAGCATACTCAAAACTACAGTGATGTTCACCATCAGATTCTCAGGATACATGATCATCAGCCTCACAAAATTTACAATGGCCAGGATAGCTCCGCAGAGCACCCCCACCCGGATTTCCTTCCACATCACCCGGAAGATATCCTTTAAAACAATCTCTCCGGTGGCCATACCACGGATAATCAGGGTGCTGGCCTGGCTTCCGGAGTTCCCGCCGGTTCCCATGATGGTGGGAATAAAGCTCACCAATAAAGGCACCGTAGCAAAGGCTGCTTCGTAGTAGCTTAGGATCAGACCAGTAACCATACTGCTGATCATCAGCACTAAAAGCCAGACGATCCGGTTCTTGGCCAGAGCAAAGACGCTGGTTTTTAAGTAGGATTTTTCACTGGAAGCCATACCTGCCATTTTCTGGAAGTCCTCCGTAGCCTCCTGCTCCATAACGTCCACCACATCATCAATGGTAACAATACCCACCAGCCGGTTTTCCTTATCCACCACCGGCAGAGCCAGCAGCCCGTATTTATTGAAAGTAGCTGCCACTTCCTCCTGGTCATCTGTGGTGAGAGCGGAAAGGATATTGTCATCCATAATATCCTCCACCTTTGTCTCATAAGGATTCATCAGAAGATCCTTCAAAGTCACCACACCCAGAAGCTGCCGCTTGGGATTGATCACATAACAGTTATAAATGGTCTCCTTGTCTACTCCGTTTTTCCGGATATAGGCAAAGGCCTCCTCCACTGTCATAGAAGGTCTTAAGGCCACATACTCTGCTGTCATAATCGTTCCGGCACTGTTGTCCGGATACTGCAGATACTGGTTGATCAGCTGTCTAGTGGTGGGAGTGGCAATCTTTAAAATACGCTTCACCACCGAGGCAGGCAGCTCCTCCACCATATCCACCGCATCATCAATCGCCAGATCCTCAATAATATGGTGCAGCTCCGCATCCTCCAGACTGTTGATGATATGCTGCTGTTCCTCGATCTCAAGACAGGCAAAAGCCTCTGTAGCCAGATCCTTGGGAAGCAGCCGGAAGGCCACCAGAGCCTGCTCCGGAGTCAGCATATTCAAAACCTCTGCAATATCCACCTCATTCATATCACAGAGTTCTTCTTTTAACCGCTTAAACTGTTTCTTGTCTGCAAGGTCGGCCAGTTGATTCATCTCTTGTTCCGTCAAAGCCATTACTGTACCTCCTTCTCTCTCCCGCCCAGGCCTTCTGCCCGGACATATCCTCTTCCATTTTAAACGTTTGCCTTCCCTGCGTCAACCTTAAAAAAGGCCGGCCCTGAGTTGCTTTGGCAACGTCTTTCTTCCTCCGCAGTGCGTTCCTTTTCCGCAGCAGCTTTTGCTTCTCTCAAAAAATCGTCTGGACCAGCACCATATAACAGATGGTTCCTCCTGCAATGGACAGAAGCATCTGGCGTTTCCACAGATGAAGTCCCACTACCAAAGCAATGGAGAGCAGTTCCGGCAAACCGTGATTTCCGGATAAAACGCTCACATTTTTCAGACAGTAGATCACCAGCAGCCCAAAAACCGCGGAGGGCAGCACTCTTCCCAGATACTGAATAAGCCTGGGCGTAGTCTTTCCAGCCGGAAACAGAAGAAAAGGCAGCGCTCTGGTAAGCACAGTGCCAAGAACCACCATTCCCACAGTTATTACCTGTTGAAAAAGTGTCATTTTCATAAGCCATTCCCCCCTCTATTGTCTTTCACGCACTCTGTTTCAGACGCTACATCCTTCTCCAGCCCTCTGCGCATGGCCGTTAACGCCAGCAAAATTGCGCCCATGGCCGGAAGCATAAACTGATCTGCCCCAAAGATCATAAGACACAGCCAGGAAAGTCCCAGCCCTAACAGGGAGCTGATATGATTTTTTTCCTTTTGCCACTGTTCCAGAAAGATTACCACAAACATGGCTGTCATCACAAAATCCAGTCCCTCCGTGTCAAATTGGATCAGAGAACCGAAGATTCCGCCAAGAGCAGCGCCAAATACCCAATAGCAATGATCTAACAGGGTGACAAAAAAATAGAACCAGCCCGGATCTACCTCCCCGGGAATCTTTGCCGTATAGTTGATGGAAAAGGTTTCATCACACAGGCCAAATATCAGATACGGCTTTTTCCACCCCATGCCCCGATACCGGCTCAGCATGGAGATCCCGTAAAACAGATGACGCGCATTTACCATCAGAGTGATGGCCAGGGCCTGCAGCGGATGAAAAACCCCCAAAAGCAGATTCACCGTGACAAACTCCACTGAACCTGCAAAAATCGTCATACTCATCAACAGGGGATACCAAAAAGAAAATCCGGAAACGTTCATATAGATTCCATAGGTCAGGCCAAGAAACCAAAAGCCTGCAAAAATGGGAAGGGTATGGGGAAATGCTGCCTGAAAGGCCTTCCATTTTTCCCCCTTTTTAATGCTTTTTTCTCTTTCCATACGTTCACCTCTTTCCTATCATACACCTGTGAAGTCCTGCCTTCAATCCCTAATCCCAATTCTCCTCAAACAAAAAGCGGCTGCTGAAAAGGCAGCAGTTGGCAGAAAAGAGAAATTTTGCTATAATAGATGAAATAATGTCAGAATTGCGGGCTCGCAAAGCCCGCAACCATTCATCCGGCATATTTTGACCTCCACATTGCTTCATTTACACAATCAAAAAGGGAGGTATTTTGCAACATCCCCTCCGCCTGCGGCGGGTCGCTTCGGCGACATCTTCCCTGTCCGTCACAGTGCGATCCTGCCAAACATTTTTGTTTCATAGGAAGGAATTTCCTATGAAACAAAGAAAGCAGTATATGGACACCAAAGAATTTTATTTAAGAAAGGATTTTTGCTATGAATCAAAAAAAGAAGCGCATTTTTGCCTGGATCGGAATTATCCTCCTGGCGCTGCTCTATCTTGTTACCTTTATCCTGGGCGTGGCAGGAAATGAATCCACCATGGGCTGGTTTATGGCCTCCCTGGCCTGCACCATCGTAGTGCCCTGCCTGATGTATCTGGTTCCCTGGCTGGCCAGGATTCTTGGAGGCTCTTCCAAAGAAGACGAGAAAAAGCAGGATAGGAAGCAGGAAAACAAACGTTAGCCCTGGCTGTTCCTTCACCTTTCATCAATTTTTCTCTTTTCTGAAATTCCCGTTAAAATACACCTCATAGGAGGGACTTTCATAAATTTTATGGAAGTTCCTCGCTTCCAGCTCTTTCTCATTTTTCTCATTTTTATTCAGCACCAGATACCGGCACTTTTTCTTCCGAACCTTCTGTATCAGGGAATCGTAGTCATGCTCCTTGGCATGGACTTCCTGAAACAGTTCCGAAGGATTTTCCTTATTGGCCATGGTTCTTCCGTAAACCTGGCTGATGGAAGCGTCGTAAATACGAATATACGTGGAAATCCCACTGGGAGCTGCAATCTTTTTTTTCTGGATTTCATACTCTTCTGCATGATGATTGATAGCATCTGCCACCCAGATCACCTCTGTAGGAAGTTTAAAATTATTTTCTTTCCTGGTAAACCACTGATCTGTAAACACAAAGCTGCCATTCACTGCAATCAGTCCAATACACAATCCAACCGTCAGTATCCGTTTTCCCCTGCCCCGGAACCTGGTCACAAACTCCACTGCTCCGAAAGCCACAAGCAGCACTATGGGCAGCATCCAGAATACCCGCCAGTACACCAAAGCTCCGATCATCTTAATAAGTACCCAGGCTGTTACTGGACAGAAGCACACAGCCAAAACCAAAAGAACGGGATAGGCCAATGTTCTTTTTCTGTCCTTTCCCCACATTCCCACCAGCAGCACCGCCAACACTGCCGCCGCAAGCAGCCAGATACCGCTGCCTCCAAAATAAGCCTTTCCGCTTTCCCAGACTGTCTCCCAGACAGTTCCAATCCGTTCTGCCATCTTAGAACCTCACATTTCTTAGTTTATCTCCTAGCACGCCAGCATCCATATACATGGGACAATACGGTCAGAACCTCAGCCATTATCGTATCATCACATAAAGCAGGCCGCTGATTAGAGCCGGCCAGGCTGCCGCTGCGGTAAGCGGAAGATAACGCCACTGTTTTTTCACCCATGCAGCAGTAACTCCGCAGCAGCCGACAATCACAAGAGACAGAGCCACTCCCATGGAGGTAAAGAGACAGCCACTGCAGATGATACAGCTTAAGAGAAACCAGTTTGCTCTTCCCCCCTGCTCCTTGAATACATTCCAGGCCCCATAAAAGAGAGCCGGGATGACCACTCCCGCCAAAAGTGCTTTTCCCTGCCAGCCCCGGATAAACAAAAACACACCGGCAGAATACTTGGAGTAAGCTGAAAAACCGAGAAGCACCACTATAAACAGCAGGAACAGAGACTGCTTCTGCCGATTCCCCGGATAGAACTTTGCTCCCAGAAGGGCGTAACACAGATAGGCCCACAGCACTACCAGTCCTGGAAGAGCCGTATGAGCCAGGAGAGCCGGATGCATGCCAGTGAGCCGGGAAAGAGAAGCCACCATTAGAGGCCAGGCAGCCAGCACATACCGGGCCGGTGGGGTCTTATAGGCCGCCCCTGTTTCCGGGCTGTAAAAAAACAGGCTGTCCGTCTCCACCGCTGTGGTGGAGGTAGCCAGGTAAAAGGCGTCATCATCATCCGTATGCTGTCGCTCTGTGACATACACTGCCTGCAGCAGAATGCAGGCCGCAGCCACTGCCAGCACCGGCGTCATTTTTTTTCGCAAACCAGCCAGCCAGCGCCCTTCCTCCCGAAAACTTCTCTTTTTCAGGATCACCGCCAGGGCCAGAATTACAACAATGCCCGCCCAGCTGCCGGTAAGGACAGTGAGCGAGCACTTGAAAAATGTCATGGGAAGAGCCAAAAGCTCAAATAAAGCCAGCACAGTAAACAGCCCGTAAAAATAGGCTGCTGCCACATTCCCTTTTGTCTTTGGGATTTTATCCGTCCAATAACAACCGATGATGGCTGGCAATACTGCCAGCCAGATCATCAAAATTCCTGCTTTTACAATCATTCTTTTTGTTATACTCCTGCTTTTTTCGGGGAATCCCGGTAAATAATATCCGCTCTGCCAGGACCGTTGGAAACCATGGTAATGGGGTATCCAATGTGTTCCTCTACAAATTCCACATAATTGCGGCAGTTCTCCGGCAAATCCTCATACTTTTTGATGCCCCGGATATCCTGCTTCCAGCCTGGAAGTTTCTCAAGCACCGGTTTTGCCTTTACTAGCTTTGCCGTAGTGGGAAACTCTGTAGTAATCTCCCCGTCAATCTCATAGCCTACACATACAGGAATCTCATCCAGATAGCCCAATACGTCCAGCACGGTGAAAGCCACATCCGTGGTTCCCTGAAGACGGCAGCCATATTTGGATGCCACACAGTCGAACCAGCCCATCCGTCTAGGGCGGCCTGTGGTGGCTCCGAACTCTCCCCCGTCTCCGCCTCTGCGGCGCAGCTCATCTGCTTCCTCACCAAAAATCTCGCTGACAAAGGCGCCTGCTCCCACCGCGCTGGAATAGGCTTTGCAGACAGTAATGATCTTCCGGATCTCATAGGGAGGGATCCCGGCACCAATGGCACCGTAAGCCGCCAAGGTGGAGGAGGAAGTTACCATAGGATAAATCCCGTGATCCGGATCTTTCAAGGTACCCAGCTGTCCCTCCAGCAAAATGGTTTTTCCCGCTTTTATGGCCTCATTCAGGTAGGAAGACACATCGCACACATAGGGTGCAATCATCTCTCGGTAAGAGTGCAGCTCCTCCAGCAGCGCCTGAGGCCTAATCGGATCCTTGTGATACAGATGCTCCAGAGTCACATTCTTGATCTCACAGATGCGTTCCACCTTTTCTTTTAAAAGCTCCTCGTCAAAAAGCTCGCTCACCTGAAATCCAATCTTGGCAAATTTATCGGAGTAAAAGGGCGCAATGCCGGATTTGGTAGAGCCAAAAGACTTTCCAGCCAGGCGCTCCTCTTCATACTGGTCAAACAAAATATGGTAGGACATTACCATCTGGGCTCTGTCAGACACCAAAATCTTCGGCGCCGGAACCCCTTGGTCGATGATGCTCTGAAGCTCATGAAACAATACGGGCACATTCAAAGCCACACCGTTGCCGATGACACTGGTGGTATGACTGTAAAATACTCCTGAAGGCAGGGTGTGCAGCGCAAATTTCCCATAATCGTTGACTATGGTGTGACCTGCATTGGCTCCGCCCTGGAATCTTACGATAATATCCGCCTCCCTGGCCAGCATATCTGTGATCTTTCCTTTTCCTTCATCTCCCCAGTTTGCTCCTACTACTGCTTCTACCATCTGTCTGTCCTCCTATACGTTGATCTCAGCTTTTGCGCCGAGTAATTCCTTATGACTTTCCAGCAGGGGCGTCACTACCTCTCTCAGATAATGCTCCACCTGTACCGGGGACCGTCCAATGTAGCGGGATGGTTCCATGGCTTCCTGCAGCTTATCCAAACTTAAATTAAATGCAGGATCCGCTGCAATCAGCTCCAGCAGATTGTTCTCTTTTCCTTCTTCTTTTACGTTCCGTCCCGCCTCCATAGACAGGGTCCGGATCTTCTCATGCAGCTCCTGCCGATCTCCTCCGGCCTTCACTGCATCCATCATAATATTTTCCGTTGCCATAAAGGGCAGCTCTGAACGCAGTCGCTTTTCAATAACCTTTGGATAAACCTTCAGTCCGTCGGTCACATTCATACAGAGGTCCAGAATACCGTCCGTAGCTAAAAAGCCTTCTGCAATAGACAGACGCTTGTTAGCAGAATCATCCAGCGTACGCTCAAACCACTGAACCGCTGAGGTGATAGCCGGATTTAAGGCATCCACCATCACATATCTGGCCAGGGATGCGATTCGCTCGCTGCGCATGGGATTCCGCTTATAAGCCATGGCAGAAGAACCGATCTGCGTCTTTTCAAATGGCTCCTCCACTTCCTTTAAATGCTGCAGCAGCCGGATATCGTTGGACATCTTATGGGCGCTGGCTGCGATTCCGGCCAGCACATTGCAAACTCTGGTATCCACCTTTCTGGAATAGGTCTGACCGGACACCAGATAACACTCCTTAAATCCCATCTTCTCTGCGATCATGGGATCAATCCGGTCGATCTTCTCCTGATCTCCATCAAAAAGTTCCAAAAAGCTGGCCTGGGTTCCTGTAGTTCCCTTGGATCCCAGAAGCTTTAAGGTGGACATCACATATTCCAGATCTTCAAGATCCATCACGAACTCATTGATCCAGAGCGTAGCTCTTTTTCCCACTGTAGTGGGCTGTGCCGGCTGAAAATGGGTAAAGGCCAGGGTGGGCAGGTCTTTGTACCGCTCTGCAAAATCCGCCAGATTGGCAATCACATTCACCAGCTTCCTGCGGATCAGCTTCAGCCCCTCATTCATCACAATAATATCCGTATTGTCACCCACATAGCAGGAAGTGGCGCCCAGATGAATGATCGGCTTTGCCTTGGGACACTGAAGTCCGTAAGCATATACGTGGGACATCACATCATGACGCACCACCTTCTCCCGCGCTCTTGCCTCCTCATAATTAATATCATCCTGATGGGCCTTCAGTTCTTCGATCTGCTCCTGGGTAATATCCAGTCCCAGTTCCCGCTCCGTCTCAGCCAAAGCGATCCACAGCTTTCTCCAGGTACGGAATTTCATGTCCGGTGAAAAAATATACTGCATCTCCCGGCTGGCATATCTTGCCGATAAAGGACTTTCATATCTGTCTGTACTCATGGCTTTTCTCCTTATTTCTCATACTCACCCCGAATATCCTCTGTGGGAGGATCCAAGGGGTATTGGCCAGTAAAGCAGCCTCTGCAGATAGGCAAATTATCCACCAGCTGATCCAAACGGTTCTCTCTCAGATAGTCCAGGCTGTCTGCCCCGATGATCTGACGGATCTCTTCAATACTGTGCTTGTAGGCGATCAGCTGCTCCCTCACCGGAATATCGGTTCCAAAATAGCAGGGCCATAAAAATGGCGGTGAGCTGACCCGCATATGCACTTCCTTTGCTCCCGCATCCCGCAGCATCCGCACGATCCGGTCGCTTGTGGTCCCCCGAACGATGGAATCATCGATCATGATTACCCTTTTTCCCTTCACAGCTTCCTTCAATACATTCAGCTTCACCTGAACGCTGGTCTCCCGGCTGCTCTGCTTCGGTTTGATGAAGGTACGTCCCACATAACTGTTTTTCACAAAGGCCGTTCCGTAGGGAATCCCGGACTCCTGGGAGTATCCTATTGCTGCCACATTTCCGGACTCCGGCACTCCTACTACCAGATCTGCCTCCACCGGTGAATCCATGGCCAGATATTTTCCTGCCAGGATTCTGGATTGATACACGCTGACTCCGTCTATCTGACTGTCCGGACGTCCAAAATAAATATATTCAAAAATACATCTTCCGGTTTTCTTTCCATCCTCAGGCTTCAGGCACTGGCTCCGATCTGATGTGATCCCGGTTTTGGGAGAGATGGTCACGATCTCTCCAGGCTCCACATCCCGGATAAACTCTGCCCCAATGGTATCCAGGGCACAGGACTCCGAAGCCAGGATGTAGGCATTGTCCCGCTTACCGATACACAACGGCTTAAACCCATAGGGATCTCTGGCTCCGATCAGCTTTCGGGGAGACATCACAATGAGGGAATAAGCGCCCTTCAGTTTTCCCATGGCGACTGCCACAGCCTCCTCCACCGTCTTCGTGTGTACTCTGGCTCTTGCGATATGGTAAGCAATCACCTCAGAATCCACCGTTGTCTGGAAAATAGCGCCGTCATGAGCCAGCTCTCTTCTAAGCTCTGGAGCATTCAGCAGATTTCCATTGTGGGATAAGCCCAGGGTTCCCTTAATATAATTTAAAACCAAAGGCTGGGCATTCTCAATGGTGCTGTCTCCTGCTGTGGAGTAGCGCACATGTCCCACTCCGATATCTCCCTTCATGGAAGAGAGGCCTTCCTCCGAGAACACCTCATTCACCAGCCCCATGCCCTTTGTGCTTAAAATCTTTCCCTTTGGGCCATTTGTATCACTCACTGCGATACCACAGCTTTCCTGCCCACGGTGCTGCAATGCCAGCAGTCCATAATAAATAGAGGAAGCTACATCCTCTCCGGAAAAATCATAGATTCCAAAGACACCGCACTCTTCCTTCAGCTTATCGGAACTGTCTTCCTGTACATGTATTCTTTCGTTCATTCTTACACCCTTCTCTTTCATAGATATGTGTGTGAGCTGCAAACAGGCCGTCACCGACCCGGAAAAATTATAGCGTATTGTTTTTCATAATTCAAGTATCTTGCAAAATTTTATTTTCGTATCCGTTCAGCACTTGGAGCTTCTTCGGTATTCCTCCTTCAGCTCTTCCAGCAGCTGATCCAAATTTTCCTGGGACAGCCGCTGCATTTCCTGGGAAGTCTGAGCCTCCCTGCACACCTTGGAATTGTATTCCTGTATTCTGGATACCAGATAGGGATCCGTCTCCAGCTCTTCCAATCGTTTCCGATACTCCTCCTCGGAAAGATAGAGGGGCAAAGCGCTCACATATTTTCTCAAAATTTCCTTGGTTTTTACCAATTTCCAGGCCCGGTAGTAACAGTTGGCAGCCTCCTTAAAATCAAACATTCTGGCATAGGCTCCCCCCAGGTTGTTCCAGACCTCCGCATAAAACTGGGCTCCCAGACTGCCGGGGCTTCTCCGATCCAAAATCCGGTAATACTCCTGCATGGCGTTGCTGTACATCCCGCATTTTACCAGGTAATCTCCCTTCAGCTTCTGCCGGACATCCTCCTGCTGCACCTCCAGTTTCCCGATTTTCTCCTGAAGCTCCCGCATCTGGGCAGTGGAAAGATAGCCAATCTCCCGGAAGATAGGCAGCACAAAATAGCTGATCCCCTGCTGCTTCTCCAACTGCTCATACAGCTGACGGTACAATTTCTTTAGTCCCAGCTCATCCCTGATCCAGTCGCACAAAACCTCATTGACAATGGTCTCATCAATCAGACAAATATTCTCATACAAGTAAAAACACAGTTCCTCTATGGAATAAATATTGGTGCTGATACTCTCAATGTAGTATGGCTTGGACGCCCTGGGTATCCTGCATAGATCAAAGCTCATTTTGGTCACTCCCCTGTTTCAAAATTGATTTCCCGCTGCCAGTGCTTTCCGGAAGGCCGGTAGAAACCGCCAAATCCCATATCCTCCACTTCCACCACACATCGGGAAGCAGATACAAAATATACGGTCATCTTCAGCCTGGTGGCCCGGTTTGGCCGATCCGGCATTCCCTTCAGTCTCAGCAGATGCTGCACCTCCTGACCGCCGGTCATGGGCTTGGTAATGATGGCAATGGTATCCTCTCCATCAGGGATAAACTCACACACATGGTGAGCCTCATACCAGTTCACTCCTGCTGTGATCAAGGGATAATACACCTCTTTCCCCCGGATCCGCATATTCATTCCCATATTCTCATGAATAATGTCCGCTCCCATAAACAGCAGATCCGGCACATTCACCAGCCCCACCCGCTCCATGGCAGCATAGCAGGCTCCCTTTGTGTAAAGATTTTTCCCCTGAAAGGCATGGCGGTGATAACACAGATACTGGAAGGAGCGCTCCGCCCAGGAACGGTCAAAGTAATCTCCAAGAAGATAGCTGGTCACCACATTTCTCCGTTCAAAAGCCTTTTTCAACAGTTCAAAAAACAGACGATCCCGCTCCTTATCCCAGGCAGCTTCCTCTCTGCCATCCCGCACTGTATCGTCCATCCGTTGGGATGCTGCCTGCTCTACCGTTACCAGAGCCGGTTTGGTGCTGCGGTCCACATGAAGCACATAGGCGGTCATGGTCTGCTGCTGATATTCCAAAAGCGCCACATCTCCATTCCAGAGCTCCCTCTTCTGATTTACGGTATAATAATAGAAGCTGGATTTATAATCCTGGAGAAAAATATATTTTCTGGAAATACCAAGCTGCTCTAAGGCCCCGGGAATACGCTCATCCAGAGGAGCCTTCAATTTGGGCACGGTCACCATGATCCGAATATCGGAAAACGCTCCTGTCTCCGGCAGCAGTTTCAGACATCGTCTGAAAAATTCTGTAAGCTCCTCCAGAGGATGGGAGACATCTATGGCTGCCTTCCACTCATTTTCCGTCACCGGCAGCAGATAACTGTCGCCGTTTTCCCCTGCGCTCACTGTCATCGGCTCTTTCATAGAGCCGGTATAGCAGGTGAGCTGGCTGTAAGTCTCCTCAAACTGCAGCCCCAGGATCAACTCTTTTCTTTCCTGAATCATTCCCATCACGCTTTCTAAATCAAAGTAAAGATTTCCTTTGTCAAATATTCTAACTGGCAATAGTTGGAAAGGGTCTCCCTGGCCTGATCCTCACGTCCTTCTTCTCTGGCCTTTAAGGCCCGGTTTAATAATGCGAACCTGCCGTTCTCTTCCTCATCCAAAACTCTGCCCCTCAAAATTCTGGTGTCAGAAGTCTTCCGCACCTCTTCCCCTGCCATCTCTTTTGTAAAGCATTCGATCTCTTCTCCCTTAAACAGGATAAACTCCTTCACATTGATGCCTTCAAAACAGTCCTTCATAGGCTCCTCCCGGAAAGGCTCCTGGCTGCCCCGTGGCCGCCAGCACAAAATGACTGTGTTGGCCGGATCAGCAGCAACCTCAAAAAACACCTTATCCTCCAGCTGATAGGGAAGCCTCAGTTTCTTCGGAAACATCTGGTAAAAAGCAAACCGCATACCTCTTGCATTGTACTCGGCCAGAAGTCTGGCCGCGCTCTCCTCCTGGGCTTCATTCAAAGAAACCTGGCGGGAATAAAACCTTAACAGAGCCAGCTTATTGACATCCTCCAGCTCACTGCCTTTTCGGTAGCTGTGTTCCAGATAACCAAACAGCAGGTCATTGACCGGATAGTCTTTTACAAAATATTCATAGCACCTTAAAATCAGATACGCTTTGCAAATCTTCCTGCGCCCCAGTTTCCTTTGATAAGAAGCGAACACCGGCTCTGTGCCTGAGGAACCGGTTCTTGTAAAGAGAAGCAGTGTCAGGATCTTCTCCTCCAGTACCATGGTGTCCAGCTCAAACTGACGCCCCGTATCCCACATCCGCTTCATCTCCTCAATGGGGCCGTCATAATACATCAGCAAGTAGGTTAAAATATTGTCATCGTATTTACCACTGTCATAGCATTGGCAGCAGTAAGACAGCAGCACGGTATTTTCCTCATACTCCTTCGCAAGAACCGTCTGACTGCAGATCCGCACCAGATGCTTCAGGGGCACATGTTCAAAACCGTAGGTCTCCAGCAAGGCAAAAGCCTCCTCATACATTCCCTCCTGGGTCAGCAAGGTCAGCAGCGCCTTTTTGTCTGCTTTGATAAAGGCGGGATAAGAGATCTGCTTCAGATAGCGGAACAGATCCTCCCTGGCCGGATGCTTCAGATAATAGTCCAGCACCTTCTTTCTGGCTGTCTCCTTAAACTCCTCCTCCAAACACTCCATACCGCATGCTGATTTATAATAAGGAAGAAGCTCCTCTGTGATCTCTCCCTGATGCTCGCTGCACAGATGCAGCACCAGTCCCGGCTGCTCTGGCACCAGTTCCCTGCAAAACTCCAGAAGCCTGTCAGAACTGAGCATCTGCTGGGCCAGATACAGGGAGGTGGACGCATAGCGATTCCCCGCTCCGTCCAACAGCAGGATTCTGGCATCCTCCGTGTAAATCTGCACCTGAGCCTTTCCCGAAACAATGGGAACCACCTGCTCTCCTGTCATATTCCGGTGTACCACTGCCACAGATTTCATATTGGGATTTTTGCAGGTCACCTCAAAAGTAAAAAGCAGCTTCAAAAGCTTCTCCGCCAGCGACCTGGTCAGCATCTGACGATCCAGATATAGCGGATAGAGAACTGCCAGATTCTCGTCCAGCCGCCCCATCCCCAGCTGTTCCAGCACAAATTTCTGAGCTGCCTCCCTGGAACCTCGAAATACCTGGGGCACATTATCCCGATTGTCCGAAATATTCCGGTAGATTCTGGCCCGCTTGTGATAGTCCAGGGTATTATTGTAAACAAAATACATACGGATGATCTGAGGCATCTGCTCTATCCCCTGCTCATCCATGGTTTCCATATAATATTCGTAAAGCCCGGTAATGCGAAGATCCAGATGAACCCCAAGAGCATACCAGGTAAAAAATTCCCGTTCTTTTTTATCACCTGCAATGGCAATGGTGCAGATCGCCCGGACGATCTCCGCAGAGCGGTTCACCTCATAGCAGGCCTTCAAAAGCTCATACAGGGCTTTGGAATATCCTCTGCTGTGCATAGCCAGATTTCCCACCTGATGGACGATCTCTTCCGTCAAAATCCCCTGCCTTGCTCCAAAGGTAAGAATCTTCAGTTCAAAGGGTTCCAAACGGCGCAGCAGGAAAGGATCCTTTTTGATCAGCTGGAATGCCTCCAGATACAGTATCGGACTGCTGCAGCCCACCTTTACCTGCTCCTCGATGACCTCCAGCTTGGCAGAATCGTCCCGCATCAGCCGCTCCTGGAGATACAGCAAAATCCACTGAAGCACCCAGTTTTCCCGGTTCTGCAAAAAAAGCTGTTCAATCCGGGCCTCCACCTGATCCACATAAGCCACGTCCCGCTGAAAAAAAGTGGAGATATACAAATAAAACCCATATCGATCCGGAGTATAAAGCCGATCCGGCCGCTGCTCGATCTCCTGCAGCAGCTTATATCCTTTGGCCCGCTTCTCATCTGCAAACAGTACCTGTACCAGGAACAGATCCGCATACACATCCATCCCTCCGGCCCGCTTATAGCTGTTAATCACATTGGATGTTCGGTCGATCCAGGCCTGCATCTCCATCCGCTTCAGCCTAAAATCTATATAAAGGTTTTCCAGTTTTTTCTGCATCATCTTCTGAACCCGATGCTGCCGTCTGGCCTCGCTGTCTTTCCGACATACCACTGCCACCTCAAAATCCAGTTCCTGATAGCAGGTAATGATCTTAATCCGACCGTAATTGCGCCCTGCATGAAGAAAATTGGAATCAATAATATACTCCAACTCATACTGATTCCCAGCAAATTCATCCGTGGTCACCACTTTCTTCTCCACGCGAAGAAACCGGGTGTCCGACTGAATATCCAGCCGCAAAAACCCCCAGCCGCTTTTGCGGATCCCAACCGTCTCCCGCACGGACTGATCCAAATCATAATATTTCGCCTCTGTCTTTTCAATGGAAAGCTCCACCGGATCTTTCTGCCCACAGCCGATGAGAAACTCTTCCATGCTCTGATAACTGAACTCCTGATTCTTCAGGGTCTGATAGAGTACAAAATGATCCGGCTCCTTTTTCTTGACCACAGCCTGAAAGGCAGGAGAAATAAACACCGGATAAGCTGCCTCAAAATCTTTCTGGGCAAGGGCGGCTAAGCTGGCGGTATCCTGGACCGCAGCATCCTCCGACAGATCCTTTTCTCTTAAGATCTCTACCCGGTAGGGAAGCTCATACTCTCCCAAATCTGTGCAGAAAGTAAACTTTCCCTCCGCTTCATCCCCAGGAATCAGACCATTGGTATCCATCTGATAAAAAATCTTATTCTCCGTTCCGTAAAACTCGCCGGGATCAAACGTCATCCTGGGATTAGAAGAATACAAAAATCCCTTTACTTTCTGCTCCTTTGGATGGGAAACCAGAAAGCTGCCCAGAACCACCTCCCCCTCCTTTGCCTTTAAATCCAGCCTCTGTTCTGAGAACTGCAAATGCTGTCCCTCATATTCAAATCTACTGTTCAACAGTTGTTCTATTCGCTTCTTCAACCCTATTCACCTGCCAGATTTTCCTCAGTACTTCCAAATCGAAAGGAGGCTGCGTAAAACATAGTGTTTTGCCACAGCCTCACAATTTTACTCCAGTATTTTTTTCAGTTCATCCATAAAGGTATTCACGTCTTTGAATTCCCGGTAAACTGAAGCAAAACGGACATAGGCCACCGCTTCAAGATCCTTCAGCCTGTCCATCACAATCTCCCCGATCACCTTGCTCTCGATCTCCTTCTCTTCTCTGTTAAAGATCTCCGTCTCCACAGAGTCAATCATCTCATTGATCTTCTGTATCGGTATCGGACGCTTATAACACGCACGCAGCACTCCCGCCTCAATTTTGCTGCGGTCATACTGCTCTCTGGTACGATCTTTCTTAATCACCACCAGCGGTATGGTCTCCACCTTCTCATAGGTGGTAAAACGCTTCCCGCACTCATCGCAGAGACGTCTTCTGCGGATAGCGCTGTTATCCTCCGCCGGCCTGGAATCTACCACCCTCGTGTTGTCCTGGCCGCAAAATGGACATTTCATGCTGACTGCCTCCTTATCTATCTCATATCTCCCAGTAGATAAAGTATAACGAATCTAAGGTTTGCTGTCAATGAATTTTAGCAAAACGCTCCACTGCCACCGCCAGCAGACGGACACCGCCGCAGTTCCCTGAATATACTATAACAGAGTATCTGAGGAGGCAGATTATGCGCCTGTGTGAATTAAAACAAAAAGAAGTCATCAACATCTGCACCTGCCGTTCTTTGGGCTGCATCAGCGATCTGGAAATCGACGCCCAGTGTGGCACCATTCTTTCTCTCATCGTTCCCGGCCCCGGAAAGCTCTGCTGGTTTCTTGGCCGGGACACGGAATTTGTCATCCCCTGGGACTGTATTGAGCAGATCGGCGCTGACATTATCCTGGTACGTGTGAAAGAGGAAGCGTGCAAAAGAAGTTGTCTGTAATCTTCTCTGTCAAGGGCCAATATTTTTTATATTTTTCCGCAAATCGTATATTTCCAAGACAATCTGAGAATGATTTTAGTTAGAACACAGATACAGGAGGACTTGGATATGGCAGGGAATAAAGTGGAAATATGCGGTGTGAATACCTCAAAGCTTCCAGTACTTACCAGCGAGGAAAAAGAAACTTTATTTGAACGGATCAAGGCCGGCGACACCTACGCCAGAGAACTGTATATCAAAGGAAATTTACGATTAGTTTTAAGCGTGATTAAACGATTTTCCGCCAGTAGCGAAAATGCGGATGATCTGTTTCAGATCGGCTGCATCGGCCTGATGAAAGCCATCGACAATTTTGACACAGAACTGGGGGTAAAATTCAGCACTTACGCAGTTCCCATGATTCTGGGTGAGATTCGGCGCTATCTGCGGGACAACAATTCCATTCGCGTGTCCCGCTCCCTTCGTGATACGGCTTACAAGGCTATTTACGCGAAAGAAAACTATGTAAAAAAATATCTGAAAGAACCCACCATTCATGAAATCGCAGAAGAAATCGGTATCCCAAAAGAGGAGATCGTCTTTGCTATGGATGCCATTCAAAGCCCAATCAGCCTCTATGACCCGGTATACACAGAAGGAGGCGATACCCTTTATGTGATGGATCAGATCAGCGACAAAAAAAACAAGGAAGAAAACTGGGTAGAATCCATTGCCCTGGAGGAATCTATGAAATGTCTGGATGAACGGGAAAAACATATTGTGGAACTGCGCTTTTTTGAGGGCCGCACCCAGATGGAGGTGGCCGGAGAGATCGGTATCTCTCAGGCTCAGGTCAGCCGTCTGGAAAAAAATGCCCTGCGCACCATGCGCCACTACCTGAGGGCGGAGTAATCTCCTTTCAGCTGCCGCTTCTTTTTCTTTGTATTCCGATCAAAGACCCCTCAGCAAGCTGACGGGGTATCAAACTTGCCCTCCTGCAAACTGCAGGGTCTTTGCCCCTAGCGGCGTCCGCCAAATAGCCGCGCAAGTGTGTCTGCCCGGCCCATTGCCGGCAAAACAAACGAAAGAGGATGCTGCAAAATATTGATTCCGGTGGATGTTCGGTGTGCTTTTCTCCGAAAAGATGTTATTTTTCGGTGAAAAATCACCCGAACGGGTACCTCCGGAGGTATTTTGCAACATCCTCCTGTTTCTTCACTGAACCGATGTGAAAAATAGAAACTATCCTCAAAATGGCTCTCTGGACATAAATGTTTTGTCTATACGGCACCTATTTTCCCAGGCAATCCCGAAGCGCCTCTCTCCAGTCCGGCATCTGATACACCCCGGTAATCTCCATCATCAGATTTTTCAGCACTGTATATCGGGCTTTTGTGTCTCTGGATGAGGTAAGTACCGGAACCAGCTCCATCGTAGTGATGCCTGCATAGTCCAAAATAGCCAGGGCAAAACCGTATCGGCTGCAGGATCCCTGACAGGATGCATGGTAAATCCCCCGCTCCGAACTGCCGATCATCTGGATCACAAAATTGGCCAGCTCTCCTGCGCTGGTAGGCGTACTGATCTGATCATTGGGCACGCTCAGAAACTGGGTATCCTCCGCCATCTTTAAAATGTAAGTAAGGAAATTATCCCCTTTTTTGCCGTAGACCCAGGAGCTTCGCACGATCAGATGATCGGGATTTAAGTTCTGGACAAACCGTTCTCCTGCCAGCTTGGATTTCCCATAATCCGTGGCGGGCACTGTGGTATCAAACTCCGTCAGTTCCATGGAAATATCTCCGGCAAACACGTCATCTGTGGAGAGCTGGATCATTCTGGCCCCCACTCTAGCGGACGCCTCAGCCACATTTCTGGCTCCCAGAGTGTTCACCTGATAAAGACGGATCGTTCCTTTCTCACCCATGGTCTCCTCCCTGAGGCCAGCACAGTTAATCACTGCATCCGGACCGACTTTTTCTGCAAAGCTGCTCACAGCCTGGCGGTCTGCCACATCCACCTCTCGGTCTGTTTTTACCAGTTCATATACATCCTTTGGCAGACGCTCACAAATCTCGCTTCCCAGGCTTCCCTTTGCGCCAGTCACCCAAACTATCTTCTTTCTCATCTTCCAATCCTCCTTTTCCTCCCCTGTAGGGGCAGTCTCTTACCAGCATTCTTCTGTCTATCGCTTTTGGCCTTTCTCTCCCTGAATTTCGACTTTTCATCTATCGCTTTTTGTCCTTCCCGCTTTGTCTTCTTTCCTGCATAAGCCATCTTTATCAGCTGCCTTCTGTGAACTTGAACTGCCTTGACCGATCAATCTGCGGCGGCTGCCACTCATTACAGTACCTCCCGGATCACCCGTTCTGCATTTTTATGAAAAATCTCTTCGATTTCAGCACCGGAAAAACCAGTTTTAGAAAGAGCCAGCTCCAGCTTCTCATATTCCTGTGGGCCTGCGATTTCCAGCTTTCCGCTGATCCCGTCAAAATCACTGCCTAAAGCTGCGCACTCCCTGCCTCCTACCTTGCGGATATGAGTAAGCTGACGTACCAAATCCTCAATGCGGTTTTCACTGCTGCCGGGATATAGAAACTTGGGACAGTGATTCACTCCCACAATTCCTCCCTTCTCACCAAGGGTGCGGATCATCTCATCCGTCAGATTTCTTGGATGATCACAGAGAGCCCTGGCATTGGAATGGCTGGCCACAAAGGGCTTTTTGCTAAGCTCCGCCACATCCCAGAATCCTCCGTCTGACAAATGACTCACATCAATGATGATGCCCAGCCGGTTCAGCTCTCCGATAGCTTCCTTTCCAAAATCAGAAAGCCCGCGCTTCATCTTTACTGGATCTGTGCTGTTGGGATGACCGAAGCAGTTGGCATAATTCCAGGTAAGTCCCAGAAGCCGTACCCCCCTGTCATAATATTCCGCAAGACGCTCCATCCGGCCCTGCACCTCCCTGCCATCCTCAATGGTCAAAAAAGCACTGATCTTTCCCTGCCTCCAGTTTTCTTCCATATCCTGAGCGTTTCCTGCAAAAGCCATCTCATCCTCATGCTCCCGCAGGGTGCGATAAAAAATATTTGTGAGAATTTCTATATATTTGGTATCCCCCGGCATGAGCCATCCAAGATACCGCTTCATCCGCATAGACTGCAGAAAAATCGCAAAAAACTGAGCCTTGGCCCCTCCCTGCTTCAGCCGTTTTACATCCAGCATAGCTGAAGGCAGATGGTAGATCTGTTTTCTTCCCCGAAACCAGGCCTGCATCAGGGTGTCACAATGCCAATCAATAAAAGGAATTCTGTCCTTTTCTCTGTCATCCATCTTCTAAATTCCCTTCTGTCTAATCCTGTTCTTGTTTTGTCTTTCTGGTACTATCTTTCTGTTCTCATTGCTGTTGTTTTGCCACTGTTGTTGCTTTTCCTTTGCTATTTACTCCAAAGTCCTTCTTCCCAGCCGCACTTCTTCAAAAAGGGCCGCCATATCCTGACTCAGATTCTCAAAAAGATAGTGCTTTCCCCCGGGATTTTGCTGAAGATAGTCTCTCTGGATCTCCCGGCAGGTTTCCTGGATCTCCTGACGCAGCCCCCGGGCGGAAAGTCTGGAGGCTCCCTGGCCCCAGATGATCACCTGCTCTGCTGCATCAGAGGTAGCCACGGTCACCTCATATTTGGTTCCCATCTCATGAACCGTCTTTTCAATATACTGATCTGCCGTCTCCGCCTCTTTCGTATAGACCACATAAATATTGTGATACTTCTGTACTTCCCCAACGCCGCCTTCCACCTTGTAGGCATCAAACACCAGAATCACCTGCATCTTCCGGTACCCCTGGTAATTGCACAAAATATCCATCAATCTATTTCTGGCTCCCTCCAGATTGCTCCTGGCCAAATCCTTTAATTCCTCCCAGGCAAAAATAATATTGTATCCATCCACCAGCAGGTACTGCTCCTTCGCCTCTCTTTTTCTGGCGCTGCTGCCCCCACTGACACTGGAATCATAGGTACGCACTTGCCTGTTCCAGCCGCTTCTGCCCTGTTTAATGGATCCAAAGGTGCGCTGAAAAATCTCCATCAGTTCTTTATCATCCTGCACATCCCCCCGAACTCCCCGGTAGGAAACAGACGTCTCCACCGGTTCCTCTGCGATTTTCGTCCCTTTCCCAAAAATCTCCATACCATCCAGATGCATATAATCCTCCACCTGATCCCAGGGAACCACAAAGCCTGCTCCATGGGCGCAAAATACAGAACCGCAGGGATTCTCCGTATCTCCATCCGGGTCATACCCCCTGGCCGCTATCACTTCCTCCGCGTTGCGGCAGGGTTCATAGCCTTTCAGAGAACAGAACAGATGGCCGCAGCCCTTTGTGTAGGCAGTCACTTCGGTCTGATAGCCTCTCATAGACGCCACCGGAGCGCTTCCGGTAAGCACCGCCAGCTCTCCTTCCAGAGAAGGGCCGGAAAAATTGCCCTGCATCCTTTGAATATCAGCCATGGCCCGTCCTACATTTTCTGCCGGGATCTCCAGTCGGTATTCATACACTGGCTCCAGCAGAATACACGTTCCTTTCCGCAGCCCCTGACGCACTGCGCGGTAAGTAGATTGGCGGAAATCTCCTCCCTCCGTATGCTTTAAATGCGCCTTCCCTGCCACCAGAGTAATCTTTACATCCGTCAGCTCTGATCCTGTCAGCACTCCCACATGCTGCTTTTCCTCCAAATGGGTGAGAATCAGACGCTGCCAGTTCAGATCCAGATCATCTGTGCTCACAGAGGAAAAATACTGCATACCGCTTCCCGGTTCTCCCGGCTCCAAAAGTAGATGCACCTCCGCATAATGGCGAAGCGGTTCAAAATGTCCCACCCCCTCCACCGGCTCTGCGATGGTTTCCTTATATACAATGTTACCCGCTCCAAAATCTGCCCGGATTCCGAACCGCTCCCAGATCATGGTTCTTAAAATCTCAATCTGCACTTCCCCCATGATCTGAGCGTGAATCTCCTGGGCTCCCTCATTCCACAAAAGATGCAGCTCCGGCACTTCCTCCTCCAGCTGCCGCAGCTTTAAAAATGCCTGATGTACATCGCAGTCCTCTGGAAGCAGAATTCCATAAGTGAGCACCGGCTCCAGCACTGGCATCACCACTCCTGTTTCCCTGCCCAATCCCTGTCCGCACCTGGTTTTCGTCAGTCCCATCACCCCGCAGACCGTCCCTGCCGGAGCTTCTCTCACCAGTTCATAGCTGGCCCCAGAATAAATACGGATCTGATCCGCCTTCTCCTTCCAAAGTTTCTCCCCCTCTGAATCGAAAAAGGTACCGGAAAGCTCCTGTTTTACCTTCAGACTCCCTCCCGTCACTTTCAGATAAGTCAGGCGGTTTCCCTGAGAATCTCTGGCAATCTTATAGATTCTGGCTCCAAACTCCTCCGGATAATCCGGCGCAGCCGCATACTGCTCCAGTCCCAAAAGCAGCTGATCCACCCCCTGGATCTTCAAAGCAGAACCAAAATAGCAGGGAAACACTTTTCTCTCCCGGATCAGGCGAATACGCTCCTGCTGCTTTACAGTACCCGTCTCCAAGTATTCTTCCAGAACTGCCTCCTCACACACTGCCAGACTTTCCAGAAAGGCTTCGTTCTCATCCCCTCCAAAATCCAGACAATGTTCATCCAGCTTAGACTGAAGCTCCTTTAGCAGTGACTCCCGGTCTGTCCCCTCCTGATCCATTTTGTTGACAAACAGAAAAACCGGTATCTCATACTGTTTCAGCAGCCGCCAAAGAGTCAGCACATGTCCCTGAACGCCGTCTGCTCCGCTGATCACCAGCACCGCATAGTCCAGCACCTGCAGCGTCCGCTCCATCTCCGCGGAAAAATCCACATGTCCCGGGGTATCCATCAGCGTCACTTCCAGATCTCCCAGCTGAAGCTGAGCCTGCTTGGAAAAAATCGTGATCCCCCTGGCCCGCTCCAGCTCATACGTATCCAGAAAGGCATCCTTGTGATCCACCCGGCCTGCCCTGCGAAGATTTCCGGTAAGGTAAAGAATACTTTCCGCAAGCGTGGTCTTGCCCGCATCTACATGAGCCAGCAGACCCGCACATATATGCTTTTTTACTCTTTCAGACCTCTGTCCGCCCATGAAAATGCCTCCCTTTGTGATTGCATAATATTGGATTATACCACAAAAGAAGGCGTTGGTCGAGATGCTGTCCCGTTTCAGTCTGAACTTTTTCCTGATATCTTTTTCTTAATCTTTTAAATTTCCTATGAAACAAAAATGTTACTGACAAAATGCATCCTGCAGTTTTACCCCAGTCTCATTGAGCATGGCAATTAAAAGCCCATACTCAAATTCCTTTACCGGCCGCCGCTCCTCCAGCAAAATTCCCATAACTCCCTTTACATCTTCCGTTGACTGTATGGGAAGATACATGGCCTTGGCAGCCGGCAGCGTATGAGTGCAGGCGCCGGCTCTATGACGATTGACAGCCGCCCACTGGGCCACTGCCCGTTCCTTTCCGATCAGAGTTTCCTTCAAATCAGAAAGATCCATGCCCTTTCTTGGAAACAGCAGAGGTTCTTCCAGATTTCCCTTCTGATCCACTGGATAAATAATCACAGAAAGATTCAGCAATTTGTCTGTCTGAGCTGCCAGCTGCTTCCATACTTCTTCCCGAGAGCGGCATCGCCTCAGCTTTCTGCTGTTTTCCAGCAAAATTTCCGTTCGGTATGCTTTTTTAGCGCTTTCTCTTGTCTGCGCCTTTAGCTTTCTGGTCATAGAAGCCATAAAAAAGCCTACTGCGAATAGCATAACAAAGGTAACCGGAGAACCTCTGTCATAAGCCTTCAGGCTAAAATACGGTTCCGTAAAGAAAAAATTAAAAGACAGCACACTCAGCAGAGAGGAATACAGGGCATAGATCTTTTTATCCGCCACATAGGAAGAAAGCAGTACCCCTACCATATACACCATAATCAGATTCGCCTCGGAAAGCCGAAACCGCCAAAATCCATAGGCCGCCAGCGTACTAAGGGCCATAATCACGGTGATCTCTCCCAGCTCCTTTGCCACGCTCCAACCTGTTTCTTCTTTTTTTCTCCTCGCCCCTTCTCTTCCAGCACTTTCTCTGGCTCTGTAGGCTCCCGTATTTTTCATGTCAGGAATAATATACACGTCAATATTGGGTGCCCGATAGGTAAGCTGCTCTAAAACCTCCGATCTGCCCTTCTCCAACATCCACCGTTTTCTGCTGCGTCCCATAACGATTTTGGATATATTTCCCACAATCGCATATTCTACGATCTGATAAGCAATATCAGATCCATAAACGGTAACGATATCCGCCCCTAAAGCTCTTGCCAGATCCATATGGTTTTTTACAGCTGCCTTTGTTTTTTCCTCTGACTCCTGCATTTGAGGTGTCTCCACATAAATTCCGGTAAACCGGGCGTGAAAGGCATCAGCCAGACGGGATGCCGTGCGAATCACCTTAGCGTTAGATGGCGATGGGGAGATACAAACTAAAACGTGCTCTCCTGTATGATAATCCATTTTCCCCAGAGCGTACCGTTCTTCTTCTGCCATACGATTTACTCGGTCCGCGCTTCTGCGCAGCGCAATTTCCCGCAAAGCCGCCAGCTTTTCTCTGCGGAAAAAATTTTCCAAAGCACGTTCCGCTTGGGAAGGCTGGTAAATCTTTCCTTCCCGCATCCGTTCCATAAGCTCCTCCGGCTCAATATCAATCACTTCCACCTGATCCGCATGATCAAAAACCCGATCCGGGACGCGCTCCCGAACCTCAATGTGAGTAATGCTTCCCACAATATCATTCAGGCTCTCTAGGTGCTGGATATTCATGGTAGTATACACATCCATACCGGCACGCAAAAGTTCTTTTACATCCTGGTATCTTTTTTCATTACGGCATCCTTTTGCATTGGTATGTGCCAGCTCATCCACCAGGATCAGAGTCGGACGGCGTTTCAGTGCTGCCTCCAGATCAAACTCCCGGAGTTTCACTCCTTGATAGGCAACTTCCATAGGCGCAAGAAGCTCCAGTCCTTTCACAAGGGCCTGGGTATCCGGTCTCGCATGAGGTTCCACATATCCCGCCACTACGTCAATCCCATGCTTTTGTGCCTCATGGGCAGCCTTAAGCATGGCGTAGGTTTTTCCACATCCTGCCGCATACCCAAGAAAAATCTTTAATTTTCCTTGGGATTTTTTCTGTTTTTGCTCCTCCTCAAACTGAAGTCTGCGAAGAAGCTGCTGAGAATCTGGTCTTTTATATTCTTCCATACGCATCCTGCCCTGATTGTTCCTGCCCACCCTGGGGCTTCTTATATTTACATCCTGCCATCCTCTTGCTTCTCTGCTAAGATGCCCATGGCATCGGCAACAGCAAGATTACATTTTAATACATTGACCCTCTCCTCGCCAAAAATCCCCAGAACCTTATGCTCTGTATTTTCTTTCACAATCTCTGTCACTTCCTCCTCGGACAGGCCAGCGTTCTTTGCCACATAGGGGATCTGGATTTCTGCCGCTTTTGGCGTGATATGAGGATCCAGGCCGGAACCGGATGCAGTGAGCAGATCAGAAGGGATATCCCCTGGCTCAAGTCCCGGATGATCCTCCAAAAAAGCATCCAAATCCTTCTGAACCCGGTCCTTCAACGCTGGATTTGAGTTTCCATAGTTATAGCTTCCGGAGGAGACGCCTCCATACTCCCCGCTCTTTAATGCTTCCTCTGTATAATTATTATAATTCACCGAAGAGGGTCTTCCCTGAAAATAATAATCTTCCGTAAACTGCTGTCCGATCAGAACGGATCCCACGGCTTGCTCATGATCCACTGTAAGCTTTCCCTCTTTATCCATCAGGCTGCCATTGGCCTTTTCTTTCATTGTAAGCTGACTGACTCCCGTAAGAGCCAGCGGATAAACAAAAGAGCAGATAATCATCATTACCGCACAAAATATAAAAGCTTTTCCTGCCGTTTTCCAAAAGTTCTTCATAAAACGATTCCTCCTACATTCCTATGAGTGCCAGCAGCGGCGCTACCAGTAAATCAATAATCTTGATTCCCACAAAGGGGACAATCACACCGCCCACACCGAAAATACCCATATTCCTCAAAAGCAGCTTTTCTGCTTTCATCGGACGATATTTTACGCCTTTCATGGCAATGGGAATCAGACCCGGAATAATGATTGCATTAAAGATCAGGGCTGAAAGAATGGCGCTTGCCGGGGTTGCCAGATGCATAATATTTAAAATCTGCATCTGAGGCAGCACCATTGTAAACATAGCCGGAATAATGGCAAAATATTTTGCAATATCATTAGCAATGCTGAAGGTGGTAAGGGAACCTCTGGTAATCAAAAGCTGTTTGCCGATCTCCACCACTTCCAGAATCTTTGTGGGATCTGAATCCAGATCCACCATGTTGGCAGCTTCCTTTGCTGCCTGGGTACCGGAGTTCATTGCCAACCCCACATCTGCCTGTGCCAGAGCCGGAGCGTCATTAGTACCGTCTCCCGTCATAGCCACCAGCTTTCCTTCTGCCTGCTCCTTTTTAATTGCTGTAATCTTATCTTCCGGCTTACACTCTGCAATAAAACCGTCCACTCCTGCCTCTTTGGCAATGGTAGCCGCTGTCAGCGGATTGTCTCCGGTACACATAATGGTTTTGATTCCGATTTCCCGCAGTCTCGCAAAACGCTCTGACAGTCCCGGCTTTACTGTATCCTTCAGATAAATCACACCCAAAATCTTCTCATTTACGCAGACAACTAACGGTGTGCCTCCCAGATTGGAAATATTGGTTACGATTCCCTGGAGATCTTCCGGAATCCTTCCTCCCCGCTCCTTTGCAAAAGCTTGCATCGCATCAAAGGCACCTTTTCTTACCGCCGTGCCATCCTTCAAATCCACACCGCTCATCTTTGTCTGAGCGGTAAATTCCACAAACTCCATCTGATGGGCAATGCCTTCATCCAACACACACCCCATCTTTCTGCCTAGGTCTACGGTAGATTTGCCCTCAGGCGTAGTATCTTTCAGAGAACACATAACACAATAGTCGATCAGCTCTTCTTTTGTAACGCCGTTAACCGGATAGAATTCAGCAGCCAGACGGTTTCCGTAGGTAATCGTGCCGGTCTTGTCCAAAATCATAGTATCTACATCGCCGCAGGCCTCCACCGCCTTACCTGACATTGCAATCACATTGAATCTGGTGACACGGTCCATACCCGCAATACCAATGGCAGAGAGCAGACCGCCAATAGTGGTGGGGATCAGACATACCATCAGTGCAATCGCCCAGGAAATCGGAATATCCACGCCAAGATACGAAGCAAAGGGGTACAGGGTCACTACCACAATCAGAAAAATCAAAGTAAGCACAATCAGGAGGGTGTTCAGGGCAATCTCATTTGGCGTTTTCTGTCTGGAAGCGCCCTCTACCATGGAAATCATCTTGTCCAAAAAAGATTTTCCTGGCTCTGCCATAATTCTTATTTTCAGCCAGTCTGATACTACCGTGGTTCCGCCGGTTACAGAAGAAAAATCTCCGCCAGCCTCCCTGGTCACCGGCGCAGATTCTCCGGTAATGGCTGATTCATCCACAGAGGCAATTCCCTCTACCACTTCGCCGTCATTGGGAATTAATTCTCCGGTCTTTACAAGCACCAAATCTCCCTTTTTCAGTTCCGAAGCGTTCACCATCTCTTCTGTGCCATTGGGCAGAAGCCTTCTCGCCTTCGTATCCTGCTTTGTTTTCTTCAGGGAAGCGGCCTGAGCCTTCCCTCGTCCTTCTGCAACAGATTCTGCAAAATTGGCAAACAAAACGGTTACAAACAAGATCGCAGCTACTATTCCATTATAAACCCGATATTGCTCACTGCCGCCGAATAAAGTCGGCACAAAGGTCAGTACCAGGGTAATCAAGAAGCCAATCTCCACCACAAACATTACCGGATTCTTGATCATATAACGGGGATCCAATTTTTGAAAAGAACCGATTATGGACGATTTCAGAATATCTCTGGTAATAAATTTTGTCCTGTTATTTTTAGCCATCTTTTTCTCTCCTTTCACTGTACCCTACATCCAGATTGACAGATGCTCTGCAATCGGTCCCAGAGCCAATGCCGGGAAGAAGGTCAAAGCAGCGAAAATATAAACAATAAATACAAGAATGATCATAAAGGTCACATTATCTGTCCGCAGGGTTCCCACGGATTCATTCACTTTCTTTTTGGCCAGCATGGATCCTGCTATGGCAAGCTGGGCAATCATGGAAATATATCTTCCAAAGAACATTGCCAACCCTGCTGTAACATTCCAGAATACCGTATTGTCTGCCAGACCCTCAAAGCCGGAACCATTGTTTGCCGCAGAAGATGCATATTCATACAATACCTGAGTAAGTCCGTGATAGCCCGGATTCGTAATCCCTTCCAGGCCTGCCGGAATTGCCACGGCCAGTGCGGAAAATCCCAGAATTAGAAGGGGATGGATCAGGATGCAGACTGCAACCAGCTTCATCTCTTTTCCTTCTATTTTTTTATTCAAATACTCTGGAGTACGCCCTACCATAAGACCGCAGATAAACACAGCCAGGATCACATACATGATCATATTCATCAGGCCAACACCCTTGCCGCCGAAAACGCAGTTCAGCATCATATGCAGTAAGGGAACCAATCCTCCTAATGGTGTCAGAGTATCATGCATATTATTGACAGTACCCGTTGTAAAAGAAGTGGTTACGGTAGTAAACAATGCGGATTGCGGAACGCCAAAACGCACTTCCTTTCCTTCCATGCTGCCCAGGCTCTGGTCCACGCCCATCTCCTGTATCACAGGGTTGCCCGCTGACTCTGAATAGAAACAGATAGCAAGCCCAATCAGGAAAATAATAGACATAGCGCCAAAGATCACTGCACCCTGACGTCCAAAAATCAGTGCTTTCTTTCCCGTCTCCGGCAATGCCTGCACACGCATGGCAGCCTTTTCTGCTTTTTTAGCTTTCCGCTTATCGTGAAGCATATGCCCAAAGGTTACCACACAGGCGCCGGGCAAAATCATCATAGAAATCAATTCTATGATATTACTAATCACCGTTGGATTCTCAAATGGGGTGGTAGAGTTTGCGCCAAAAAATCCGCCGCCATTGGTTCCAAGATGTTTGATCGACTCCAGCGCCGCTACCGGTCCCACGGCAATATCCTGCAGTTTTCCTTCCAGCGTCTCAATGGTAAAATTCGCCTGCAAGGTCTGGGGTATTCCCTGGCTTACCAAAAGCAGACCAATCAAAAAAGATACCGGCACCAGAATTCTGGTGGTAATTCTCACCATATCCTCATAGAAGTTTCCGATTTTCTTGCCTGCCAGCCCCCGGCAAAAAGCCATACATGCCGCATAGCCGGTAGCTGCAGAAGTAAACATCATAAAAATAATGACACACATCTGCGAAGCATAGGAAAGTCCGCTTTCCCCTGAATAATGCTGCAGATTTGTATTGGTCATAAAACTGATGATGGTATTAAAAGACAGCGAAGCTTCCATATCAGAAATCCCATTGGGATTCAGGAACAAAAAATTCTGCAGTCTTAAAATCCCATAACCGCTAAATACCATCACTGCATTTACAAGAAGCAGCGTCACTGCATACTTCTTCCATCCCATGTCCTCGCCTTTTATTCCACAAATCTTATAGATCACTCGATCCACCGGGTCAAACACCCTGTCTGCAAACGTCTTTTGTTTTGCTGCAATATGATACATATAGTTTCCCATGGGAATGACCAGTATTACAAAAATCCCAAGCGTCAAAATAATCTGTAACATGTTTTCTCCTCCTACTTCGTCTCACCGGGTCCTTTACAATTTTTCCGGATTGATCAGAGCATACACCAGATAAATTCCAAGTCCCACAATGATAACGCCTAAAGCAATCTTGTCCATTTTTTCTATCCTCCTGCTATTTTTCTTTTGGTTTTATCTGCCGATCGCAAAACTCTGCAAATACTCTCATCAGACCAAAGCAAGCCAACAACACTCCAAGCATCAGCACATCCATCATACTTTCTTCCTCCTTGTCGGATCCTTTATCCATTTTTCACGGGTAATCATATCCCTGTTAGCCTAAATATGGTATAAATCCTTTTCTTCCGGATTAAAGATGCCGTAAAGATTAAAGCCATCCAAGCAGCATTGCAATGGGACAGGTAACTGCAATCGTAGTTGCAAACACACATACCAGTATCATCAGAGGCAGCCCTATAAAAGCAGCTAAAAAACCAAGCACACGATGATGCCATAAAAATTTTTCTGTATGGATCTCAAAATTATATTCCAGTTTTTTTATTGACTTTGCTATATTCATAAACCTTCACCTCATTTCTTTTTGCATCATAAGAGTACCTCCTGCAATATTAAATGGGTAAAAGCATATCTGGCTTTAAATTAAAATAGTATAAATCTCCCTTCCTGCAGCCAACCTCTTGCCCCCCTCATTCCTCCAGTCTGTCCCAATCCCCGGCTCACCCGACAAGGTTTGCGTACTTAGTGAGCAGCCCGCTTTATCGGTGCGATGACAAACGCAAATGATTGGTTTTCCATCTTTACTTTACTTTCCCCAAATGTTATTCTTAAGACGAACATTTGAAACAACTTGGTTTTATCTTACATTGTTCTTAAGGAGGAAGCTATGAAACTACAGATTGCAGTAGATATTGCGGACACAAACAGGATTCTGGAGATCGGCGCTCTGGTTCACGACATCGTGGATATCTATGAAGTGGGAACTCCGGTGATTATGAAGGAGGGAATGGTTCCGGTAAAGGCTCTGAAAGACCGATATCCGGATCTGACTGTGCTGGCAGACAGCAAGATTATGGACGGAGGCGCTCTGGAATGTGAGGATATCTGCAAAAATGGAGCGGATATTATCACTGTACTGGCGTTGGCCGACAATGCCACCATCGAAGAAGTGGTTCAGGTAGCCCACAAATACAACCGAAAAGTAATGGCTGACCTGATCTGTGTAAAAAACATCACAGAAAGAAGCCGGGAATTAATTGCAATGGGGGTAGATTACGTTGCCGTTCACACTGGCGTAGATATGCAAAAAAAGGGCCGTACACCCTTAAAAGATCTGCAGGAGCTGACAAAAGCCATTGCTCCGGGACAGGCCGCCGTAGCAGGGGGCGTAAATATGGAAACTGTTTCTTCCTATATAAAGGAGCAGCCCGGAATCGTGATCTCCGGTTCTGCCCTCTATCAGGCTCCTGATATCCGGAAAGCAGTTTTAGCGATGAAGGAGGCATTAAAATAATGGAAATCAAAAACATTTTACAGAATATTACCAGCGAATTAAGCGCCTGCTTTGCAGATCTGGAAGAAGATCAATTAAAAGAGCTGGAAAACCGCATCCAGCAGGCAAACAAAATATTTGTAGCGGGTGCCGGCAGGTCACTGATGATGATCCGTGGACTGGCCATGCGCCTGATGCACATGGGTTTCCAGTCCTATGTGGTGGGAGAAACCGTAACTCCTGCCATTGAACCAGGAGATCTTCTGATCATCGCCTCCGGCAGCGGCTCCACCGGAACTCTCACGGTGATCGCTGAAAAATGCAAAAAGATCGGCGCAAACCTGGCTTTGATCACCACCATGCCAGGTTCCCCCATAGGAAAACTGGCAGACTGCATTGTGGAGGTAAAGGCAGCCACTACGAAAAGCGATGCCAACACCAGAAAAACCTTTCAACCCGGAGCCAATACCTTTGAGCAAAGCGTACTCCTCATCGGCGACGCCATTTTCATTCACATGATCAGCAGGGTCAGTCTGGAAAAAAATAATGAGATTCTTATGAAAAAACATGCAAACCTGGAGTAGGAAGAAGGACAGCAGCCTATACAAAAAACTGCCGCAGCATACCGCTGTCGATATCCCTCTGGCTCTCCTCTTTCAAAACAAAACCGTCTTGATCGAACATACACCGGAAATCCGACAGGCTTCCTATGCTGCGGCAGTCGTTGTCTCTTTGTCTCTACTATTATCGTAATTCAGGCGGTGTGCTTATATGCGTATCTCCCTTGCCTGGCAGATCTCAAGGCACGCCTCCTCCACCAGGCACTCCAGGCCCAGCACATGAACCCCCTGCCCCTGGGCCTGACGCAGAGCCTCCCCGAACTCAGGATGGGTCTCATCATTGGGATAGACCATACGGACACCGGGAAGCTGAATTACAAAAGCCAGATAGCACTCATAGCCTTTCTCCAGCGCTGCCTCCAACTCCCGAATGTGCTTGACTCCCCGCTCCGTAGGAGCGTCTGGAAAATAGGCGATTCCTTCCTGCTCCAGGGTCACTCCCTTCACCTCCATCAGGCAGGGCTGGTTCTCTCTCTCAAAATAAAAATCAATCCTGG
Source organism: uncultured Lachnospiraceae bacterium (assembly GCA_902475025.1). GTDB lineage: Bacteria > Bacillota > Clostridia > Lachnospirales > Lachnospiraceae > Merdiplasma. Next base: position 13,077 of record CABRXX010000005.1, on the reverse strand, counting down.
ACTGGCCGAAGGTATACTCCGGCCTGATATTTTTTATTCCCTTAAAAAAACAGCCCTCTCCTGCGTTTTCTGTCTCCCTGTCTGCATCTCTTCCTCTAAATCCTGCCGTCCCCGATGCTGCATGCTGACATTTTTCCCAGGAGTCCTGCTGCTGCAAAAGCCATTCCCTGACTGCGATATTGGGTGCCTGGCTGTCCATATTTACAATCCCAAGTCCCAGCTTTTTGACAGCCACCAGATCATAGGCCGTCTTTCGCCCGGGATTCCTGGAATGCTCCAAATATACTTCTGTCCCAGGCAGCAAAAGCTCCTTACAGCGCCCGGTATTTTTCACATGCACCGTCTCCTCCCTGCCCCGGATCTCCACCCTGGCAATAAAGCGGTTCGGTCTGGATCGGAAGATGCCCTTCTCAATATGTTCGTACTTCATGTTTTGTTTTTTCTCCTATAGAATGGTACTGAATACCTTTTTGATCCGGTATATTTTTTATATTCTCGGTGAAACTAATCTGAGAAATGATTTTTATTTTTCTATAAAAAATGATAAGGAGAACGATCTCTTATGGAAAAACAATCAAAAACAGATCCCTATGACATTGACATTCAGGCCTGTTCCACCATGGACTGTACCGGTCTGATTCCTGCAAAACCTAAAACAGAAGAGGAACTGGAAAATTATGAGGAGCTTTATCCCTATTTGACGAAGGCTCAGTCACATTCTCCCAAGGTCACCAGTAAGAACCCTCTGTTTTTGGACAGCAAAAAAGCGGGTGATGGGAATCGAACCCACGTATCTAGCTTGGAAGGCTAGTGTTCTACCATTGAACTACACCCGCATGTAAAATTTATTCTCTTTTTCTTGAGCACTCCAAGAGTATAACACACTTTTTTTATTCTTGCAAGCATTAATTTAATTTTTTTCACTTTTTTGCTTGCAAAAAAGACAGAGAAACCTCTGCTTTCATTAAAAATTTTTATAGAAACAGAGGTTTCTTGTGAAAACAGGACTTTTCATAAAGCTGTTTTCTCTCCTGCTTCCTCTCATCCGAGAGAACGCACACTTTCCCGCTCAATAAACTGGGTACAAACCTGTATCTTCAGTTTGGGACTCTCCGGCTCCTGCATCATCTCCCGGAGACGCCGCACTGCAAACCGTCCAATCTCCTGCTTAGGAACCCGCAATGTAGTAAGAGAAGGAGAAGAAATGGAGGAGAAGGACAGGTCGTCAAATCCCACCACCGATACATCCTCTGGAATCCGGATTCCATACTCTCTCATGGCCTTCATTGCTCCCAGAGCAATCATATCGTTATCTGCAAAATACGCAGTTGGAAGCTCTGGTTTTCCCTCCAGAAAACGTTTCATATCCCGGTAAGCTCCATCCATGTCAGATGTCAAAGTCACTATATACTCTTCTTTCATGGACAAATGGGCTTTCTGAAGCGCAGTCTGATATCCCACTCTCCTGGAACGAAAAGGTTTAATTCTCATGCTCCCCTGAAGGTAGCCAATCTGACGATGCCCTCTTCCAATCAAATATTCCGTAGCCATTCTGGCCGAATCCGCATTATTGATCAGCACCGCATTAAAAGTCATATCTTCTTTCCAATAATCAATCACCACAAACGGTGTTGTCATCCCCCGGATCAATTCTACATCTTCATCCATAAGCTCCGTTCCAAGAAGGATCACAACAGAAGCCTTATCGTTCTGCAGCCAACGCATCTGTTCCTCATAATTACTTTCCCGCTTGTCCAGATGGCACATTACCATTTCCATGCCGCAGGCCCGGCACTCCTGCTCTGCTCCGGCAATCATCAATGGAAAAAAAGGCGTCTCCTCCACAATCACCCCATTTCTTTTAAACATCACAAATTTTACTTTTCTGATTTTGTTCTCGTCAAAATATCCAAGATTCTGAGCCGCTTTTAAAATCTTTGCAGAGGTCTCTGCGTTGACTCCCTTTTTGTAATTTAATGCGTTCGAAACCGTGGCAGGTGAAAAACCTGTAATCTCGCTAATCTGTTTAATGCTAACTTTCATAACCGCCGCCTTTCTTCCTCAACTGCTGTAAAATAGGGAAGCTTCCCTCTGCAATTTTAATTTTATCAAAAAAATTATAAAAATATTTTATATGTTTTTTTAATTTTACAGCAAAATCCGATAAAACGCAACTTATATCTATTTCTATATGCTAAACATCCGTGTACATGGAACAACACCAAAAATCCAGTAAGTTTCATGGTTTGAGGCGTCTCGTCCTATGTATGCTGATGCTAACTTCTTCCCCGCGTACCATCTTAAACAGATCTAATCTACTAATCCTATTTTTTCAGTTTCTTTACTGCATCCGCTCATTCAGATCCCGAACACTGTCCCTCTCAATAAACTGAGTGCAGGCCTGAATTTTCAGTTTTGTTCCATCCCCGTCCTGAATGATATCCCGCAGGCGGCGCACTGCCATTCTTCCCATCTCCTGTTTAGGCACCCGAAGCGTAGTCAGTTGTGGTGTAAAAATCGAAGAAAAAGACAAGTCATCAAAGCCAACCACAGAAACATCCTCCGGGATTCTGATACCAAATTCCTGAAGTGCTTTCATGGCTCCCAAAGCAATCATATCATTATCTGCAAAATAGGCAGTAGGAAGCTTAGGACTGTCCTGCAAAAATTTCTTCATATCATTGTATGCGCCATCCATATCCGGAGACAAGGTGATCACATATTCCTTCCGCAGGCTCAGTCCGGCTTTTCGCAAAGTATTATAATACCCGGAGGCTCTGGAACGAAAAGGTTTGATTCGGAGACTTCCCTGAAGATAACCAATCTCCTGATGACCTTTCCCAATAAGATATTCCGTAGCCATCCTAGCCGAATCCGCATTGTTAATCAGCACTGCATCAAAATACATATCCTCCTTCCAATAGTCAATCACCACCAGAGGGCCGGACATTCCCCTAATCAGCTCCAGATCTTCCGCTTCGTCCATCAGCTCTGTTCCCAAAAGAATCACCGCTGAGGTATTATCCTGCTGCAGCCACTTTACCTGCTCCTTATAATTAGCATCCCGCCTGTCTAAGTTGTACATCATCATTTCCATGCCGCAAGCTCTGCACTCCTGCTCCACCCCCGTCACCATCAACGGGAAGAAAGGCGTGTCATCCACCACCGCCCCATTTCTCCGGTACATTACAAATTTCACCCTAGTGATCCGGTTTTCATCGAAATATCCCAGATCCCTAGCAGCTTTTATGATCTTTGCGGAAGTTTCCGCATTTACCCCCTTCTTATAATTCAGTGCATTGGATACGGTTGCTGGTGAGAATCCGGTAACTTCGCTGATCTTTTTTATGTTTACCTTCATTGCCTTCCTCCTCGCTTACTTTTCTGTCTCTATCTGGTACGCACCATCTCCACAGCTTCCTTCCAGCCCGCATATTTCTGCTGTCGCAACCCCATCTCCATCAGAGGTTGGTAATTGGTTCGCTTTATTTTCCCGAAGATATCTTTCGTATAAATGCCTGCTGAAAGACCGGCCGCATAGGCGGCTCCAATGCCGGAAAGCTCCTCTGCATCCGGAACCCTCACTGGGATTCCCAACATATCACTCTGGAACTGCATTAGATACTGATTTTTAGTGGGGCCTCCGTCCACTCGCAGCTCGCCAATCTGAATGCCGGAAGCCTGGCTCATCAAACGGACAATATCCGTGATCTGATACACAATGCAATCTAAGGCCGCCCGCACTACTTCACATTTTCCGGTGGTTCTGGTGATTCCGCTGATAATCCCCTTTGCCTTACTGTCCCAATAGGGGGCTCCCAATCCAGAAAAGGCCGGCACCAGGTAGGTATGATCCTTAGGATTTGCCTCTCTTGCCAGAGTCTCCGTCTCCCCTGCAGAAGTGATCAGCTTCAGATCCTCCTTCAGCCAGGTAATCACAGCTCCCGTATAGTTAATATTTCCCTCCAGAACATAGTTGACTTTTCCGCCCATAGACCACGCCAGAGAGGTAACCACTCCCAAATCTGTAAATACCGGCTGCTCTCCGATATTCATCATAATAGAAGACCCGGTACCGTAGGTAGTTTTGATCATTCCCTTTTCCAGGCATCCCTGACCCAATAAAGCCCCATGGGAATCTCCCAAAACTCCGCAGATGGGGATAGGATGATCCAAATATCCTTCGAAATCTGTGCTTCCGTAATCTCCGTCTGAATCCGTCACTCTGGCCATACAGCTCTCATCAATCCCAAACAGCGCTAAAAGCTCCGAATCCCAACAAAGTTTTCGAATATTAAACAACTGTGTCCTAGATGCATTTGAGTAATCTGTCTGAAAACGTTCTCCTTTTGTAAGCCGGTAAACCAGCCAGCTGTCAATAGTTCCACAGGCGATCTCTTCTTTTTCTGCCGCCTCTTTCACTCCGGACACATTCTGAAAAATCCATGAGAGCTTGGCTGCAGAAAAATAGGGAGAAAGCTGCAGACCAGTGCGTTCCTTCACCATGGCTCCGACTCCTTTTGTATCCAACTCCTCACAGATCGCTGCCCCTCTGGCACATTGCCACACAATGGCATGGTACACTGGCTTCCCGGTACGCTTATTCCAGCAGGCAGCAGTTTCCCTTTGATTGCTGATGCCCACAGCCGTCAGCTCAGATTTGTCAATCCCTGCCTTTTCCACCAGATTCTTTACTGCTTGAATGGTATTGCTGTAAATTTCCTCAAGATCATGTTCTACCCAGCCTTTTTCATCTATAATCTGCCGATGGGGCAAGTCTGTCCTGCAAAGCAGGTTACCCTTCTCATCAAACAGAAGTGCCTTCGTCCCCTGGGTACTCTGGTCAATGCCCAACACATACTTCGCCATATATTTTTCCCTTCTTTTTTCTATTTATCTCTAATATCACAAAGGCCGCCGCCAGCGGTCTGAAACAACCCTCTCCAGCAGCGGCCATCTATCCTATCAGGCTAATGCTTCCTCAACTATCTTTGCAATTCCCTGAGCATTCAGCCCGTAATGATCAAACACCTCTCTGGAGGTTCCAGTGATCACCGGGGCATCTGGAAGTGCCATATTTATCACTTTTCTGGGACAATTTGCAGCAACTACCTGGCTGACCATAGAACCAAGTCCTCCAAAGGGGGAATGTTCTTCCACACTCACTACGATCTTAGCATTTCCTGCCGCCTTCTTGATTCCTTCTTCATCCAACGGCTTTACACAGTACATATCCAGTACCGTAACACGAATGCCTTTTTCTTTCAGAAGCTCTGCCGCTTCATAAGCTGGTCTTACCATTTCTCCACAGGCAATAATGGCTGCATCGGTTCCTTCGCAGAGTACGGTAGCTTTGTCCATCTCAAAAGGAACCTTGCCTTCCTCATAAATATCTTCCACAGGATTTCTTCCCACCCGAATGTATGCCGGCTTTTCATCCTTTAAAAGAGCCTCCACCAGGCATCTAGTCTGGAACCGGTCGCTGGGAATATACACTCTCATATTGGGAATCGCTGCCATGGCTGCAATATCCTGTGCGGAATGATGGCTCATGCCAAGAGCTCCATAACTTACACCTCCACTAATGCCGATCAGTTTTACATTGGTATTGGAATAAGCGCAGTCGATCTTCGCCTGCTCATAACTTCTGGTAGACAAAAAGCAAGCTGGAGATGCCGCATAAGGCTTCTTGCCACATTTTGCCAAACCGGCAGAAATACTCACCAAATTCTGTTCCGCAATCCCTGTCTCCACAAACTGCTGCGGATAAGCATTTGCAAAGGGTGTCATTGACGCGGATCCTCTGGAATCGCTGCACAGTACTACAATATCCCTATCCTTTTTTGCCTGCTCCATCAGCACATCGCAGATAGCCTGGCGGTTTGCAATCTTATTCATGAAGCGCAGCCTCCCTTCTGGTTTCCAGATCACTCATGATCTGGGTATATTCTTCCTCTGTAGGTACTTTGTGGTGCCAGTTTGCCTTATCCTCCATCACAGAAGAACCAAATCCCTTTATGGTATTGGCAACTACCACAGTGGGGCAGCCTTTTACTGTCTTGGCCTCGTCAAAGGCCTTGTTCAGCGTTGGGATGTCGTTTCCGTTTACACTGATCACATGCCATCCGAAGCTGGCAAAACGCTCCTCCAGACAGTCATGGTGCATCACATCCTCCGTAGAGCCGGAGATCTGCAGACGGTTTCGATCTACCACAGCGCAAAGATTATCAAGCTTGTACTGAGAAGCAGCCATCACGCCCTCCCAGACAGAACCTTCTGCCAGCTCCCCATCTCCCATCACTACATAAACTCTGGAAGGACTTTCATTCATCTTCTCAGCCAGCGCCATCCCCACGCAGACCGGAAGACCGTGTCCTAAGGAACCAGAATTCATCTCAATACCCGGCAGCTTATTGTTAGGGTGTCCGATAAAGGGAGAACCGAATTTAGAAAACTCTTCAATCACCTGCTCAATAGGGAAAAAGCCTTTTTCTGCTAAAACCGCATACAGCGCCTCCACAGAATGGCCCTTGCTGAGAATGAATTTATCCCGCTTGGGATCTGTCCAGTTCTCAGGCCCCACATTCATTGCATGAAAATATAAAGATACTAATGTATCCATAACGCTCATATCGCCGCCGATATGTCCCGCTTTTCCCGACATAATCATCCGCACCACATCCTGGCGCAGCCGAAAGGACTTTGCTGTTAAATTTTCCATAGTCTCCTCCTTCTTTCCCTCTCATTCACCTCGAAGATACGCTTTCACCTGTTCCTCCACCGGGTCATACAGATCCGGCTTGATGCCCATATACTTACATGCCTCATACAGCACCGGAACCACATCCTTATGGATACCTACACAGTGATGGATGTACGGGCCTTCCACAATCTTAGCCTCCAAACGTTTGATATTTTCTACCTCAACCCACAGATAAGTGCCCATGCCCTTGGGGCCGTCCACACCTTTCGCGTTGCCAAGAAGCAAAGAGTACTCTCCATTGTCCCCGTCAAAACGTGCCAGCGTCACCAAACCATGCTTTGCCTCTGCAGTGATAGCTCCCGGATGGTCAAAGGCCAGCGGATAGGTGATCTTCGGTGTCTCTTTAGCCACAGAGATGGGCCAGGGGCCGCAGTGCTGAAGCAGCTCGCCGTTGGGAATATCCGGATGACGGATAGTCCAGTCTGCAAAAAAGCTTCTGTCTGTATCCATACCGGCAGCCTCCACCAGCAAAGCAGTGATGGCTCCGTGGATATCCGTTTCGCAGACTACCGGGATTCCCTCCTCATTCAGCAGAGAATTGGCAGCACAGGGCATGATCCCTAGCTCGCACTGAAGCTGATTCCAGCACTGGATCGCCACAGCCTGACAACCGTACTTCACCGTAAGATTCTTCATGGCCACTTTAAGGGCTGCCACGTTCTCCAGCTCATTCTCCTTAATCTGAATCTCCATATTCTCCCGACAGTAGTCGATGACCTTTTCCACCTCTGTGCCCTCTTCCTTGGCCCTCTTCACTTCATCAGTCAGCTCCGGCATAGGAATGGGGGACAACTGAATATTGAATTTCTCCAGCAGTTCTCCTTCGTTGCACATGGTTGTCCAAAAATCAAAAGGCCTGGTGGAAATCTGTAAAATCCGCATATTCCGAAAAGTTCTCACTACGTTGCAGACCGCCAGAAAATCTTTGACTCCCCGCTCAAACACCGGATCATTCAATCTGCAGTTGGTCATATAGGTAAAAGGAACTCGAAATCTGCGCAGCACCTTGCCTGTGGCAAAGAGCCCGCACTGAGTATCTCTTAAACGGACACCGTCCGGCTCCGGACGTTCATCTAAAGGTCCCCACAAAAGCACAGGAACATTCAGCTCCTTCGCCAATCTGGCGCACTCATATTCTGTACCGAAATTACAGTGAGGAAGAAATAATCCGTCAATCTTCTCTGCCTTAAACTTCTCTGCAATCTTTCTTCTGTCTTCATCGTTGTAAAGCAGACCTTCTTCATTAATATCTGTGATATCTACAAAATCAACGCCCAACTCCTCCAGACGCTTTGCCGTCAGTCCCCGGTATTTGATAGCGTCCGGAGCACTGAAAATACTTCTTCTGGTAGGCGCAAATCCAATCTTAATATGTGCCATAACTTACCTCCTTGATTATTGTGTCGATAGTACAGCGAATATAAATGAACCGCTCTATTTATTTGTCTGATTGTTCGATTACATCCTTATCGTTAATCGTTGTACTAGGCCGGAAATGCCACCCCTGCCCGTAAGATAATATTGGGATAGGGTGTAAATTCTCCAGTGCGCACTGCAAATTTTACCTGAGCAGACAGCTCCTTCAGCTGTATATGAGGGATCTCTTCCTCCTCTGCCCCAGCTAACTTTTCTCTGATGTAAGCCAGCAGACGGGGATTCTTCTGCTCAATCTCTTCTGCAATGGTGTATGCCTCCACCACCGTCTCGCCAAGAATGGCGTCCATAGTCTGCTCAAAGGTGGGAACTCCTCCGCAGAGGGCAAGATCCACAATGGGCACTCCCTTGGGAATGGGCATTCCTGCGTCTCCCACCATAAACAGATCCTTGTGTCCCAGGGCTGCAATATAACCAGCCAGCTGGGCATTCAAAACACCGCCTTTTTTCATATTCAGGAACCCTCCTTTGTCGTTATTTGTTTTCGTTGCGAGCCTGCAGAGCAATCTTAGCCTGCAGATTTCTCTGAGTCTGATCGATGACTACTGCCAGGATGATCACCATACCGCGGATGACATTCTGCCAGAAATCAGACACACCGCACATAGTCATACCGTCATTGATTACGCCGATTACAAAAGCTCCCACCACAGTACCTAAAATAGTGCCGGATCCGCCTGCCATGGAAGTGCCTCCAAGAACAGTAGCTGCGATGGCGTTCATCTCCCAGCCATCTCCGGACTTTGGATGAGCTGCGGACAACTGAGCAGTGTTGATGATACCAACCCATGCTGCACAGAAGCCAGAAATCATATAAACCAGAATTTTAATCTTATCTGCCTTGATACCAGAAAGGCGGGCAGACTTCTCATTGCCTCCTACTGCCAGCACATACCATCCAAAGGGCAACTTTTTTAACAGAATTAGCGCAATCACCGCCAGAATAGCGAATACATACACACCGGCAGGAATGTTGGCTAGGTTGCTTCCCAGGGCCTTAAAACCAGTATTGCCCAGTCCCTCATATCCTCCCAGATCGGAGAAGGTAGCTCCGCCGGAACGCAGGTTCGCAAATCCGCGGCAGATATACATGGTACCAAGAGTGGCAATAAAAGGAGCCACATTCAGTTTTGTGATGATCAGACCATTGATGGCTCCGATCAGGCAGCCTGCCAGAAGCATCAATACCACGATCACCGGAACGCTGAAATAAAGAGTCACACCTGCAAAAGGAAGCACCAAACCTTCCTGAAGCAGTCCTCCGGTAAGCATTCCTACAAGTCCCACAACAGAACCTACGGACAGATCAATACCTCCAGTAATAATTACAAAGGTCATTCCAAGAGCCAGAATACCATATAAGGATACATGCTTTGCCACCATGGTCAGCGTGGCAGAAGATAAGAAATTACTTCTAGCAATGCTGAAAAAGATCACCAGCAGGATCAGCACAATAAAGGTACGGCCCTTTAAAATTGTCATTAAAATTTGATTTGAATCTTTTGATTTTTTCATCGAATAGCTCCTTCCCCGCCTTATGCACTTTTTCCGGTTCCCAATCCGGCGTAAGAGGTACGCACAAGGGCATCTTCACAAATTTCATCGCCGACCAGCTCGCCGGTACATTTGCCATTGGACAATACGTAAATCCTGTCCGCAATAGCCATAATCTCTTTTAACTCAGAAGATATCACAATAATGGAAAGTCCTCTCTCCGAGAATTCGTGGATAATCTCAAAGACCTCCGTCTTTGCTCCAATATCAATACCTCTGGAAGGTTCATCCAGCAAAAGCACGGTAGGATTGGTCAAAAGGCCTTTTCCGATCACCACTTTCTGCTGGTTTCCTCCGGAGAGGGACAGAATGGGAAGCTTCTTGTCTGCCACCTTGATGTGGATATCTTTGATCTCTGCATCTACTGCCGTTTCCTCTTCCTTATTGTTCAGGAAAATCCCCTTCACATACTTCTGTAGGGATGCAATGGAGGTATTTTTGCAGATATCCAGTGTCTGAATCAGTCCCTGTCTCTGCCGATCCTCCGGCACCAGTGCAAACCCATTCTTGATCTGATCAGAAACACTTCGGATCTTCAACGGCTTACCCTTATAGATCACTTCTCCTGTGTGTTCCGGATGAAGGCCCATCAAACACTCAAACAGTTCGCTTCGTCCGGCTCCCAAAAGGCCATAGATACCAAGCACCTCACCCTTTTTCAGGTACATGCTCACATCATCCAGCAGCCATCCCCCACCTTTCTTAGGAAGGCGCAGATGATTGATTTCCAGAACTTTTTCCGCTTTGGTAAGATCAATGGAACGTTCAAACCGATGATACTGGGTATTTTTGCCCACCATATTCTCAACGATCCAACTCAGATCAATATCCTTTACATCCGCATCTGCCACATACTTTCCGTCCCGAAGGATCGTGACATGGTCTCCGATCTCCATAATCTCCTCCAGACGATGAGATATGTATACAATAGAAATTCCCTGCTCCAGAAGTTCTCTCATGATTTTAAAGAGCACTTTCACTTCTGCAGCTGACAGAGAGGATGTAGGCTCGTCCATGATCAGCACCCGCAAATCATCCTGAATCAGATTTCTCGCAATCTCTACCATCTGCTGCTGACCCACTCTCAGATCTCCTACCATAGTCTCCGGTGGAATCTCATGCTCTAGGTGCTTTAAGATCTTTTCTGCGCCCTTTATATGCTCTCTGTCATTGAGGAAGGGCCCATTTTTATGCTCATGGCCTACAAAGATATTCTGATATACCGTCATATTAGGAAAAAGGCTCAATTCCTGATGGATAATTCCGATGCCCTTTGCCCTGGCTGCATTCGTATCCTTAAAGTAAACTTCCTGGCCGTCCATATACATCTTTCCAGCAGAGGGCTGCTCGATTCCTGCGATCATTTTCATCAGAGTGGACTTTCCAGCCCCATTCTCTCCGATGAGTACATTCACCTTTCCTTTTAAAAGATCAAAGGAAACGCCGTCCAAAGCCTTTGTACCAGGGTATATTTTATCTATTTTTTCACAATGGAGAACAACATTTGGATCATCAAACATAATGCTCCTCCTCTTTTATTCGATTGTCATTGCTACAGGAGTAATGGTAATAGTACCATTGCTTTCCACTGCTGCTCCAGTGAAGGTCACCTTCTTACCCGCCGCGCTCTCATCCAAAGCCAGCGGTGCAACCACCTGCGCATCTACTTCTTTATTCAGAGCTTTTGCATATTGAGACCATTCAGTCTGATTGGTAAAGCTCTCAAAGGTCTTAATAGTCTGGGTGTCCCGGATCGCTGTTCCGGAATAAACACCCCCTGCCTGTATCTTGATCTGGGCATCTCCGCTGTATCCTTCCGGTTCTATCAGCAGAAAATGCTTCGGTGTTTCTGTATTAAACTCTGTGATCACTGCTGTTCCGGCAACCACAGCGCCGCTCCCCACGCCATCTCCGTTTAAGAGTTCTGTAAGATCCACAGCCTTTCCGGTAAGCTCCTCCACCACACTAGCCCAATCGCTGCCAGATTCTGCGCTGGAGTCAAATACTTCCTTCCCTGAATAAGCTGCTTCCTCTCCGATGGGGACTACTGTCACAAAGCCGCATCCGGTAAGAGAGACTGCCAGTAATGCCGAAACTGCAAATAGGGGTATTCTTTTCTTCATTTTTCATCTTCTCCTTGCCGTTTTTTTATACAAAAGGGCGGCGCACTGCACCGCCCTTATAATCACTTTCGCCTCAGACTGTACATAAGGTATCTGTACAATCCCAAACAATTATTACAAAATTACTCTGTATAAACAAATCCTGCCAGATTCTCTACATTATCAGCAGTAATTGCGATACAGGGGATCAACTGTTTCTCAGATTCCGGAGCAGTTCCGTTTAAGTAAGCGTCTGCCTGCTGTACAGCCATCTCAGTAATCAGAGCGATCTGCTGAAGAGCAGTACCTACCATATGTCCATCTTTGATGTATGCTGCTGCATCGTCAGAACCATCTACACCGATGATCTTGATATCTTCCCGTCCTGCATCCAGACAAGCCTGTACAGCGCCGCATGCCATGGTGTCATTTCCGCAGATGATACCAGTGATCTCAGGATTGGACTGAAGGATCGCTTCCGTTTTCTCATAAGCCTCTGTCTGATCCCAGTTAGCGGACTGCTGAGCTACCATCTCCAGATCCGGATACTCATCAATCACAGAATGGAAGTTCTCGGAACGCACCTGACAGTTGGTATCAGATTCAAGTCCAAGCAGCTCTGCATATTTGCCTTCATAATTCATAGCCTCAACCCATGCTTCTGCGATGGCTGCTGCCCCCTGTGCGTTATCAGCTACCAGCTGAGCTGCTGCCAAACCAGTCTGATTGATCTCACGGTCAACCAGGAATGTGGGAATACCTGCATCGTATGCCTTCTGCACTGCCTCAATGGATGCGTCTGCACCTGCATTGTCACAGATAATAGCTGCTGCGCCGTCTGCGATGGCTGCCTCAAACATCTCCAGCTGTTTGGAAGCATCATCATCATGAGACTGACATTTTACTTCATATCCCAATTCTTCACCGGTAGCAGTTGCAATATCCTGGACAGTCTTAAAATAAATATTAGAAGGAGAGGGAGTAATGCAGTAGATAATCTTGCTTCCGCCGCCAGGAAGAAGTTCGCCTGCTTCAGCCTCTGTTGCTTCGGCAGCAGCCTCAGTAGCAGCTTCTGTTGTCTCTTCTGCCATAGCCATTCCTGCAAATGCGCTTCCCACCATGGCTGCTGTCATCAAACCTGCCAATACTTTTTTCATCTTCATAATGATTCCTCCTTTAAAATAAATAATTTATTTCCGGGTTTCTGTCCCCGTCCCTTATAGT
>CABRXX010000004.1:0-84924 GCA_902475025.1 uncultured Lachnospiraceae bacterium | reverse complement strand
AACACGCTCTTTTCTGTCCCGGCTGCTGCTTCTCTCTCTTTTTTCTGCCTTTATACCGGCAGAAAATCGGCGGCTGTTTCCAGCCGCCATATAAATAACTGCACAGTTCATGTTCAATCCTTTTTCTCCCGATCCTTTTCAATCAGAATCCGCATCGCTTCCACGGTTACCTGAATTGCAGGCTCCACATCCTTACTCATAGGATCATCCAGTCCCAAAGCTCTTCTGGTCTGGTTGGCAAATACCAGCATAATGCTGCCTGTACGGACTTTCCGCACACTTCCCACAATAAATAAGGCCGCCGATTCCATCTCGCTGGCCAAGGCTCCGCATTTTACCCAGGCATCCCACTTATCCTTCAGCTCATATCCTACCGGCATGGTCTCAGGATCGTGCTGACCATAAAAACTATCCTTGCACTGAAGGACTCCTACATGAGCCTTCACCGGAAACTTACCTGCAGCCTCCACCAGCGCCTGCACAACCTGAAAATCTGCCACAGCCGGATACTCAATAGGCGCATATTCTCTGGTGGTTCCTTCCATGCGGATCGCTCCTGTGCCGATCACCAGATCACCGCCCATCACCTCCACGGCCATACCTCCGGAAGTACCTGTGCGGATAAAGGTATGACAGCCGCAGTGTACCAGCTCCTCCACTGCAATGGAGGTGGAAGGTCCTCCGATTCCGGTACTGCACACGCTGACCTTTACACCATTTAGATATCCGGTGTAGATGGTGTACTCCCGATTGGAACCCACAAACTGTGGTTCATCAAAATACTTGGCAATCTTCTCGCATCGTCCAGGATCCCCGCAGAGGATCACATACTTTCCCACATCTTTCTCTGTAATTTTCAAATGAAATTCTTCGTCTCTGGAATAAACAGTACTCATATCATTTCCTCCTGATTTATTATTTTACAGACTGAAACTGCCACAGCCCGTTCAAAATCCCCTCAGCGCTTTAAATTTTCAAAACACACAGGCAAAAGCTCCCGCAGTTCCATCCTTTTTACCGCTTCGCTTGATTTTACCAGATACACCGGAAATTCCGGCGGACAAAACTCTGCCATCACCTGCAGGCAGATCCCGCAGGGAGGGCAAAAATCATCCGGCTCCTTCCCTGCCGTTCCTCCGGCAACGGCAATCGCCTGAAATTCCCTGCTGCCTTCGCTGACCGCCTTAAAGATGGCTGTGCGCTCTGCACAGTTGGTGGCGCCAAAGGATGCGTTTTCCACATTGCAGCCGGAAAAAATCCGGCCATCTTTGGCTAAAAGTCCGGCTCCCACTGCGAATCCGGAATAAGGAACGTAGGAGAGCTCCCTTGCTTTTAAAGCGGTTTCTACAATCTTTTGCTCCAACTCCTTTAAACTGCATGACATCATCCCATCTCCTCCATTCTTGCCAGTTTTTCATTCAGCTTGGAATAAATATGCTCCCGGAACCAGGGCTCCGAGGACATCGCCACTGCCCGCTCCCGTTCAAACCAGGCCACGCCGCTGTTCTCATCCGGTTTTATCTCCAGCTTCTCCTTCTCTGATGCCTCCAAAAGATAGGTTACATTCAAATGGAGATGAGAGGACACATATTCTCCCCTCTTTACATGACCATCCACAGTCAGCACCTCCAGGGAATAGATTTCCTCACTGACAGCCTGCACCTGCATAATGCCGCTTTCCTCCCGCACCTCCCGAAGGGCCACGGCAAGAAGATCCTGTTCCCCGTCCGCATGGCCTCCCAGCCAGGACCAGGAATCGTAAATATTGTGATATGCCATCAGAATCTTTGTGCGCTCCAGATTCGTCACCCAGGCGGAAGCCGTCATATGGGCCAGACGGTTTTCCCTGAGGAAAATATCCTTCTGCTCCCTTAGGCACTGCAGGATCAAAGCCCGATCCCGCTCCTCCTGCTCATTCCACGGCTTATACTCTTCTATCTGACGTATCAGCTTCATAGTCCCTCCATCATTGCTTCTATGGTTTTCCCTTTTCTTGTGTACACCATAAGCATTTTTCTCCTTTTTATAATACCATGATTTGTGAAAAATGAACAGAATAATTTCCGAAAGTTATCCTTAGAGAACAATTGTTATACTTTAAATCCCAATTTACTATTTTCATTAAAACCGGACGCAGGCAGTTTATTCTATCGCCGCACAGCAATAAAGCCGAAGTCCTTGGCTCTTTCCAAGTCCTTCGGCTTCTTTCCTGGCCTTATCCTGCATCCGCCTGCACAAAAGGCGCTGCGCTCTGCACACAGGTCTGTCTATGTCAAATTCCAGCGGTACCTTTGGCTTCTTCTCCTTGATTCTGAAGCTGTCCATACTCTTCCAGGCGCTCTCTGGCAGCCTTTGTCTTGGGATGCTTTTCTCCATACACCTCCAGAAAGATCGGATACGCCTCTTCCAAACAGGCCAGCTCCCGCTCCCCCTCCTGTTTCTGCCGCCATGCTCTGGCCATATTCCAGGCAGGCTCTGCCCTGGCAATCTCTGACATATCTGCTGCCAGCTCATAAGCTCTTTTTAGATGCTCCAGCGCCAGATCCGGCTTCTGACACCCCAGATAAGCCACTCCTGCATTATTGTTCACCACAGAAAGCAGAGAAAAATTATCCTTCTCTCTTTCCTGGAAAAACTCCAGCACCTTCAAATGATTCTCCAGCGCTTCCTGCATACGGCCCAAACGGCTGTATACAATTCCCAGATACTCGCAGATGATAATATAGCTGCGCCCCTTCGTTCCGTAATATTCTGCGCTTACCGCCTTGGTCTACTCCAGGGTGCGGCAAGCCTCCGAAAGTTCTCCTCTTGCAATCTGGATGTCCGCCTCATATCTGCCGATCAAAATCGGCGTCTCTTCCACCTTATGAAGCCTGCAAAGCTCCTTCATCCGCTCCAGAGCTTCCGTTGCCTCTGGAAGCTGATTCAGAGTGGTGTGCATATCCACCTTCAGGGTCAAGAGCCTCACCAAAAGGCTGTGATCCGGACAGCCGTTCTCCTGCGCCAGATCAATTCCCTGATCCATCAAATCAATGCACTCCTCCGCCCGCATCTGCGCCTGCAAAGCTTCCCCCAAAGAATAGATTGCCTGAAGCCGGTGATAAAAAGAGACATTTTTCTGCTTTAACACCCACTGGATCGCAGCCTCTCCAAACTTCATATCTCCATTGTATACCAATCTCTGACCTACCATCAGACTGTAGGCATACAAAAGCTCGTCCGGAACCGTCTGATTTTTCCACTGAGCCTCCAACCGTTTCTGACACTGGATCCGAAGCCTGGGATCCCAGTAGGGACTTGGCTCCTTCTCTGTCTCCAGCAGTTCCAGATACATGGACGTCTCGTCTGAAAATTCTTCCGTTTTCCCGCTCCGCCTCTTTTCCAGTGTACTCAGCGCCTCTTTTAAAAACACCGGAGAAATATTCCGGTTAAAAAACAGGCCCACCACGATTTTTCCCATTTGACAGATGAATTTCTCAGAAACCCTTCCCCGCACTCTCATAGCGACATGAAAATAGAGATATACCAGCTCCACCTCTCTGTTGTCCGCAGCATCAGTATCTGCGGCATTTAACGCCAGACGATTTTCCAACCGTTCCAACAGGGCCGCAGCTTCCCGCTCCGTCACGGGCTTTGCCTGTATGCTCTCCGCAATCACCGGATGCATGGCAAACCCTTGTTCCCCGCCGTCCAGCCATCCAAGCTGTGCCAGGCTCTTTAACAGTTCTTCCAGATCAGCGCTTCGGGAAACTACTCCCTCCAAAAATTCTTGCCAAAAAGCCTTGTCATAGCTTCGATAGGGAAGAACAGAAAAAATCCTCAGAAGCTTCTTCTGCTCTCTGGACAGTCCCCCCAGTTGATACATACTCCGATACAGATGCTGGAGCTGCATCTCCCGCTCTCCCTCTCTCCATTTTACTTCCAATCCCTTTTCCATCAGATGCTCTGCCAGCTGCTTTACGCTCCAGCCTCTGGCATCGGCGGCTTTTCCCAGAAAACGGATGGTCATCGTATGGAAATGAGCCATTTTCTCCAAAAGCTGTTCTGCTATTTCCAGTTCTTTCCCGGTAATCCTGCGGCTGTAATTATCTCTGAAAACCAGGAGGGCAGCCTCCTTCTGCAGCGGCTCTACCGGATAGCTTTCAAGCCCCTCCATCTGCCGGATTCTGGAAGTAGCGATCACCGTGCAGGGCAGCTGTCTTAAATCTGCAAGCTCCTGCTCCTCTAATGCCGTATCAATATTATCAATAAACAAAAGCACAGACCGATCTTTCAACTTTTCCAACTGGTTTTTACACTCCAGATAACAGTTCTCCCTGTCGTTTCCATGAAGATTTAGAAAACTTTTGATAAAACTGTTCTTTAGACTTCCCTCGTACTGGATCAGCCCTACATATTCTCCCTGCTTTTCCTGAACGCACCAATGAAGAAGCTGACGGACAAGCTCTGTTTTTCCAACGCCGCCTATTCCGCATACCAGATACTTTCCTCCGGCTCTCACCCGCTCCTTTAGATCAAACAGCTCCTTCTCCCGGCCGAAAAACTGATCAGGCAAAACTCCCGGCCTGCAAAGTTCCCCATTCTGCCTGGTGAGAAATTCTATCTCCGCTTTATTTTCCAGTCCCTCCTGTAAGAAAAGCTCCGGCTGCAGCTCCCTCCGTTTTCTCATCCCCCGGATCCAATTACTGTTCATCTCAGGTCCCGCCATGGCGTGAAGAGAGAGAAAGGTAAGAAAATATCCGGCCAGAAAGTCTCTGCCGTTCCGCTCTGTCTGCCCTGCCTCCCCCATCTTTTCTATCTTTTCAAAATATTCCCCTGTTTCTTCGGAAAAGCACGGATCCTCCTGTTCCAGCTTTTTCAAGAATGCCTCTGCTTTTTTCCAGAAAATGTCTGCCTTATACTGCTTTTTTCTGAGAAAATCTGCAAAAATCCTGCTTTGTTCCCGAATCTGCTCCGGATCCACCTGTTCCAAAATCTCTTCTATGTATTCTTTATAAAAGGGAAAACTATCTTTCCGATTACACAGCTCTGAATGGTAGCGATTCTTGCTTCCTTCTGTCCGCCATACCATTTTCCCATGCTCTGTATTTCTCCAGGCATACAAAAGCTGCTGCTTCCAGAATTTGATCAGCGTCAGCCCTCTCTTATCCTTCTCTCCAATTATCCCGTTGGAATAGATGGGATAGTCGTTCACAGTCAGCAGACGATAAATATTTTTCAGCGATAAATAATTTTTTTCTGTATTTTCCCAAATTTTTCCCATCCTTCTCCCTCAGTTCTGAAGTTTTTTCCTAATTTGGATTTTATCACAGAAAAAACAGACTTTCAATTTTAAGGCGATTTTTTACCGTTTTCGTGCATGATTCTCCGGTTTTTGTGCATAATCTTCTAAAAATCGCCATCCTTAGAAAAATCTCCGTCTAGCAAGAACACGGATTGCAAAAGAACTGCACGCCCCCTATTTATCCTTCCATTATTTTTTTAAAAAAGGCACATTCCTCATCATTGCAAAGCTGCCCCATAGGCTCCTGAATCGTGACATGGAATACATGGTAAAGAGGATTTTCTTTGTCTCCGTAAATTTTATAAATATAAGGAATTTGATGCTTTTTCAATTTCTCCTCCATGCAGGGAGCCTGCGCTTTACAAAAATCTCCTTCACAGGTCATTAAAAATACCGGTGGAAATGCGTCTGTCACAAACTTCGGTACATTCAGCAATTCTTTCAACTTTCCTGCTTCCATCGCATCCTCCGGCAGCATATCTTTTTGCAGATCCGAATCCTGAGATGCTCCCAGTACTTCTTTACCAACCAGCACAAAAGCTGCACAGTTAAACGCCACTGCACTTGGCACAAAGCCATTTGGAACCTGAAAATCATAATTAGACCCATAATCCGGATTTGTACAAATGGCAGTGTAGAGTCCTGCCAGATGACCGCCTGCTGAATCCCCTACCATAAACACGTGCTCCATGTCCAAAAGGTATTCCTCCTGATGTTCATACATCCAGGCAATCACTGCATTCGTATCCTCCAGGGCTGCCGGAAACTTGGCTTCCGGAGCCAGCCGGTATGTAAAATTCACCACTGCAAAGCCCCTCTGAGCCAGAGTCATTCCGTAAAACTGATACAAATCTTTATCACCATAAACCCATCCGCCTCCATGTACGCTGACAATCACCGGAAGTTTTTTTCCATGACCGCTCTTAGGCCGATATATGTCCAAAAGATTCCAATGCGGATCTGGTCCGTACTGCAGATTATCTCTTCGCTCAATATCTTCCGGTGTAGTAAGACCTGCATCCCGCTTTGCATCATTTTCTTTCCACTCTCTTCTCATAGTTTCGCTTGTTATCGACATTGCTTCCTCCTTACCAGGACTGCCGTCATATATTGCAGCAATCCCTATCATCTTTTATATTCTTTACAATTTACGATCACAACTCCATATATTTTCGGTACTCGCCAATGGTCATCCCTGTTATCCGTTTAAATACCTTGCAGAAATAGGTAATGTTCAGATAACCACACTGACTGGAAATATCGCTGACTGTAAGATTTTTATTCAAAGCCAGTTTCTTTGCCTCCTCAATTCGGATTCTGGATAAATATTCCACAAAATTATCTCCTGTACACTCTTTAAAAATATGACTCAGATAATAAGGGCTGATACCCACACGCTCTGCACAGTCTGTTAAAGAAATATCCTTTTTAAAATTTTCAAAAATATACTCCCTGGCTTTCATCACATAAAACTGAATTTTATCTGAACCTTCCTGGCTTTGTTTCTCCTTCTGCCCTTCTCCTTTTGAAAAGCTTTTGATACTTTCACTATAAGAGGCATTCATGCTGGAAAATTCAGGATACACCTTTCCAAGGCCAATGGAATATTCCACTCCAAATTTTTCAAAAAGTCCTCTTGCAGCAGCTTCCGCCTGATTTTTGCACCACTTCTCAGGCTCCTTTTCCATTTCCGGTATGAATAAAAGAAGTACGATTCCGTGTGCTGTTACGGTGTCTAAAAAATCACATCTGTCATTTAAAATGGTAGACAGACTGCTGTCCAAAGATCTGCTGTCCAACTCAGCAGATCCTTTCGGAAGTAAGGTTGCTATACAGCCACTGTAAAAAACAAGATTATTTACTGTACAGTACAGCCGAAAGCCTTCCTCATCACATTCCCCAGAAAAAACAGACAGCAGCACCTCCCGACCAAACACGGAATTTACTGCATTTAAAGCAGATTTCAAATGGCTCTGCATCTGATCTTCCTGACGTTCCTGATCCAGTAGTTTACACACCTTAGAAATAACCGCAGTATTTTCTTCTCGTTTTCCCGGCTTTAGCAGGTAGCCATCCACCCGCAGATCCAAAGCTTTTTTTACATATTCAAAGTCACTGTAAGCGGTATGGATAATAAAATGAGTGATGCAGCCCTGCTCTTGAAGCTCTTCAATCGCCTCTATACCTGTGAGTCCTGGCATCCGGATATCCACTATGGCCAGATCCGGTTCCAACTGTTCCACCATACGTTTTAATTCCAGTCCGTTTTCTGCCATTCCCACCAACTCAATTTCTGGAAACTCTTTTTTGATAAACAATTCCTGACTTTTCAACACCACCGGTTCGTCATCGGCAATCACCATCGTATATTTCATTTTCTCATCCTTTTCTGGGCAAAGCAATTACAATTTTTAGCCCTGGCTCCCTATTGTATAGATGAAAGTGCAGATTCCCCTGGTAATACAGCTTAAGCCGCTGATAAATATTTCTCAGCCCTATGCTGCTGCTTGAAGAAGCATTGTTTTCAAAGTCTTCATATACCGTCCTGATCTGCTCTTCATTCATTCCCACACCATTATCTGACACTTCCAGAAAGATCCATTCTTCCGTGCAGCTTACCATAATCCGAACTTTTCCACCTTCCAGCATCATGGCAATTCCATGCTGTATCGCATTCTCCACTAACGGCTGCAAAATCATGCAGGGCATTAAATAATCCAGGCACTCCTCTTCCACCTCAAATTCATAGGTGTATCTGCCTCCATAGCGGTAGGTTTGTATCGCCACATACTCCTTCAGATTTTCCAACTCTTTTTTAAGCGGCACAGTTTTGCTGATATTATCCAGATTATAACGGAGAAAAGAAGCCGTAATCTCCATCAATTCTGCACACTGATCTGCATTCTCAATTCTTGCCAGTGAAGAAATCATATTCAGCGTATTAAACAGAAAGTGGGGATTGATTCTGGACTGTAAAAAATCTAAATGACTTTTCTGAAGCGCGTTCAGCATCCTCAGATTTTCTTTTTCCATTTCTGCCAGCTGTTCCTTCATATGTGCATTCTCTTCGATTTCCTGCATCTGCCTGCGAATAATCTCTGCCATCCCGTTAAAAGCACCTGCAAACTTCTCAAATTCATCGTGGCTGCTGATTACAATAGGTTCTGCTGTAAAAACATCCTGTTGGATTAAGGCAACGCCCCGCATCATGGAATCAATAGAGCTGTTGATTTCCCGTATCACTTTATCAAGATAAAAGAAACATCCTCCGATAGCCATTAAGAGCAGAAAAATCTGCAGACTCATAATTCCTTTTTGCAGTCTGTTGAGCTGTTCTTCCAGTTGATTTAAATTTCTCAGTTTGACCGAATAGGCTTCTTGAAATCTCATTGTAGCATAAGAATAAATTTCCTGAAGCTGATGATAGCTCTGCTCCAGCTCACTGTAATTTCCCTGTCTGTCATTCCCAAGATATTCCTTCAGTTGTTCGATCAGCCTGTCGCTTTTTTCCACATAAGTGGACACTGTCGCTCCGGCATCTGCCATCTCCCGAATATACTGCTCCTCCAGCTGTCCTTCCGTTTCTCCCATCTGCATTTTAACTTTTTCTTTGCAGTTCTCATACTCTGTGATTCCTGCCTCTGACAGATACAGATACGCTAAATTTACCCCCTCATTCAAATCACTTAAGGAGGTCTCCAGATTATTTGCAGATACCAGATCTCCGATTGCTACACTGTATCTTTGGGCCACATAATAATTCCCGGCGGCGGAAATTGCCAGAAGCAGCAGAGCGAAAAAAACCACAATGCTATAACCAACCACATATTTTTTTCCCACTGTATTTAACAGCCGCTTTTTTTTCATCCTATAACCTCATTGTAATTATCCGCTGTCAGCCAGTGAATATCCGTATAGATTGTCTTGGTACTGTAGGAACCATTTTGAATATAACCGGCAATCTCTTCCACAATCTTTCTTCCCATTTGATTTGTATCCTGTTTTATAATCCCATCCAAAACACCTCTCTTCACTCCTTCATACGCATCAAAGCCAATGATATATTGATATTCACTGCCATGCTCCGCATGTACGGATTCTAAGGTTACTCCGCCGGTTCCCTCCAGGCAGACCAGTATATCTGCCTCCTGACTTAATTCACTGTACAAACGCATAAAAGTAAGCCCGTCATAATGATCATATTTTACATCCAGAAGCTGGATTTCCGACACATCCGCCACGGCATTCTTAAGTCCCTCCAAGCGCTGCTCCAGATTCGGATAACCGGGAGCTCCTGAAACAACTCCAACCACTGTTTCACCCTCAGTCATTGCAATCAGCTGTTCCCCCAAAAGCTTACCTGCTTCATAATTATCTGTTCCAATATAAAGCTCATAAGGAAATGCTTCCATATCTGTATCCACACAAATAATTTGGATACCTTCCTCATGTGCCTCTTTCAGCGCTTCGCGAAACTGAGGATTCTCATTCCCCTGCACCACGATCACATCTACTTTCGCCGCAGTCTGCTGACGCAAAAGATCTGTCATTTGTGCAATATTATAATTTAATTTCGGTATCAGCGTCCGTATATCAATATTATACAACTTTCCAAGCTCTTCTTCTTCTGCTGCGATCCCCTCTGCGATTAAACTCCAGTATCCGTCATCCCGATGGGGCAGAATGACGGATACTCTTGTTACCGGATATTTATTTTTTTCTGCTGCCTTTCCTCGGCTGAAGAAAACCACAGCTGTAACCGCAGAAAACAGTAGGATCAGGAAAAACAATATTGCTGTTCTCTTTTTTCTGTTTGTCATTCCTTCTGCTTCCTTTTTTCTTTATAACTACTGCACAAAATCTGGCACATTCCTTTTGCATACAATTCAGATATCGGTCTTTCTAGTTCTGGGAGGCGTACTTCCTCATATCCAAAGCAACCGCCACAATGATGATCAAACCTTTAGCAATGTTCTGCCAATAAGAACTTAAACCAACAAAGGTAAGTCCATAGCTGATCACACTGAAAATCAACACGCCCAGGAAAGCTCCCGGTACATTTCCAATTCCTCCCGTAAAGGAAGCGCCTCCAATAATACAGCTTGCAATAGCATCCATCTCATATCCCTCTGCATAAGTGGCATTAGCGCTTCCCGTTCTGGCAGCCAGCATCAGTCCTGCCAAAGATGCAAGAGCGCCGGAAAGCATATACACAAACATATCAATCTTAAATACATTGATGCCTGCCACCTTAGCAGCTTCCCGATTTCCGCCTGTCGCATAGATATTTTTGCCCAGAGTTGTCATATTCAAAATAACAAATACAATGATCATTACCACAAACGCAACGATGATCAGATAATTAATTCCCATGAAAGAGCCGGTTCCAAATTTCATGAAATCTTCTCTGTAGCCTGCTAACGGCTGAGAATTGTTAGGCTCCTTTTTCAAAAACAGCAGCGTTCCGCCGTAGATAATCAATTGAAGGCCCAATCCAGCCAAAAATGCAGGAACTTTTAGCTTAGAAATAATGATGCCCGTAATTGCACCCGAGATCATACCTACTAACAGAGATGCCAAAATGGGGACAATCAACGGCAGCTCCGGCAGCGAAGGCCAAAACTTTAAATAGTAAGTAGCCTGCTGTGCCAAGGTGCCGGATATAACCGCTCCCAATCCTGCCAGACGGCCCACCGTCATATCCATTCCGCCTGCCACAATCACCACCAGCATTCCCATGGCCAACAAAATCTTCGGTGCACTCTGGATCAATACGTCACTGAGTACACGCACTGAGAGAAAGGATGGTGAGATTACAGTAATTACCACAATCATAAGCAACAGGCAGATATACAGCATATTATCTACCAAAATCTTTGAAAAATTTTTTGACTTCATTTCTTTTCCTCCCGACCTGCTTCATACGTACTGGCATACAGCATAATTTTTTCATCTGTCACTTCTGAACCTTCCAGAATACCGGACATACGCCCCTCACACATTACCATAATCCGATCTGACATTCCCATTAGTTCCGGCATCTCTGAGCTGATCATAATCACACATTTTCCAGCCTGGGCCATCTCTTCCATCAACTCATAAATCTCATACTTAGCGCCCACATCGATTCCCCTGGTAGGTTCATCTAAGATCAAAATATCCGGCTCTGTCAAAAGCCAGCGCCCAAGAAGTACCTTCTGCTGATTTCCTCCAGACAAAGTTTTAATCGCTGTTTTCAAACTGGGGGTCTTAGTTCTCAGCCGATCTACATATTTTTGGGCATCCAGATTCCGCTTCCCATAATCCAAAAATGGCGTTCCATATTTCCGGTATCTGCCCGGATTTACGTTTTGTTCTGCCACTAAAGTATTATCTGCAATAGAAGCGGGACCAATAATACCAGTCTTTCTTCGATCTTCTGTCAGGAGAGCCATTCCATTTTGGATTGCATCGATAGGTCTATGGATCTGTACTTCCTTCCCACGAATAGAAACTTTTCCTTCAGCAATGCTGTGCAGTCCAAATAAAGCCTCCATCAATTCGCTCCTCTGAGATCCTACCAAGCCTCCGATTCCAAAGATTTCTCCTTTTCTGACAGAAAAACTCACATTCCGGAAGGATCTGGGATTAGAACTGGTAAAATTCTCCACGCTCAAATATTCCTCTCCCGGAGTATGATGTTTTGCAGGAAATCGATCATTCATCTCTCTTCCAACCATTCGGCTAACAATGGTATCTGTTGTCATTTCACTGGCCGGCCAGGTGCCTACATTCTGTCCGTCCCGCATGATTGTAATCTCGTCAGAAATCTCCAAAATTTCATCAATCTTATGAGAAATGTAGATGATCGCTACATTTTCTTCCTTTAACTGCCGGATGATACGAAATAAAATTTCCGTCTCTGTCTCTGTTAAAGAAGAGGTGGGCTCATCCATAATAATAATCTTTGCTCCAATGGAAACTGCCCTTGCAATCTCAATCAGCTGACAATAAGAGGTGGAAAGCTCTGATACCTTCTGTTTTGGATTGATATCCAATCCCAGCCTGTCAAAAACTTCCTTCGTCCCTTTATAAAGGGCATTCATGTCCACCCAGCTGATACCGGCGATTTTCCTTTCTGGAATCCTTCCAATATAAATATTTTCAGCCACCGTCTGAGGCCGTACCGGATGCAGCTCCTGATGGATCATGGAAATACCAAGATCCATTGCGTGACGCGGATTGTGAATCGTCACTGTTTTTCCGTCCACTGCAATCGTACCTTCATCCGGAGAATAAATACCATAAATGCATTTCATCAATGTGGATTTTCCCGCTCCGTTTTCTCCCATAAGGGCGTGTACTGTTCCCGGGCGCACCCGCAAAGATACCTGATCCAGAGCCTTCACCCCTGGAAAGGTCTTTGTAAGCCCCTGGGCTTCTAAAACATATTCCGAACCACTCATACAATTTTCTCCCATTTTTTCAGACTATCCTTCTTTGTCCGTCTTCTAACTTATGTAAGAAAGAAAGGGCCCCACTCTGCAGAGCAGACAGCCGGACCCCTTTAATTCTGTGTCACCGCACATATTCTTTTCATCTGTTGAAAGTCCAGTATATCAGACTTTTATTTTAAAAACTGGTGTCGGTAATATCGTAATTCGCATCTTCCAGATTATCTGCAGTAATGGAAATATAGTCAATCAGAAGCTTATGGCCTTCCACTGTCACGCCATCAATTCCAATACTCTCAGTAGTTACTTCCTCACCGTTTTCCAGAAGATACATCAGTTTATAAATAGATTTAGCCAATTTTACCGGATTGTTTAAGCTAGTCTCCAGAAGAGTACCTGCTTTAATAGCTTCGCAGCCTGCTGCCGTTGCATCTACGCCTACTACCGGAATAGTGTTTGTTTCATCCGTAAAGTATCCGTGTGCCTGCAGCGCTGCAATAGCCCCCAGCGCTTCATCATCATTATCTGCAATGATACAGTCAATATCATCACCAAAGTTGGACAACAAAGCCTCCACATTTTCCTGTGCCTCTGCACGCTGGAAATTACAGATCACTCCGTTAATCACATCGCCGCCCTTTACACCAGTCACATCATCACCGCCAATGCAGGTTCCCAGCTCATATCCAGCTGCCTCGATAGCTGCAAGGCTGTAGGAAGAGCGATTGATCGTATCGCTGAAAGTAGGAATACCCTGAAGCAGAATATAGTCCACCTTCCCGTTGCCGTTTCTGTCCCAATTTTCATTTGTTTCAAAATAATCTACCAAAGCATTGCCCATATTCTCACCGGACTGGCTGGAAACAGAAGATACATACCACAAATTCTCATTTCCCTCGAAAGCTGCATCAGACGGGCAGGTAGTATTGGCAAAAATACCTACTACACCCTTTTCCTTCATAGTCGCTGCGATCGTATCTGCTGCTGCCATATTGATATTATTCAATACCAGATACTTTACACCCTGGGTGTAAAAGTTATTCACATTGTTGTCCTGTACTGTAATATCATTTTCACTGTCTGCATCTGTGATGGCAATAGTTCCATCAGCTGCTGCCACGTTGTTCAAACACTGACGGGCATTGGCAATAAAAGTATCTGCAAAATTATACCATACCACACCTGCTTTGGCACCTTCTGCCATAGCAGTTCCGGCAAACATGGTAGACATCATGCTGGCTGCAACTAAAAGACTCACAATTTTTTTCTTCATAGTAAACCTCCTGTTTTTCGGCTCTTTCTTTGCCGTTCTCTATTTGATGTGGAAATTATACCATGGATCGGAGTCTGATAAAATTCAACAATTTTGCAAAACCATTGCAAAAAATTGCGAAAAAAAGGACGCTGCAAAATCCATCGGGATTCGAATTTTGCAGCATCCTCATCTAAGCTTTCGCTTCTCTTTTTTATTTACTCTGCTTTTTCAAAGATGTAAGCGTAAGACCACTCTGCGTCAGCATCTTTCTCAATGTGATCCTCAGAGTAACCTACGATCAGCTGTCCGTCCGCATTCAGTCCGATCACGTCAAACAGCTCCATGTCATCGATCTCAACACCGGTAAGCACGTCAAAGAAAACGCCCTCGTCATCGTCGCGGATCTTGAAACGGTTAGCGCCTGCAAATTCACAGTCACCCTCACCCTTTACGTTCACTACGGTCCAGTCTTCCCATTTTGCGGAACACTTATAATCCTCTACATCAATGTCATCATGGTTAAAGGACATGGTTCCGCTTAAGCCGATGGCATCTGCGTGGATGTAAGCAGCCTCGTCTACCAGCTTGTTGGCATCTGTACTCTCGGAAAGATCCTTGATCTCCAGAGTGCAGGCATCCTCAGGAACGGTAAGAAAACCATCATCAGCCGTATAAGCCTCTGCCAGAGTCCAGGTTCCCACATAATCTGCAGGTGCTGCCTCATAGTTCAGTTCCATGGATACCTCTGCTGCCTCCTCTGCAAATGCAGCGGGAGCAACTGCCATTGCTGCCACAAGAGCAATCAAAAGTTTCTTTTTCATAATAAGTCTCTCCTTTCATAATCATGAAGCAATGGGCTGCCGCAGCATACATCCTGCGGCAGCTCCACTGATAAAGCTATCATAGCCTATTTTTTCATTTTTTGCAATTCCTGTTTCTGCCATTATGCCTCATAGCTCAGACCAAACCATGCGCTGTATACGTTTCCGTCAGCATCCTGGTAAGCGTAGCTTCCAGAAGGAGACTGTGCCAGAACATCCTCTGCAATGTACTGATCCTTGTCGTATCCCGGAACATCGTTCGGAGATACGCAAACCGGATAAGTAGTTCCGTCAATATCAGTATCATTTACAGCAATTACTTCGTTACAGGAAACCATGGTTACCGGAAGTTTTCCGGTGGGATTGTAAGCGCCGGTCAGAACATCTACCCGTGCCTTTACGGAAGTTCCGAAGGAACCGATCAGAGCGTCACAGTAGGGCTCTAAGTTGGTAAGGATCCAGGGGTTGGAGATGTTGATGGAACCGATCACGATACCGCCATTTGCATGAACGGTCTCTGCCATCTCTGCCATATCATCAGCGTCCAGAACAGTAGTCACTTCTACCACTTCGCCGTCCTTCTCCTGAGTAGCCGGATCTACATGGTCTACTTCCACGCCGTCTACCAGCTCCAGAACTGCCATGTTCTCAGCAGACTGAGAAATTCCGCCGGGAACTACATCCAGGATCAGAATATCCGCATTCTCTTCGCTGTCTGCCATGGTGTAGCCAGCTGCCTCTACAGCTGCTGCCCACTTCTCCAGAGTCTCCTCGTTCTCACCGTCAGCGGTGAAAGATGCTACGAATACGCTCTTGGAAGTATCTGCCAGAGGAAGGGTTCCCTCATGGTTCTTCATCAGAACAACAGACTTCTGGTTCAGCTCAGTCTTCATAGCTTCCAGTGCTTCTGCATTCTCTTCTCCTACCGTCTTGCTTGCTGCTGCATCACGATAAGGATTCTCAAACATACCCATGTTCATGAATGCAGTCATACGGTTGGTGGTAGCACGGTTAAATGCTTCCTCAGTCACCTGACCGGAAGTAACCGCTTCTGTTACATCCGTCAGATCTACCGGACCGAAACCATCGCCGATTACGTCACAGCCATTGTTGATTGCTTTTGCGTAACGCTCTGCCGGAGTCAGATCCTCCGTTCCCCAGAACTGATTGGAAATGATATTGGAATCAGAGTTAACGAATCCGGTAAAGCCCATGGTATCTTTCAGGAGAGTCTGAAGAACAACGGGGCTGTAAGCGCTTCCCAGCTCCTCAAGAGGAATGTCCACGCCCTTGTAGCTCTGAGCTACGCTTCTTGCATCGCCTGCAACGCGGCTGTAGCTGGGCATGATGCCTGCAACGCCTGCGTCAATAGCAGCCTGGAAACCAACCAGCTGATAATTCTCCAGAGAACCTTCGGTAGAGTAGATACGCCACTGACCCATTCCATAGTGAGACTCAAAACCGTTCTGAGCTGCGCCGTCTCCGGGGAAGTGCTTCATGATCAGACCAACGTCTCCGTCCTGAGCACCGTCGGTACCATGCTGATATCCAACTACCAGAGCGTTGGCAATACCTGCCATTACTTCCGGAACCTCTGTGTAAGTACCGGAGTTACGGCTCCAACGGGGATCTGTGATCAGGTCAATCTGAGGACCGTACATCTGGCGGATACCCTTGGCATCCCAGATGGCTGCATCCAGCTCTGCAAATTTCTGGATCACATCATAGTTTTCATCTCCCATAGCTGCTGCTGCAAATCCCTGGGGTGCAGGATATCCGCTGAGCATGGGATTGGAAATCAGGTCAAAGGGAATATTCACTTCACCGTCTGTCACAGCTGCAAACTCTGCCA
Organism: uncultured Lachnospiraceae bacterium; assembly: GCA_902475025.1. Lineage (GTDB taxonomy): Bacteria > Bacillota > Clostridia > Lachnospirales > Lachnospiraceae > Merdiplasma. The sequence goes on along the minus strand of CABRXX010000004.1, from coordinate 68,279 downwards.
TCATGTTCAGAGCATTGTTAAACAGTGCGCCAGTCTCGGTGTCGGTATCCTTACGGATAACGCCGGAACGGATATCTCCCTTGGTTACCGTGTCATAAGAAAATGCCTCAGCCATAGCTGCCATGGGATTTGCTTCTCCCTCGGTCTCAGCCTCAGTCTCCTCTTCCTCAACCGGCAGAGCCAGCAGCTGGGAGAGAACTACATTTCCTTCTTCATCGTAAACGCCGTCTTCTACTGTAGTAGCTCCCGGGCTTGCCACCAGGGCATTTTTCAGAAGACCGATACGCTGTTCCTGGCTCATCTTGCCAACCAGATCTGCCACACGCTCTTCTGTGGATAATCTCCAGTCCTCAAATACATCCAGCTCCTGGTCATTATCGCTGTCCTTAAAATACTTGCCATCCTGCTGAATCACACCTACCAGAGTCACTCCAATGGTGGGACCATCCTCGTTCTCATAGAAAACAGGGGCCATGTACTCCTCCGGGCACTCGATTCCATCCTCCACAGTGTAGGGCGCAGCAATATATTCTTCTGCGGCCTCAGCTCCGGCTACGGAAGCCAGGGACACTGTCATGGATGCAGCTGTCAGCACGCTGACAACCTTCTTCACATTGTTTTTCATACTTGTCCTCCTTTGACACTATTGTTCCATGAAACCAATGTACACCCCATCGGTTCATTGATAATAAGATACCATACTTTTGCACAAAAAAAAAGGGCGCCCCTTTTGCAGGAACACCCGTTTTTTCGTCGCAATCGTTTTGTTTTTGTCGCGAACCACCTCTTATTTTGCGTAAGTGGAAATGTGTTTTGTGAAATATGCTGTTTTCACCGCGGACAAAAATTCCCGTTCCTTTTTTCCGCATCAACGGTCATTTTTTGTTCCCATACGCATGGAAATAGTGAGACGAAAAATACCATTCTCCGCCTGAATCACTGCGCTGCCCCCATGAGTCTGGGCAATGGACATAATGGAGCTCAAACCGAATCCATGATGCTGCTCCTCCTCCTTGGTGGTCACCGGAATACCGTTCTGGAAGTTTAACTCATGCTCAAAATAATTTTCCGCCACCAGAATCACCATATCCTGATGTCTGGCCGATTTCAGGCAGATAAAGCGTTTCTCCGGATGTGCCACATTCTCCATACCTTCCAGTGCATTATCCATAATATTTCCAAAAAGCGCATAGATCTCCATTTCTGACAAAAAGGAAAACAGGGTTCCGTCAATAATATAGGTAAAGCGAATCTGATTGGCGGAACAGATGATATTTTTCTCTGTCAGCACCACATCCAGACTCTTATTTCCCGAATCAATCACGGTATTATACTCATCAATGGAATCTCTCAGCCGGTTTAAATACTCCTGAAACTGGCGCTGTCCTTCCGCAGACTGAAGCCTTGCAATCTGATGCTTCAGATCGTGGCATTTAATCTGCAAAGACAAAATTCCTTTCCGGCTGATCTCATAATACTGCTGTTTGCTGCGGAGAAAGTTCTGCATACTGATATTCTCCTGCTGCTGCAGAACAAGGTAAGCGCTGGTAACCAGAAACGCATAGTTCACCAGACAGTACAAAAGCGCGGCCAGGAAAAACAGCACGTCCTCCCGGCTGTCATTGTTGCTTAGCAGCTGATAGGTAAACTCCAGAAGCATCTGACTGGAAAGCACCACCAAAAATAACGTATGAATATACTTTTTAGGAAATGTAATGGAATATTTTACCAAATGCCAGTAAAATCTGTGACAGCCAATGCTGATGGCGATATACAGCCCGTAGGAGAGCAGAGACTGAAAAGGACTTCCATTCACCCATCCTGCATCCTGGCTCACCGGAATGGTGGAGATCAATTTCAGCGCATCCCAGCAAATTCGGTATACCGTCAGCACCATAATGCTGTTAAACACCGCCTCCTCCCTGGTCACCTGATAACAGCACCGGTAACAGATCACATACACCAGCGTCAGGAGCATAATATATATGCTGTATCCAAAAGCCATGGGCAGCCGTTTGGTACAAAACTCCTCCAAAACGAAGCGTATGCACCAGCTGGTAAAACACAAAGCCCCGCCGCTGGCAAGAAGCTTCGCCGCCCAGGCCCGCTGTTTTTCTTCCCTCTGCCAGATCACCATCTGTATAAAAAAAATCACTCCTGTGGAAATCCGCCAGTCAATCTGACGGATCCACCAAACTGACTCCATCATAAGCGTTTCCCCAGATAATTGATGAACCGCTGCTCGATCTCTTTCTGATGAGATTTGGAGATCTGGATCCTGACTCCGTTTACCTCCAGATAATCACTCTGGAGCCGCTTTACATGACGCATATTCACCAGATAAGAACGATTGCATTGGATAAAATGATGGCCTTCCAGCTTCTTGCGCACCTCGCCAAGCTGTCCTCTCACCTTATAATCTCCCTGTTCTGTATGGTAGATCAGATCGTGATCATACACTTCCACATAAAAAATACTGTTGGAGGTAATGCTCACAATCCCGTTGGAGGTTTTCAGAGCCAGCGTAATGTTCCGATAGTCATTGATCCGCTTAATGGCCTTGTCCAGCACCCGGTCAATGGAAAACTGATCAATGGGCTTGATAATGAAATCCATGGCGTCCACCTCATATCCCCGGATGGCAAACTGCGCCATATGAGTCACAAAAATCAATTGCGCTTCTTTATTCACCATGCGGAGAAAGCGGGCCACATCCAATCCGTCCATCTCTCCCAGACGGATATCCAGGAACACAATATTGTACAGTTCCCGGCTGCGGATAAATTCTACTCCGTCATGATAACGGTAAATAATATATTCTTCCTGCCGGGACTGAAAATAATGCTCCACAAAATTTACCAGATCATCCATTTCCTGTTTGTCATCATCTACAACTGCAATCAGAAGCATACCATTCTTCCCCTTTTCCTTCTCTAAACCTTTTCCATCGCTCCCTTGATGTTGGGTGCAAAAGATGCCAGACAAACTGCTTCCTCCTACTCTCTCCTGCAATTTCTGCATCTTCCCGTATTACAAAAACCGCCAAAGCCTATTTGGTCTTTTTTTATCTTCCCATATAGTCTTTGACGGTTTCTCCGCCATCTTATTATTTAATTATAATATAAACCGGCTTATTTTACAAACGTTTCCTTTGTTTTTCCACAAAATCCGCAAAACGTTACTGTTTTTCCCTAGCGAAACTCCTTAGGCACCTGATCCATGGTCTGGTACATTGCCATAGCCTCTTCCATGGTCTTGCCCTGAGCAATCGCCGCTTTTCTGGCCGCATTCACTGCCTGGATCTCTTTCATCTTCTCGCCGGTAAGCGAATATCCCTTCATGGCGATCAGCGTTGCGATCCATGCCACCATAGGCACAATGCAGAACAGGGCAATCACCACCCAATTCATGCCGGGAGCATAGGGCGTCTCTGCGGCAGGAAGATCCTTCAGTCCGATAAAGGAAACTGCCAGCGCCACCACGGTAGTCGCCAAAGAGGACACCAGCTTGTCTACCAGGCTGAACAACGTTCCCATAATGCCGGGAATGTATTTTCCGGAACGGTAGGTCTCATAATCGGAGCAGTCAGCCACCATGGGGATGGGCATATCTGCTGTGGAATAATAAGCGCCGTAGCCGATGCCAAAGAAAATAATAAACAGGATGGTGTACAGGTTAATGCCTCCCTCGCCAAAGAAGGAAAGATTGAAGGCCGGATTGCCCTGCTTCCAAAACAGCAGCAGACCCAGAACTCCCACATACATAATCAACGCCAGCCGCACATACTTCTCCAGGGAAGCCTTCTGTCCATGCTTCTGAGAAGTGCGGATGGTGAGCAAGAAGAAGGGAGCAGAACAGGCATAACCCAGTACCATCATAGGCAGGTACAGTCCGTCATAATTTCCCATCATGGATCCGTAGAGCATACACAGCACAGATACGTTGGTGGCAATGGCCAGAGCCAGCTTACAGCCTGCTCCCGCAACCATCAGGCGCTGCATAGGCTTGTTCCCCTTGATGATCTGAATGTATTCGGAGATTTTCACTTTTTCAGCGCTCTCCCCGCCGATACCAAAGTACTTGGGCTGATCCTTCTCCCAGATACCAATTACCGCAAGTACGGTGAGCACAATCGAAATCAAAATGCCAAGAGGCGCAATGACACGGTAAAACTCTGCAGTATTGTAATCTCCTACATTAGAACGGATAATGGGAGCCAAAAACTGCATTACGCCCATACCGATGAGGCTGCCGATGGTATTAAACAGCGTAAACATGGGCCGCTGTTTGGGATCGTTGGTGAGAACCGTCTGTCCGGAACGGGTACAGGAGGTCTGAAAGGTATAACCGATCACCCAGATAAAGTACAGCACTACAAACATGACATACCGAAGCCACATCATGGTTTCCGGAATCATGGGTGTGAGCATGTACAGCACCAGAATACTCACTGCCATAATCGCGTTTCCAAGAACCATGAAAGGACGGAACTTACCGAATTTGCCGCTGGTGCGGTCGATCATGGCTCCGATGATCGGATCCGTGATGGCGTCGCACAGGCGCATGGCCGTCACCATAATAGTAGCAAATGCCATCAAAAGGCCCAGCACTCCATTGCCGAACATGGCAATGTAGGAGAGCACCAGAACAAAATAAACATTGGTGGCACCGTTATTCAATGGAAAAAGTGCCAGCTGATAAGGCTTGGCCCGATTGACAGCCTCCTGTCCGGCCGCCTTGGTGGTCTCTTTCATAAATAAAAGCTCCTTTCTTATCTTCGTTTCCGTCACTAGACGGGATTACACCCAGTTGCTCTTCTGACGGTTTTTCTCCTTTTTCAGCCGATAAGCCGGATTAGGAGCGTTTACTTTTTTAAATACGGCCTGATCCTTCTGATCGCCGGCCTGGGCCTCAATGCAGCTTACCGCCTCCAGAGGAACCTTAAAGGTCACGATCCGGTCCGCATCTGCCTCTCCCACCAGCTTGCCGTTGCAGAACAGCTTCACATGGGGCTGGTTGGTATACACGGTGATCTTGGTGCTGCTTCCTGTCCGGTCTTCCATCCGTTTTCCTGCGATATGGACAAAAGGATCCTGGCTCCAGAATGCCTTATACAGATAGAAGCTGTCCTTTTTGATCTTCCGGTCAAAGGTTACCAGACCCTTGTGATTCATTCCCGGCTCGCCGCCCTGATCTCTGGCGTCTGCAGCAAAATCGAACATATTCCACACATAATTCCCCCACATATAGGGATGACGCTCAAAACAGCGGAGCATAAACTCATGATACTTGGCCTGATATTCCTCCGAATGATCCCCTCTCCTGGGCTTCTCCGAGTGAAGATTGGTCATGGCCTCGCAGCCATACTCCGAAAAACACAGCGGACGTTTGGGATATACCAGATGGAAGAAGTTAATCCACAGATCATTCAAAAACAGTCCCGGCACATACCAGCCCAGATACAGATTCCAGCCCACCAGGTCTGTAATATGCGCCACCTTGTTGAAAGGACCGCACATGGCATAGCAGGCAAGGGTGGTAAGGCGGGTGCTGTCCATCTCATGGCAGAGATCATTGAGCATTCTGTGGTTGTCCAGCATATCCTTCTTATCCTTGGTGGAAATCGTGATCTCATTGGACACGCCCCAGCAGACAATGGATGCATGATGATAATTCTGAACGATCAGCTCTTTCATCTGAGATACGGTATTCTCCCGTCCCTTAGGCAAATGCTCGGAAATATAGGGGATCTCCGCCCATACTACGAAGCCCATCTCATCGCACTTATCATAAAAATACTGACTGTGCTGATAGTGAGCCAGACGGATGGAATTGGTTCCCATCTCCCGGATCAGCTCCAGATCCTGATCGTGTTCGTTGGCGCTCAAGGCATTTCCCAGAGCCTTTCGGTCCTGATGGCGGGAAACGCCCCGAAGAGGATAGCTGCGGCCGTTCAGGAAAAATCCCTTATCCTTGTCCACATAGAAAGAACGAAGCCCGAAGCGAAGCTGTACCTCATCCACCAGGATCCCGCCGTCCTTTAACTGCACCACAGCCGTATACAGATAGGGATCTGCAATGCCGTCCCATTTATGGGGATTATCCAGAGAAAGCACCGCCTTTGGGCCTTTTCCAAAGGCAGCTGCTTTTCCCTCCTGATCCAGGATCATCACTTCCACAGAAGCCTCCGGAGCATTGTTCCAGCTCTCCACAGTCACAGTGGCCTGATTCCCCTCCAGCACAGGAGTGAGCTTTACTCCCTTGCCTCCATAAAAATCCATGTCAAAATGCTTTTTATTTACTACGATCAGCTTTACATCCCGGTAAATACCGCCATAGAAAGTAAAATCTGCTTTCTGGGGATATACATGGTCATTGACACTGTTGTCCACAGACACGGTAAGCTGGTTTTCTTTCTTAAGAAGCCCTGTCACCTCCACCCGGAAGGTGGAATAGCCGCCGTCATGATGGCAGCAGGCGGTTCCGTTTACTGTCACATCCGCAGTGGCGTTGACTCCGTCAAATTCCAGATACACGCACTCGTTTTCAGCGTCAAACTCCGGCGCCAAAAAAACAGTATCATAGGTGCAGGTACCCCGGAAATAATCATTTCCTCCGTCCTGCCCATCCAGATTGTTCCAGGTGTGGGGAAGGCGGATCCGGGTCTTAGTTTTCCCAGGAGCGGCAAACTGCCACTCCTGATTTAAGAGACTTTCCCGTCTTATCATAGTTCTCCTTTCCTAGTCCTGCTTCTTCTTTTTCAGGCTGATGCCTGCAATATCCAGAATCAGAAGGACAATGCCAAGAATAGAAAGAGCCAGCAGCACATACTGTGCAGTAGTCAGTGCCGTGGACCACCAGGGCGTTACCTGAACAATCTTGGTGTCGGCGCTGATGCCGTCCATTCCTCTGGAATGTACCACAGTGTACAGGATGCGGTGAGCGGACTCTCTCATAGCTCTTGCCAGAGGCGCATTCTCCTCAGAAGCCTCGGGAGCATACTTGGCAAACTCAAATCCAAGATCTGTTGCAGCTCCTTCTACCTTTGTTCCGCTTACTCCGGGATAGTTATCCGGAATATCGTTTCCAGCCAGCACCTCATGAGGTTTGGACATATAGCTTGCATCATACATATCGGTCACTGCAAATCCGCTCATTCCAGCCTCGCCTCTCAGCCATGCAGTCTGAAGATCATACATAGCGCCGGACCATACTGCACCCAGACGGTTGAAGGCTGTCATCACGCATTTTGCATCTGCATATACAATAGGAAGCTCGAAGGCTCTCAGATACAGTTCCCGCAAAGCCTGCTCATTACACCAGGTACCGATACCCTGACGCTGCTCTTCCTGATCATTTAATACAAAGTGCTTGTTGTACACATACACGCCCTTGGACTGGATCGCCTTGGTCTCAGCCGCTGCGATCAGACCGGTTAAAATACCGTCCTCAGAGTAATACTCAAACACACGGCCTGCGTAGGGCGTTCTGTGGATATTCAGACCAGTTCCGTAGAAACCGGCATAGCCTGCCCACATAGCATCCTCACCGATGAGGGTTCCTACCTCCTCGACCAGCTTGTCATTGAAGGTAGCTGCAAGAATTCCGTTACAGGGATAACAGGTACCGGTTAACGTCTTATCCGGGTCGTTGGTCTGGTTTGCATAGCCGTTGGGTCCGATGTTATAAGCCTGAGTCACACCGCTGGGACCGTTGTGATCCAGAGTCTCCGGCTTACCAATCTCCTGAACTGCCACTGTCATACGAAGTCCCACTGCGCACAGCTTGCTCAGCTGCTGGAAAGTGAGCTGATCCAGGAAGTCATCCCACTTGGGATCATCGTATGCAATCTCATTGCCAGCCTCGTCCTTCAGCATATCAATCAGCTGATACTCGGTTTCCTCAGAGCCCATTACCGGCCAGTCTCCATCATTTTCCGGAAGATCCGCATCATCCAGCACTGCATCGGCTGCAATCTGATCCGTCATGGCCAGCTTCACATAGTTGGTGTTGTATCCCTCGTCATCATCCGGGGTGAACAGCATGGTAGTTCCTTCCCAGTCATTTCTGGAAACATAGGTGACAGAGTTATCTCCCCTTCCTTCGTAACGGTTGATATCTGCCGCTGCGAACAGACTGGTTACATCGTTTCCGGTACCGTAAGCCTTGGAGTAGGTGGTGTTGTCAAACTCATACTCCACGCTGTAGGTCATATCCTTATTTCCATCCTCAGTCATGCCGTCAGCAGCCTTTTTGCCTTTGGCAGCCAGGATATTGTTCACTGCCGCATGGGCGTTGTCCGCTGCGGTAAAGTAATAGGTACCCTCATCCAGAATGTATACGCCGCTGTTGTAAGCGTCATAGGACGTAAGGAAGTATTCCGGTACCTCCACGGTTACCGTCTCGCTGGCACCCGGTTCCAGAACCTGGGTCTTGCCGTATCCTACCAGCTCCACTGCAGCCTTCTCGATCTGATTTTCTTTATCATACTCAGTGTAAGGCTTCTGGGCATAGATCTGTACCGTCTTCTTTCCGGCCACATCACCGGTATTGGTCACATTCACGGTCACAGTATAAGCAGTATCCATGCCTTCGCCGCTCTTTTCCACCTTCATATCAGACAATTCAAAGGTAGAATAACTTAAGCCGTAACCAAAGGGATAGGCTACCACATCCTCATATTCAAAATCCCCGGCCTTGGGAGTTCCAAGAACCACGTCCTCATATCTGGTCTCCGTATACCGGTATCCCACGTAGATACCTTCCTGGTAAACAACGTATGTATTGAACACCCGTCCATGGGAACCGAAATCATACTGGTCAGCGCCCTCATAGGTATAGCTTCCGAAATTGGCCATTGCAGGATCCAGCAGATTGTCCGTCCACCAGGTATCCGGCAGAGAACCGGAGGGGTTCACAGCTCCGGAAAGAATGTCAGACACTGCATACAATCCGGTCTGTCCTACCGAGCCAATCCACAGTGCTGCATCGATGCCGTAGTCTTCATCATTGATAAATTCTGCTGAAATGGGATTTGCACTGTTGATGAGAACTACAATGGAGGAAATCTTTCCCTCATCTTTTAATTCCTTCAGGCCCTCCAGCGTGGAGCGCTCATTTTTGTTCAGCGTCAGGTAGTCGCCGTTTTTACCGTCATCGTGATTTACACTCTTTAAGTCATTGGCCTCGCCGCCTACACGTCCTACCACGAAGATGGCAGTCTCTCCTTTTCCGAAGGAATCCACTGCATCCGACTTACTGATCTGTTTCCAGGATGCCTCGTTGATATTTCCTTCGTCAAAATCCCGTCCCTTTTCTTCCTCTACATACCAGTCTAAAAGAGCCTCGTTTACCACCGTAAACCCGCCCTCAGTCAGCACCTGGGTGTAGGAAGGAGCATCTGCGGAAGATACCGCTCCTGAACCTGTTCCACCATATACCGGAGAAATGGCGGTGGCTCCGAATAAAGAAACCTCTTTTTCTTTCAGGGGCAGGGTATTGTTCTCATTTTTCAGCAGAACGGCGCCTTCGCCTTCCACCTCCCGAACCTTTGCAAGACCTGCCGCCTTTAACTCCGCTACGGATTTGTATTCACTCTCATAATAGCGGGGATAAGCATTTTCATCCACCGGGCTTCCATCCTTGTTCACCATCTTGGAGGTGGAGATACCCAGAAAGGAATTGATCTGACCGGCAAACTCATTGGCAATGGAGTTGCCGAAATATACCAGCACCAGCAGCACTACCATGATGTTGGTAAACACCTTTTTCAGCGTTCTCTTTGTTGAGGACTTCATATGCAGTCTCCTCTCTTTCCTCAAAAATATTCTTATTGTTGGCTTTAACTTCCTCGTACTGCTGCGTCTGCCATGCGGTAGCAATCCGCAAACGTTTTGTACCTCTTGCCGGCATCGCCGCCTGGAACCATCAAATGCGCAACCTCCGGCAGAAATCCTGTACAAAACATGTACCCGTAGTTCTCTTTATTATATGTAATTTTTCTTATTTTTTAAAGTCACTGCCCTTGTCGTGTATAATCTGCGGTTTGTCGCAAGGGGGTTTTGGGAATGCTCACGCAGTATATTCCCATTCGATCGCTGCTTTCTGTCGTATATTATGCTTTTTCTGTCGTAAACAGTTTATTTTTGTCTTTCCACGCCAAAATCTGCCTCTTTCATCAGTTTGACAGAAAACCCGTTCCATGCCATAATGTTTTTAGTCAAATGCGCCTTGCTGCTGATCATTCTATTGAGTTCAGGGAAAATGCGGTTCCCTGCAAGCGGAAAGGAGTTCATTTTATGATAACCAAAAAAGCCTCCGGCTTTTATGTCGGTGTAGTGGCTGCCCTGCTCTGCGTGGCATCCGCTGTGATGTATGGAACAAAAGTCAGCAAAATGCAGTACAAGGAGCCGATCTTCAACTCTACCGTATGCGTTCTGCTGGCAGCAGCTGCTGTGATCGGGCTGGCGATGCTGCTGATCAATAAACTGGCCGGCTTTGCCCCTGTGATCTTATGCGCCGGCAGCGGCATTGGCCTTCTTATGGCTGCCCGCAAGATCATTTGGCCCATCGCGGATACCATCTACGGTATCGAGCCTTTCGCCCAGATCAACGAACTGCTGCTGTGCGTAGGCCTGATGGCCGCCAGCTTCGTAGTGTCTGAGATCGCCCTTTATCTGAAAAAGACAAAGACAGTAACCGCTAAGACAACAGCTGCCTAAAAATTTATAAAAAGGAGATGTTGCAAAATATTACTTCCGGTGGATTTTCGGGTGATTTTTCTCCGAAAAGATGGTATTTTTCGGAGAAAAATCACCCGAAAGGGTGCCACCGGCGGTGTTTTGCAACATCTCCTTTTTATTATGTCTAAAAAACAAAATATGCAAATTCATTTTAGATTGATCTGAATATCTCTCCATCCACACTTATAACATTTTCAACGGGTATTTTCTGTTTATCCATCATAACAATACACTTCTCATAGTCATCTATTTGCTTTACATTTCCGGTCAAAGAAAGATATGCTCCACCCGCTTTCCGAACATCTTGCTGAAAATATGTGACCGTAATTTCCGGCTTCTCTTTTAAGTGTTCCCGAATTATCTGAAGCTGCACATCCAACGCTTCCTGTTCATTTTCATCCAACTCAATACGTTCCTCTGTAAGCCGGGCTGTCTCTTTTATGGCAGAATCATAACCGGTCAGAGCAGCAAATGGAGAGAACTGAGCCGCGCGGTCAAGCATTGACATACGAAGTCTCTTAGGAGAAGTATGGTGTGGCAGATTGATAATACCATCGTATTTTCCCATAATGCTCACCCCTCAAAACTGGAATTTATATGTTTTTCTGTAAATAAATCATATCTACTAATTGAACACCACATTCATAAATGGGGTGTTCATAATTATCTATAAAGAAATTTTTAATACTGTGAGAGCGAACAAAACCGCATTTTTCATAAAAAGGAATGGTCCATGGACTATCTCCTGTACCAACTTGTAATATAGAATACTTACCTTTATATTTCGTAGCAATAAAGTCAATTAGCACTTTACCGTAACCCTTACCCTGATATTCTGGTTCAGTTGCAATATTTTTGATTTCAAGAACACCTTTCCCCTCGTCGGTCACTATACACTCACATTTAATCCCATTATCTTCCAACACATACATCGTTCCTCTGTCAATATATTGGTCTATCATGTTCTCTTGTTCATCGGCTAACAACAACAAGGGAAGAAATTGTTTTTTGTTCTCTTTAATTTCTTTTATTTCCATATCTGTCCCCCTCCCAAACTCTAATTTTCACATCTACGCCTTATGACCACCAATCTGCTGATTCCGGTCTTTGGCAGTCGCTCCTTCCTGTAGGTTCATACCTTTCAGAATAGCATTTTTACCGAATTTCTTTTTTATAGCTAACATTGTCTGCTGCATTTTCTTTTCACGCTCTAAGGCAGCATTTTCTTCTTCTCGTTGTTTTTCCAATTCATCATAATCGGTGAATAGTTCCAGCTGTTCTATTTGCAGATCGTTTAATAGCGATTTTTCTGGCACAACATGATTTGCCGCCATATTCAAACGCCGCACTAACAAGGATGGATTTACAATTCGATCATAAAGTTCCATCACCGCTTCTGTGATTAATTTTGCAGAAGAGGTTTGTCTCCCTATATTAGCCGTTCCATGAGAATGCTTTGGTATTTTCCGCCCATAGCTGTCAACTGTAATTGGCCCCCTATATGCTTTACTTCGCTTCAGATCTGTCAAATTTTCTATATCATATCCCACAGTAAGAACAATCTGGTCTGTGACCAGTCCTTTATCAACCAAATCCAAAGCAAGGAGATCAACCATTTCTCGAACCACCAATTTCGCCTTTTCCGACTCATACGGACAATGTAATACTTGACCTGAACCAATACTGTTCGAAGCGGGCTTATACTGTTTCACCTCAGCAATCGTACATGGTTCCCAGCCCCATGCATGATCGATCAACAGTTCCGCATTTACACCAAACAGCTTATAAAGTAAATCTTCGTTGTGAAAATCTGTTGGTTTCCCTACGGAGCAACGCGCAATATCACCCATAGTAAACAGTCCGTTTTCTTCCAGCTTCTTAGCATAGCCACGGCCAACCCTCCAAAAATCAGTAAGGGGACGATGATCCCATAACTGCCTGCGATAAGACATCTCGTCTAATTCGGCAATACGCACACCATCTTTATCTGCAGGTATATGCTTAGCTACTATATCCATCGCAATTTTAGCCAGATACATATTGGTCCCTATACCAGCTGTTGCCGTTATACCGGTTGTCTGATACACATCATGGATAATCTTCATGGCAAACTCATGGGCTGTAAGACCAGCTGTTTTGAGATATGTTGTCAAATCAATAAACACTTCATCTATAGAATAGACATGAATATCCTCTGGAGCGATGTATTTCAGATAGATATTATAAATCCGTGTGCTATGTTCCATATAATGAGCCATTCTCGGCGGTGCAGCAATATAGTCCAGCCGTAATGACGGATCCATCGTAAGTTCCCTGGCATTATACGATGAACCTGTAAAGCAATGGCCAGGAGCCTTCTGCAAACGGACAGAATTTGCCTGTTTTACTTTTTGAATTACTTCGAATAATCTGGCTCTCCCAGGAACTCCATAACACTTTAACGCCGGAGAAACTGCAAGGCAAATCGTTTTCTCTGTTCGAGACGTATCTGCCACAACAAGATTTGTTGTCATCGGATCAAGGCCACGTTCGATACATTCTACGGAAGCATAGAAGGACTTGAGATCTATGCAGAGATATATTCTATTTTTCATAATCACAAGCCCTCCTTATTCTTATCTTTTTGTTAACTCAAAACTGACAGATATCAAATTCTTTATAAGTTCATCAAGTTCTGGATGATCGTTTCATCTATATTACATTCCCGTTTATCTTTAAATGTATCCTAATACTATAACTCCTTTTATAAACCATAATAAATTTTATTTGATTTCATGAACGTTTATTTAATCGCCTACTATTCCGATCCATAAAACTCCAAAACCCTATTTCTAATGGATCCGCTCCAGCCGGCCATTTTCCATCTCATACACTTCATCGCAGAGCACATCAATATCCTCTTTGTTATGGCTGGCCAGCAAGATCAGCTTCCCCTTCCTTTTCATATCCAAAAACAGCTCCCGCATCTGTTGGATACCGTTTTTATCCAATCCATTCATGGGTTCGTCTAAAATCAGAATATCCGGATCCTCCATCACCGCCTGGGCGATGGCCAGCCGCTGCTTCATTCCCAGAGAATACTTGCCCACCGGTTTTCTTGATCCGGGATCTAACCCCACCAGCCGTAGCACCTCAAGTAAATGATCCCGGTCAGGAGCATTCTGAATACTGTAAAGATACTCCAAATTCCGGTATCCGCTCCACTTGCGCAAAAATGCCGGTTCCTCAATAATAACCCCTGCATTTTGTATCATCGTGATATCCTTGCCGATCTTCTTCCCATTCACTAAGATCTCTCCAGTATCATATTTTAAAAACCCGCAGATACATTTCAGCAGTACCGTCTTGCCGGAGCCATTGTGTCCCACAATACCGTAAATCCTGCCACTCTCACAGCCCATGCTCACCTGTTCCACAACGTTCACATTATGAAACATTTTTGATACATTTTTTATCTCAAGTACCGTTCCTGCCATCTTACTCCACCTTACTCCTTTTCATCCCTTTGATACTTCCCTATACATCGAACACTTCCATCCTGCTGCCATCCCTGGTCTCCAAATACAAATCTCTGTTCCATCCGGTTACACATCCTCATTCACCCAGTGCAGATCTACATGCGCTGCCCGTCGCACGCACAACAAAGAACCCAAGACAATCCCGATAAGCAAAAAAGTCAGCATATACTTTACATCCGGCAGAAAATAATATCCGCCAAAGGTTGTATTGCTTTTTGTAAGCTGAGCCCAGACAGTGGGAACTGCTTTTGCCCAATCCATTCGATTTTGCGGATATGCGTTCAATACCAGAAAAAGCATTAATATCAGCAAAATATCCGCCGCCACTGCCAGCCTCCGATTGCCGTACAGAGAAAGAGTCAGCATCAAAACCCCCAGAAACACTGCAATCAGCGTCAGCAGCAAGATCATCAGGAGCATCATCTGCACCGGTGTGTAGCTTCCCATGATCTCATAGGGAATTTCATAGCTTAACCGATAGCTGGCCCTCATATCCGTCATTGCGTATGTTTTCAAAAGCTTTCCCCAGTCATTCGTCACCTCCATGTGAGGCAGCAGCGGCAGGATACTGCCGGCTGCCACCGCCGTTACCGCTGCCAGGGATCGAAAAAAGATTCCCACCAGATTTCCCACCATCCACTTCTTCCGCCCTGTACGGATCACCTGATACATATTGGAATACTGCATAAAAGGAATGTCTGTGTTGATATAAATAATGCCAAACCAAAATAAGCTGATGAATACATTGGAATTGAACAAAAAAGGAAAGATACACCAGGTTACCGGATATTCCAGATCCACAGAAACCCTCACGATCTCAGACACAAAATAATACAGAACCATAAGCATGATAAGGACAAACGCTGCAAATTTCATATTTGTTATTTTGGAAACTGATGTGCGAAAAAAATAACGTATCTCTTTCATAAGTCACCTCCAGCAGCCCCATACAGGGAACCTCTGTCAGCCATATTTCCTGTATGCAGCTGCTATAACCGTTTCTTGATCTTCCAGATGATCCCAAGTGTGAGAAAACACACCGGCACAATGCTGATCACAAAAGCCAGCAGCACACACTGCCAGTCCTCCGGGAAAATTTTTGTATATAAATGAAAAGAATAGACGGATAAATACTTGCTGTTCCTCAAAAAATGGATCCAGCATTGCAAAAAACACACCGGCAGAGCTACCGCCATCACCTTATTGGAAATGAATAAGGAAATAAACGCCGTGAGCACTGACAAAGTTCCTGCCAAAAATCCCAAAACTATAGCGTAGATCAGAATAAATAGAAACACATGTCCATCCTCAATCAGCCACCCAAAAGCGCCTTCCTGAAAAACATCTCCTGTAGGCACCTTTCCATCGAACCAGGGACGCCTTCCGCTTGCCAGCAATGCAAACAGCCCTGTGCCCAAAGCCATGGTCAGAACGGAAGATAAATAAATAAGGATCGTTTTGCTTACCACATACTGCACAACGCTTCCCCGCACGATCTGATACCGAAAAAAATAATGCTCCAGATCCTCGCAAAATACCAGACCAAAGGGCAGAATACAAAAAACGTACAGTACCATGAAACCGGAAAGAGAGATGGAGATCCAGTAGGCGGCAATGACGCTGTCCCTTAACGGTTTCCCCTCCTGGCCGTAAAACAGGCCCAGAGTCACTCCTAAAATACTGATATAAAACCAGGGATTTTGAACCAGCCGTTTTATATCCCCGCGCATGTAATGAATATTCATGAAAAATAACTTTCCTCTCCTGTGATCGCATTCACCAATACGGTAAAATAAGCTTCCTCATTTTCAGAGATCAAAAAGCGCCATACCGGCTCTGCCTCCAATTCCTGTTCCTCATTTTGCTTCACTCTCTCAAAAAATTTTGCTTCCACCACCTGATACTGATTTTTCCCAAGAATGCTGTTCAGCTTTTTTTCTACCGTCTCAGCAGCCTTTTCAAACTCCAGCAAAGGATGTTCCTTCCCTGTCTCCTGGAGATCATAATATTTGGATGTCAGAATGAGCTCCAACCCTCTGGAGGAATAAACTGCAATAACGGCGGCATTCTCCACCCGATCCAGGCAGCTTGGGGAATCAAGCCCCATAAGCTCTGTCAAGATAGGAACATCCTTCTTATACTGCCATGCATAGAGAATATACGCCTCATCCTCCTGCGTCCATTCTCCCTTCTCATCTCCAGGATCGATTCTACTCTCTGCCATAAGCTGCTGCTCTAAGTTGGACAGTACATCTCTGTCAAAAGACATCCACTGAAAGCGGTAATCCTCCGCCGAAAATCCGGTCTCCGCCAAAAGTTTCTCTGCTTTCTGGATATATTCTTCCGGCGATCCCATCTCCAATTCATTCTGATCATACGTTCCTTCGTAACTGCTGATCAGCCCCATCTGCCCATAAAAATCAGAAGTTGGGGCTGAATAAGAAAAAAATCCGCCAGCACCCAGACTTGCTCCGTCCTTCAGCAAATAATAGGTAGTAGCTGGCCCATATTCGGAGGCTTCGGATTCATGCTTCTCCCGGATCTCTCTTCCCTCTAAAAACATCTTCTCCTGGCGCTCTTTATCTCCCCACAGAAGCTCCGCCTTGTACTCAGGATATGCGCTTTCGTTTACGCTTTCCGGACAGATCACCTGGCAGTCGAATGTTACATTTTCCTTCATAGCCTGATAATGCTCTGGAAATTCAGCCAGACCATTTACAGAAAGCCCCAAAACTGCCAGACTACAGACAGAAAGCAAACCTGCGGTTTTGATAAGATACCCTCTCTTTTTTGTTCTCTCCTTCATCTCATCCCTTCTCCTTCTCAAAATGAGCCGTCCTAAAACATCCATGTGTATAACACCTTTTCTGTCTTCTGACGGCTCATCTTTCCTAGATCAAACTGCTGATTTTGCTGCGCACAGAATATTTACGGATTATACCATCCTTCTACATGAAGATCCAGCGCATTGCTGCTGTAGCCATGCAGTCTGTAAAGTAATCCAGGTGCTGCCCATCTTCTATATGCTGCGTGTTTTTTGGGATCACTCTGCCTAATTTCCGTCTCATATGAAACAACATTCTTATCTGCCTCCTGCATTGAATAACAATTCAAGCTACCGTAGGCATAATCAAAAACTACTCCAGTTACATAAAATAACTGTTCTTCGTCTCCTTTGCTTGCCTTTCTGGAGTACGTATCACCGGGTACTGTAATTGAGAAAGAAATCTTCTCCGCATAAGCCGGAACAGCCATCAAGCCAATCGCCACCAGAAATACTGCAATAAATTTAATTTTCATCTTCTTCATAACTACTTTCTCCTTCCTTTTTTCTTTTTCAAACAGCTTTTCAATTCTTTTCCAATGGACTCCCTCCCCCCTATCATTGCTTTTTCTATTTCTTTCTAATTTCTCATTCCATTTAATCATATTTGTTATTAATATTATATATAATAATATTATCTTCGTCAATATCATTTGTTATAATTATATATTTCTCTCATATTTCTATTTACTTTTTTATTCTTTTCACACAATACTTTCTGATGTATTATCCTCCTTCTCCAATTACCCCTTCAAAACATCTGAATCAGACAGAAAAAGAGACTGTCCCAAATCCTATTCAGAACAGCCTCTCTCCTTTTCTTCTACACAACTATTACCCTACAAGAATCCACTCCCCGACGTACTCCTGTTTCGTATAATTATATAATCGCTTATACAATTTCCCGTTTATTTCTTTATATACCCATCCTATCACATCTGCCCGCATCACATCTGAAGCAAGCTCTGTCGATACCTGTACTGCCCCCATGACCTCGTCAGCCGCTGCCGTCTCCCCATACAGACAACACGCACACGCGCCGATCAATATCGCTTTCCTTAATTTTCTCATCTTCATTCCTCCTTGTAAATCTTGATTCCCCGGGGATAGTATTTTAAATCTTTGGCCCCTTCCTCGATCCGAATGGGGCCGCGTTCCTTATGCAGGAAATACACGTCATAATACCCATCCTGAAAAACCGCATACGTATCCTCGGCCGTAAACTCCTTGGTTCCCGGCGGAGGCGAAAACATCGGTTCAAAGACAACTGACGCAGTCAAAAAGACCATAAGACCTGCACCCAGAAGCGCCGCCGCCTTTTTAATCCTCCCTGTACCACGGTTATGTACAATAAAGTTAAAACGCCTCTCCAGAGTACGAATACTCTTTTTCGTAAAAGAAAGGACGCCCGGGACTTTCTCCTCATTGGCAAATACAGAGATCTTCGCAAGACAGTTCATATACGCTTTTTTCTCTCTTTTGGACAGGCTTCTGGTGAGAACCATATCATTTTTGATCTCAATCATCTCAAAAACAGAACTTTGCAGGCGCCTGAGAAAAAAATTCCACCAGTACAGACAGACCAGCCCCTCCATCAGATAATTTCTCCGAAGATCGTGGTGTCTGATATGAAGCGCCTCATGCCCCAGCACATAGCGAAGCTCCTCCTTGGTGAACGGATAATCCGGCAAAAGGATTACTGGACGCTTCATCCCTATAAGCATGGGGGAAATCCGCAGATCCACTTTTAAAACACAGGCAGTCTTAAGCTCCGGAAACTCCTGCAGCAGCTCCTCTTCCAAAAAGACCCTTTGGTCTTCACGCAGCCTGATAAGCTCCCGAATCTTCTTTCTGGTACGGCGAAAGACAATTCCTTTTTGAAGCAGCACTGCTGCGCTTCCCAGAAACCACACTGCAAGCAGGATCTGGTAAAGAGCCAGAACGCTTTCGCCGATTCGGATCTCCATATTAAAAAATGCATAAATATCTGTATAAACCTTCCTAAACAAAATTGTAATCGTAAAAGGAAATTCCAGCGGCAATACCAGCCTTACAATAACTGCTCCCAAAAAGATCATCGCCGTCTGAGGACCGAAAAAACGGACAAAACGGTTGCTTTTTAAAAACCAGCCCGACAGCAACATCATAATCGACGTCAGAAACAGGGTGGACAAAACGGATGACAGACTCAGCCTCATTTTTCCCCCTCTTTCAGTTCATCCCCGGAATGTTCCAACAGCTGTTCCAGGCTCTGGATATCCTGTCTGTTCCACGCCTTTTTTCCTCTTCCTTTAATAAGCATCTCCACCAGTCCCAGCGCTCCCAAAGCCTGATTGCCGGAGAGAAGCTGCCCTAAGTCTGCCAGCTCCCGCTGCACATACTCTTCCTTTGTCACCATAGCCTGGTACGTCCTGGCATATACGGTGGTGACTAATTTCTGTCCGTCCGGCTGAAGATATTTTTTCTTCTGCAGTCCTTTTACCCTTGTGATGGCAGCCGCGCTGGTAATCGCAATTCCATTTTCCTGCATCCGTTCCGCCATCTCCTGTATGGTCAGAGATTCCGGGCTGTCCCAGACTGTTTTCATGATCTCCAGTTCGCTTTCCGTTAAATCTTTCATTTTCTGTCTTGGCATAATCGCTCCTCCATTTCTTTCTTTTGTCCTCAAAAACGAATTTCTATTATAAAAAACTACTTCTACCTGCAAAACCATTTTTCTTATTGCTGCTTCCACATTCCTGCGTATCTCCCGTTCAATTTCAACAATTCCCCATGTTTTCCCTGCTCCACGATTTTTCCCTTGTCCATAACAAAAATAATATCAAAATTTTCTATCAGCTTCAACCTGTGAGTAATCACAATCACAGTACAATCTTTTCCATACTTCCACAAAGCTTTCTCCACCAATTTTCCATTCTCTTCATCCATTGCAGAAATTGGTTCATCCAACAGCAAAAACGGTGCTTTCCGGTATAGACATCGCGCCAAAGCAATCTTCTGTAATTGTCCTCCTGAAAATTCTTCCCCTGCCGTTTCCAAAATCATTTCATACCCGTTTGCCGCTTTTTGAAAAAAATTTTCCTCGTCTAACACTTTCATGACTTCTCCAACACGAACCTTATCCGGTTCCCCTTCCATACCCACATTTTCTGCTACATTCGTGTGAAAAAAAGAAAGTTCCTGAGGATAATAGGAAATATAATTCCGCCATTGATTCTTTACCATATCTCTTATCGGTATTTCTCCTAAAAACAGCTCTCCTTCCTGAGGTTCATATAAATTCAGAATCAATTTCAAAACAGAAGATTTTCCGCAGCCGCTTGGGCCTACGAAAGCCGCTTTTTTCCCAAAGGGAATTTCTATAGAAATATCATCTAAAACCGTTTTTTTCTCATAGCAAAAAGACACGCCTTCCAGCCTTAACGTTTGTTTCATCTGCGTTTCATCGGCCTTTCTCTCCCCTGTCTTTTCCTGCTTCAGATCCAAAATCTCAAAAACCCGCTCCATATAGCCCTGATGAGTACGCAAAACCGTTCTAAAATCCCCAAATGCTGTTATCATTTGACTAATTTGATCCGCCAAAGGCAGCGCCAACATAACCTCGCTAAAAACGATCCACTTTTTTCTTGCCAACACATTTCCCAGTAATAAGAGGCTCACCACTGTGAAACAATCTACCGCCATAACCAGAAGCGCTTTCCGCGCCCCTCGATATTTTCCAATCCGCCGTTTTTTTTCTGCCAATTTTTTTAGCTTTTCCTCTTGTTTTTTCTGAAAATGCTCCTGGAGAGAAAAAGTCCGTACTTCTGTCTTTCCCGCTGCGCATTCCTGCATAAACTCAAGCAGCCTGCTTTTTTGCACTAAAACCTCTGCGTTCTTCTCTTTTTCTTTCTTGGAAGCAATCTGTACCGCAAACGCATTAAATGCCGAACAGATCAGTGTTGCCAAAGCCAGAAGCCCATTGGTTTCCAATAAAAATACAAGGGAAAATATTCCTGATAGGACAGGTGCAAAAATCCTGCCGTCCATATAGTACCCTACCAACTCCACGCACCTGGGCAGATCACTATTTATGCGATTCAAAACCTCTGTTGAAGAAAATTTATGAACAGCCGCTTCTTCTCCATGCAAATAGGTATTTACCATATCTCTGCGAAGTTTTGTTTGGATTTTTTGCTCGATATAGCGGAAGCCAAACACCGCAAAACCAGATAGTGCAGTAAAGCATATAATTCCCAGCAAATATAAGAAAGTCTGTATTAATTTTTCTCGATCCGCTATTGCTGCTGAGTTCTTCACCACTTCTCGGAGCAAAATTCCCACTGAAGAAAAAAGCAGAAAAAGTGCAATTCCATTCACCAAACTGCATATCGCATACAGCGGCATATAAGGTTTTAAGTACCCTATCAGTCTTTTATATAACCGATGCATTGTATTTTCCTTCCTATCACTATACTCCAAAATGCGCTAATTTCCCCTGCAGCTCCCGGTATGTCCCCTTCTCCAAAAGACAGCCGGAATCAAATAGGTAAATCTCATCCATAAAGGGCAATAGTTCCTTTTGGTGCAGGCTAAAAACCATTGTGATATCTGGATACTCCTCTTTCAACTTTTTCATGATATTTTTCGCCAGCTCTGAATCCAAAGCAGAAAACACTTCATCATGGAGCAAAAGCGCCGATTCGCTGTTTAAAGATCTGGCCAGGGCTACCCGCTGCCGCTGGCCGCCGCTTAGTCCTTCTCCATTCTCCGTCACCGCCGTATCATACCCCTGTTCCATTTCTGATACAAATTCCTCCAGGCAAGCGTTCTCACACGCCTTTTCAAAACGTTCCTCTTCATAAGCTCCTGAATATAAAATATTTTGCATCAGAGAATCCGTGAATAAAAAAGGGAACTGGTCTGTATAACGTCCTTTCTCCCCTTGAATCCTTCCGTTTTGCGGTAAAATCAATCCTGCCATCAGCTTCATAAGTGTGGATTTTCCACTTCCGCTGGCTCCTACAAAAGCTATTTTCTTTCCCCTTTCAAGTTGCAAAGAAATATCCTTCACCGCCCACGCTTCACGCTCTGGATATCTGTAATATATATGTTCCAACACCATTTCCCCTGTTTGAAAGCCATTTTCCTTTTCCCACTCCACTTGGGGCTCTTTTTCTTCAAAATACGCCGTCAACTGTTGGGCAGCTGGCTTCACCTTTATAACTTCTTCCCATAAATCCGCATAATGCAGTTGATCCGGCAAAATATTCTGGCACAAATAAAAAAGAGTCATAAATTCGCTAACTTTGATCTTCCCTGTCGAAGTTAGATAAATTCCTGCAAAGCAAAGACATAAAATAGGAAAAATACCACTGATAATCCCCATTGTCCTAAACGGCATGGTCTGCAGGCTCATGCGAAGATTCGCCTTCACATAGCTTTGTTCCTGTTCTTTCCAAAAATCCTTCGTCCAATCAAAGCATCCAGATACCTTAATCAGCAAACGATTCTCCAGCACATCTTTCAATTTCGCATTCAGGTCAGCTTCTGATTTTTTCACTCGGTAACTGGCCTTTTCCATCGTCTTACCGATCAAAAACTGGATCGCCAAAGATAAAAGCAATGCCCCTATATAGACAAAACTAATCTGCCAATTTGTCCGTATAATAAATGTCAATGCAAACAGTAACCGGATCGTTTGAAATAAAATATCCGGCATTGTTATTGATAAAAATCTGGTGAGATCATCTGCACAGCAGCTCATCAGAGTATACAATCCTGAAGATTTTTTTAGCTTCGGATGATCAAAAGATAAATGCAGCTCCTGATACAGCAGCTTTTTTTGTATATTGGAATAGGTATCAATTTCTATTTTATTTCGCAGTATTTGATAAAAATAATCCAACAGCTCCTGTGAAAAAAAAGCTGCGAGAACCAGAAGCAGCAGTTTAACGATTCCATTTCCGCTTAACCGGGATAAACCTTCTGTAAACCGTCCCAGAAGTGCAGAGCTTAGAATAATCGCTCCAGTCATAAAAACAGACAGCAATGCGGTTATCCCATAATAAAATCGGCTTTTTTTTAAATAGTCACCTATTTTTTTCATTTTTTCCCTTACTTCCACTAGCTTTAACTGACGTTAATAAAATTTTTTCATATTGTTTTTGTAGCCGCCCAAAACTTTTGTCAAAAATTTTCAAAATAATTGTCAAAAACTTTCGGGAAATATTTCTGTTTTTTCAACAGAAAAAGGGGCGTGATTTTAGTCACTGCCCCTGTCCTGTCTTCCGGTTTCCATGTTCCTCAACTATCAGGTGTTTTCCTGTCTTTGGCATCTTGTTCGGTATCACCTCTATCAATTCATCCACAGAACATCCTAACACTTCACATATCCGGTCAATATGTTCCACTCTTAAACTAACCACAATCTCATGATACCATTCATTAATTGTATTGGGTCGTATTCCAGTCAGTTCTGATAGTTCTCTTTGAGACATACGCCTTTCACCTAGAAGCTTTGATAAATAAATCCTAACCATAATAATGCCCCTGATAGATACTATCATAATCCGTTGCATTATTATTTATTTTGATATTTTATATCGAATTTCGTTATGTAAAATTTTTAATAATTAGCTCCTTATACCGAGGCTTTACTTCTTTCTGTACAAGATTGTGTAACCTATCCACTTCAATAATTGTATACTCCTTGTACAATTCCCTGATATAGTCACAATCATTGTATGATAAAACAAACTTGCCTTTAATACCATCTAATGCCGCTTTTAATCTTTTATGGTCTTCCGGCATGAACCTGTCCGGATAATATTTTTCAGTTTCATAATATGGCGGGTCAAGGTAAAATAACGCCTCTTTTTTGTCATAATTTTTGAGAATTTTTTCAAAGTCAAGGTTCTCAATCACCACCTTATTCAGTCGTTTAGACACTTCACTTAAATATTCTTTTGCCTTTTCCATATCCCGTGAACATAAACCGAATGAACGAAGGTTTGTACCAAAACTCTCTTTAATCAAAACAAAGAACCTTGCCGCTCTCTGAATATCTGTCATACCCCTAGTTTCAATTTGTTCTCTTGCATCAAAAAATTGTTCTCTTGATATAAAAATATACCCTAATTCTTCTTGAACAGCATCTGGGTGATACTTAATACAACGAAATAAATTGACAAGATCCCCATTGACATCATTGTAGACCTCCATCTTGGCATGACTAGCAGCAGCAAAGAGAACCCACCCGGCTCCGCCAAAAACTTCTATATATCGGTTATATGTTCCCATTTCTGGAAATTGCTTTATTATTTTCTTCCTAAGTGCTTTTTTGCCGCCAATCCAACTTATAAAACTATTCATAATTACATTCCTTCTTTCTATATAATGTGGGGCACTATTATAGAAAGTAATACATTTACAAAACACGAAGAACAATCCTCTGAACGCAGTATATATCGCAAGCAATTTTGATAGTGTAATTACTGCTCGGGCAAATGAGAATGCGTTTGCTTTCGGCCATTCGGACGAATTAAGTAGTAAGTGCGGGTACTGGGTTATCGTTTTTACAATGGGTTCCTCAGGCAGATTTGCCCAAATTGCTGTTGGTGCGTTGGGGATGTCCAACCGTTTCTACGATGTTGATAACGGGTGGTCTAAATGGAAATAATCATTTTATCTGCCCACCTAAATTCGCAATATAGGCACTGCCGGAGGTCAATTTCATGGACACATCTGTTGTCAGAATGACCCGCCAGCAATTCACCAGATCTGTAATGGATGATACTGTTGTAGACACCCATGTTTTGGATGCCGGAACGAATATTTTCGCAGACGATACGGTTAATGTGTGCGATTTATAATGCTTGGGGATTATTATAGAAAATCCCATTCCGTCAATTGCAAATCCCGGGAACCAACATTCTGAAAATACGCCTGTGACCAATGTATTCGTGTTTTGTCGCATGACACGTTTTGTTGCTTTTTCTTTTACAATCCGTTACTTTTACCTGGAAATCCCTTAAAATAATCAAAAAAACAAGGAGGATTTTCTATGGATTTACGAATTACCATCATCAATGCTGTGTCTGATTCCGTTCGTGCTTTACTGGATGATGAGCAACTCCAAGCAGTTCAAAACGCTCTTACCCTGCAACTTAATTCTTA
Organism: uncultured Lachnospiraceae bacterium; assembly: GCA_902475025.1. GTDB lineage: Bacteria > Bacillota > Clostridia > Lachnospirales > Lachnospiraceae > Merdiplasma. The sequence goes on along the minus strand of CABRXX010000004.1, from coordinate 43,038 downwards.
TGAAATACAAGTACGCACTACAGAAATAACTGCCATAGATACTACACCGGATTCCATTCTATTAAAATTTATCGCCACCAAACGCGTAGAGGGCAAATCCGAAGAAACGCTCAGACGATACCGAGATGTCTGCTATATGATGATTCATACGCTTTGCCGCCCACTTCACGAGATTACGACCTATGACCTCCGTTATTATCTAGCTGAATACAAACGTCAACGTCATGTAAGCAATCGAACCCTCGATGGTATACGGCGCTGCTTTTCCAGCTTTTTTAATTGGTTGGTTGCAGAGGGCTGGATTGGTCGTAATCCATGCACAGCTCTTGCACAAATCAAATATACTAAGGTTATTAAAAAACCATATTCCGCCCCTGAAATGGAGCGTCTTAAGCAAGCTTGTACATCGCTTCGTGATCTTGCTTTAATAGAATTTTTATATGCATCAGGCTGCCGTGTAAGTGAGGTAGTACGTCTAAACAGGGCTGACATCAACTTTTTGACCAAAGATGCCGTAGTGTTAGGAAAAGGAAACAAAGAACGTACCATCTACCTTACCCCCGTGGCTCTTATGCACTTGACAGACTATCTGAACAGCCGGACTGATGTCGATCCATGCCTTTTTGCAAGTATAAAGTCTCCGCACCGGCGGCTCTCAAAAGCTGGAATCGAAACGGTATTAAAAGCAATTGGTAAACGCGCCGGTGTTGAGAATGTCCACCCGCACCGATACCGCAGGACGCTTGCAACAAATTTACTTGACCGCGGCGCAAATATACAGGATGTTGCAGCAATACTCGGTCACGCTGACCTCAAGACTACACAGGTTTACTGTTATATATCACAGCAAAATGTACAGGCGGCATACCGCCGATACGCCGCCTAAGCTATTATGTACCCACTGTTTTACTCCGGGGCACACTCCGGAGCTTTTGGCATGTTTAAATCGCAAGTGTTTCGAGATCGAGGTCAATCAGAACCTGCTTCACCTCGTCACGAATGCGCGGTGGAACATCTTCAATGTTCTTTTTGCCTTTAATGATAAGTGTCGCATATACTACTGCCATATCTTCCACCCCCTTCCTGAGTAAGAATCTTATGATTAACTGACGCAACATCAGTTATCACCGCCTAGTATAGTTCTTACTTCTCTCCTAATTCTTTCTGGTACCTCTTCGATTGTTTTCAGCTCTTTTTTGATCAACGCTGCATAAATTTTTTCCATATTCTGCACCTCCTCAAAGCATTTCATAGACTTCGCACAGTGCCAGCTGCATATCTGTCAGCTGTGCCTCCGCAGCATCTAATCTCTGTTCAGTACAATCCGGCTTCCGCAGTATTGCTGTAACCAACTTACCCGTGATCGGTGTCTGCATTTCATCCTGCGTGTAGCCGATCACAGCATCCAGTTCCTGCCCAATCGACTGTAGCTGCGTATATCCGTTGTATATAGCCAGCTCTTCGCTTCCGGTAGACAGTAGCGTCATTTTTTCTGTCTGTGCAGTGTCCATCAACAGTGTATTTAATGTGTCCAGACTATCATTGCCCGGAACAAATTTCATAGTTACAGTCTGTGCATCAGCCATGATGCCGCAGACAATTAGATTCAGTTCTTTACCGGATCCCAATTTAATTCTTTCCATTTCTTTTCCTTTCTGGCCAGTACCGTACCGGCCTAAAAATAATTAACGAGTTACATACAAAACACGAATATTGGAGGCGGTGCTGCGCTGGGCCCGAAGATGAAATCTGGAGCCGCATCCTACCGAATAGTCGGGAAAATGTGTTTCGTAACACTGGAAGCTACACCATCCAGCGCACTGGCACAGGGGGATATAATCATATCCGGCGTCCCGGCCCCGCTGGAAGAATTTTATCTTACAGTCGGGAACTATACTGCGTACATGAAAATGGCTGGAACAGTAATTGCCTATTACCCGGGATATACCGGAACAGGACGAATAGACGCCTGTTTTTGTTATCCGGTTAATCCGATGTGAATTTACATATCCAGCCACCGTCCGCATCATAAAAATGTAGTTCATGCTTGCCGTCACCACGGGGTGTGATCTGGTATTGTGCCACAAACATTTTTGCATCATTTTTCTGCGACAATAAATAATTTTTCCACGCGCCGTTTTGATCGTACATCGATACAGCATTAAAATATTGATCAGTCCCAATTTGGCAGACTGGACTTCCAGATTTCTTCCGGATTGTATTCGTGTTTAGCTCAGTAATTTGATCTTGAAGAGCTTTCGCTACAGCCGCAGACACCACTTTATCTGTAGCCGCTGTCACTGTATTCTGCACTATATTTTTTATGTCAATCTTCTGGTCAATCTGATCCTGTAAGGTCTTAGCCACGGCCGCAGATATTACCTTGTCTGCTTCACCTTTATCGGCATCCTGCACAATGTCTGCTATATTGATCTTCTTAGCCAGCTCTTTTTCAAAGTCCGTCCGCAGTACATATACGCCGTCATTTACTATATCCACCACATCGGCCGAAGTAACGTTCAATCTTATTTTAATTTCATTTTGAATTGTCCTACCATCGTATGCCGGTATGTAGATCGGACAAGTCTTAGTATGCTGGAAACAAAACAATACTTCCTGTCCATCTGCTCCTGTCGCATATACATTCACCCGATTAAAAAAATAGTCTTTTTTAAAATTGTAATTATCTGTTACCACCTTAATGTCTATCGTTGTATTATTATACTTTTCCACCGATGCAATTTCCGCATTATGGGTTAGTTCTCCTTCAGATCGTTCCGGATCAGCTATTAATTCTATTCTGGTGATTTTCACCTGTTTCCCAGATGCTACCGCATCTGCAATCAGGGAAAGACCCGTTTCCGTATAGGTCATCATATTTATATATCTCCTAAGCCAATATAATTTACAACCGATATCGTTGCCCCTATTTTTGCTCCACTGTGCAGAACATTGCACAAACAATAGTTATCCAGCGATGTGCTGTCTTTTGCCTTGCGCACTTCACGGACAAGAATCTCAATAGTGACTGGATGTTCCTGATCATCAGACACACTTACCCGCAACAGAAACTGTGACCACTTATCCGGGTAACCAATATCCGAATACCACAGATGTTCCACATCGTCATATCCCAATGTCTTTGCTGCAAGAATGATTCCGGCTTTCGTACCACCAAGAGCCTCTACCTCATCCTGCATTGCGATCCGACTGCGAAACGTCTCATCGTCCTCCTCCGTATATCGATACATTCCCCGATCCTGTGCATAATATGGCAGCATATCCACACTACAGGTTGCCACTGACGTCTCTTCCAACGCACGCTCTAGCTCTGCCTGCACTTTGTCATATTCATCTCCAATCACCTTGAAAAATATATACCACTGATTTTTTATTTTTTTCAGCCGCTTAAATGGTGTAGGAAGAAGATAATATAAGTAATCTCTAAATTTTTCATACATGTCTGTCCTCCTTAACTGATATTTTTCACAGTGACCTGTATATCTCCTGCTACAATAACGTTTCCCTTTTCCGCAATAACATCTGCCGCTGGTACTGTTATGTCTGTTTTTTTATATCCCTGAATGTTAGAAATCAATTTGCCAATGATCTCATCCCGATAGAGCGTGTTTAACTCTTTCCGTTTACTCACCTTCATAAGATCGCTCACCGCAGTGCGTACCTGATCCTCATAGCCCACCAAGCTGACCCCATGTTCCACGTATACTGTCAATGTGAAGTTTTGTTTAATGGATTTAGCAGGCTTAACCAAGTAATTGCCATAACTGCCTTCCATCTCTTTGATTGCTTCTTCCACCTTTTGAATCAGCGTCTCATCTGCAGTACCTTCAGAACCGGTGATGATAATATCCACCGTGCCTTCACCCCGCGGTGCCTGACTGTCAATGTCTGCTGTTACCACACCGCTTATGGATTCCACAATACTCTTCAGCTTTCTGTCTGGATTCAAGCGTGCATTTTCTGCCCGGCTGTTTAAGCAACGTTGACGCAGGGACTCAATTTCTTCGATTTCCGCTCCACTTTCTATGATCCAGCCTTCCTCATTTCTTACATGGTCATAGCCGTCAATATATACAAGCGTTTCACAGATTACCCCCGGCTCCACATTGTAGGCAGCCCCTGGCTGCTCCGCTTCAACAATTACTTTGCATTCACTGACACCTTCCTGCAGCACGATATCTTCGACTGCGTAATATGTGTAATATGCCCCATCTGCATTGCGGGACGTTATAAATGGATGCCCCTTTTTGATTTTTACTGGATAACTGTAATCGCGCCTGTACACCGTTACATAACCCTTTGTGTGTATGCCCTCTTTGCGATACTTGGCGTAGTCCGCAGCACGGATCTCCACCCAATCTTCCGGGCAATGTGTCATAAACGCTGAATTAACGATCTGAACCCCTAGCTGCTTTAGCTGGATCAGCCCGTGAACCACAATCCGCAATATGGTATAGAACACGCCGCCCTTGGAAAAATTCGTGATCACAAATCCTTCTGCTACAAGTTTTTCTTCTAATTCTTCCATGTACTCTGCTTCATCCGGCACATGAATGATTTTTTCCATAATGTTATCCGGTATCATGTCACGTCTATCTCCTTCCCATCCGAATGAATATCAATATTGACATTCTGACCATCGGACTCCCGAAACTGGACATGTGCAACCCACATGCTGTCTGTTGAGGCTTCCATCGTCAGGCTTATTGATCCATCGTCAATATATTCCCGTTTGGTCATTTTTCCGATAATCTGCGCACTGATTTCATCTTTGAAATCCTCATCTTGCTCCGCGTTCAGATAATCTGTCAGGCTATATCCATACGCCTGCATCCCTTCCTGGTCTTCCCAGATCAATTCACCTTCATCTGTCAGCATTTCCAGCCAGATATCCTGCATCCAGCAGCGCATACCGCCACACAGCATACATTCTCCATTGCTGTCAGGCATGAGCTGCCCGTATTTATCCAACCGGATATCTACATCATCAATTCCTGCAAGTCTCATCCATACCACCGTCCTACTATATAAGGATGGATTCCTGCTACAAATTGGATTACAACCTCATCCCCTTCCTGGTATACCTGATCGGATACCAGATGCGGCAGCTCTTCGCCGTCATGTTTATCCAGTAATTTTACTGTATAGCAATGAGTCACATCCTGTTGCTGTACAGACGTTATTCTTGCAGGAACAGGATGCATGCAATCCATTGACGGATAATCCGTTTTTATCACATCCCGCACTATATTTTTGACAAACGTTTTGAGATCACCCATCATTTACCTCCCTGAATTTGATCCGCATATCAATGCCACTTTCATCGCCCTCTATGGTGCAAGATGTAATCTGTACCATCCCCGTGTATTCTTCACAAGATAGCTGCACAATCTGCCTTGGACGGATTCCCGGAATCGGGATGATCTCTGCTGTCCAGATAGCCCCATTTTTTTCGATGTCTAAAATATTGTCATCGGATAGCAGATAGTAATGATCCTGATCCGGCTGGACACCGTAATAAAGTAGTCCATCCTCCATATAGAAAGAAAGATCCACCTGGTAGACGGCATTTAACTGCCGCAGGGCATCCTGATAGGATGCTGCATTAATCTGAAAGTTCTTTCTTCGCCCATAGTCTGTTGCTGTCATCTTGTACCTGCTGATCCTGAACACTGCAAATAGATAGCGTGCTGCTTCCTGCAGCATAGCATTCAAAAAGAACGCTGATATACTGTCCGCCTTATTTTCTTGTGTCTTCACAATCAATGTATCCTCTGTCTGATAGATACCCATCCCTGACACCAGCAGTTCATACCCCTCTTCATTTCCGATTTCCAGTGCATAACTATCCGTTGAATTATCTTTCAGAAACTGTTTTAGTTCTTCCGACAATGAAATCCTTGCCCACGCTGGTGCATCGGTATCATCTGACTGGTACTTTGCATCAAATCCGCCAGTAACCTGATACTCTCCACAGGTCAGCCGGAACTCTAATCCTTCCAGATTTATCTCCATTTACCCTCACTTCTTTACCAGTTTTTTCGCTTTCTTTTTGGCCACTGCTTGATTTTTCTGCTTCTTTGCCGGACTTTTGTCTGTACTCTTTTTTGATTTGGAAGTTTTACTTTTCTTTGCCGCCGCCAGCTGTTTCTTCGTTCGTACCACTTTCAGCCCGGAGATCGCAGGAGCAACAAATGATATGGTACACACCGCCCAGCTCTGCGCTGCATCCTTTGTTGTGCTGATTCCATTAAAATAAGCCTCCGTAATCCCATGGGCATTGATCTCCGCCGCCGTAAGCTTATATTTCTTTTGCTTTGTTTGTCCTGATCGCTTAAACAACCGCTGGATAAAACGGATCATATTTTCCAGATTGTAGGTAGCATTTTCCTCTAAAAACAGATCAATTTCAACCTGCGCAGCCTCATATCCGGTGGGCTGGTTCGATACTTTTTTCTTACCTTTTTTCTTGTCCTCCAGCTTCCCTTCCTCAGAGATCCGGATACTTTTTACAATGCCGGGAAGGTAATCCTTCCCGACTTTTATATGCTTGTCCTGAACAAATATCATACTGATCTCCTACGCTGCCTGCGGATCCCCTTCTGGCATTTCTAATTCATCCAGAAGATGCTTCAGCTTTTTCAGACTATCTATGGAATCAATATCCACATTTAGATGCACTTCATACTTGTTGTATGTAGTTCCGCTGGAGCGTTTCGATACTGATTCCTTACTTAGTGATTTACGCGGTTCCCGCTTCACCACCTTGCTTTCCACCACCGCAGACACAACAGCTTTCATGCGTCCCCACAGTGTGTCCAAAGGCAGGATTGCCTCATCTCCAGCTTCTCCTCCAACCATGGCATTTTTGCCATTGAGCCCGAACAGTGTCGGCCTGGTCATAATACCGCCGCGTGCGTAATAGCTCACGCTAAAGTTTGGAACCTTTGCTGTGGCATCTCCAGATCCTACCGTAGAGTACGACACTGCCACATGGGGCAGCTTCGGTGCCGGAACCGTCACGGATATTCCAGCAAATGCGCTCTGAACCGCAGAAGCTGCCTGATTCGCTGCAGATGTTACCGTAGACTTCACGCTTGACATACTTTTGCTTACAGATGACTGGATATGATCCATTCCTGAAGCCCATGCGGTTTCCATGGCGCTCACGCCACCCTGTGTCGTTTCCTGCGCAGATGTCACAGAACTGCCTACGATCCCGGCAGCCTGCTCAATCCCAACCGTGTCAAAGGTAAAAAGATCCGCAGCAGTTGTCCCCTGAGGAGAGGCTGCAGCCATGGCCTGATTGATTGCATCCTGTGCCGATGCAGTAGCGCTGGATGCCGATGCCTCCATACCGGTACCTAAACTTTCCATAATGCTGTTTCCAGCTGCTGTTGCACTCGATGTATCTACCGTTTGTAACGATGCTAAGATACTATCCATAGACGTCCCAGCTGTACTATCCAGCGCAGCCTGCACCTCTGTGCCGCCTAACTGCACTCCATCTGCAAATGCCTCCATCCCTTCCAATCCACTGATCTGATACTTACTCGCATCAAACGTGATCTCCGGAGCCTCGACTGTAGATACAGTGGTGGGCAATGATACTTCCGGCAGGTTGTAGTCAGTTGCTGTCTTAGGTGTAACGGTTTCCGTTTTTGGCGCAGTTGCTGTGACTGTTTCGGCAATCTCCTCATCCTTGCCGCCACCGGATAACCAGTCTGTAAATTTTCCCCAAGCGCCCTTTACCGTATCGACCAGTTTATGGAATCCTTCCATGAAACCGTCTTTAATTCCATTTATCAGATCACTGCCAATCTGCAGCCAATCAATGCTTAAAATCGTATCCCCGACTGTCTTAAACAAGTCTGGTATCATTCCAAGCAGCATAGGAATCGCCTGCAAAATACCGCTTATAATATTTCCGATAATGGCCAGGCCACCGGATATCAGGTTCGGAAGTACTTGGCCAATACCAGCCAGCAGATTCCCGATCAGGGATACCCCCATTGCCAGAATCGCAGGAAGGTTCTGAACAATCCCCGACATTAGGCTTAAAACAAGCTGGATACCGGATTGGATCACCGCCGGAAGTGCCTGAATAATTCCATTCAGCACCATTGTAATCATCTGTACGCCTGCACTCAGGATCCCCGGCAATCCGGAAACAATCATCGTCAAAAATCCATTGATGGTTGCTGCTGCAGCTGCCGTTATCCCAGGAAGCTGCTGTACAATACCGGCCAGAAGCGACACAATAATTTGTGCACCAGATAACAAAATCCCCGGCAATCCGGATAGGATACCACTGATTATATTGGTCAGAAGCTCGAGGCCAAATTGCAGGAAGCCCGGCAGATACGTTCCGATTGATGTCAATGCATTCCCGATAAACCCACTGATGGCACCGAACACATTGCTAAAGATCCCTTGCAGCTTAGATACATCACCGCCACAGGCCTGGAATAAAGCGATCAATCCCCCGACAGCCGCCGCAATTAGTGCAAACGGCCCCAAAGCTGCCAAAAATCCTCCAGCGCTGAACACTTTTTTCACCCCGGTCACGATTCCGCCAAGGCCGATAAAAGTTCGGCCAACCGTTCCCACCACAGCAGTCAACGCACCAGCAGCAATCAGGAAAATACCCAAATACATCACGATGTGCATTATAGATGCAACCGTATCCTGATTTGCCGCTACCCAGTCACTTCCTTTCTGGATCACACCGGCAACTACATCCATTGCGCTATTTACCGTTGGCAGCAATCCTTTTCCCAGTTCTTCCGTTGTGTTATGAATCTTTTGCTTCAGCACTTGGAACTTTTGCTCCGGTGTGTTGTTGATGGCATTCGCCATCTCCTCTGTGACCGCTACTCCTCCGGACATAGATTCCTGCAGATCATCAATTCCTGTCTTTAGCTGATCTGTATTCTGATATAGCAGATCGATCAGCGCAATCGCCTCATCCGTCCCAAATGCTTCCTTTAGCTGCTGCTTCTCCACCGCATCCAGCGTATCACCATACTTTCCGCGCAGCGTTTCCAATATATCCGGCATGGACATCAGCTGATTATTCGTATCCAAAAATGTAAGGCCCAGCTTCTCTCCGGCGTTGGCAGCGGTGTTTAAAAACGACTTATATTTTGTGGCTGCTTCTGATCCACTCATCGTTGTCTGAAGCTGACCAAGGATTGCAAGCTGTTCTTCCAGTGGCACTTGTGCATTTGTTGCCGTTGCTCCCAGCATACTGATTGCATCTGCCATCCCGTTTCCGCTGGTCTTATACAGCTTTACCGCAGTAGCAATCCCTGCGGAAAACATCTCACCAAATTCCAAATCGGACAGATCGTCATAATATCCCTTGTAAATACCATAGCCCGTTGCAAACAGAGATCCCATCGTCTCTGTGGTAGACTTCGTTGCTTTTCCGGTCAACGCTGCCAGCTCTGTAAACTGTGCTACACCCTCATCTGTCAAGGATGCGATACCGGACTTAATGTCATAGGATGCCGTTATGAAATCCGCCTTTGTAGTTCCTGCCCAGGTATCAGAGAAATTTTTTGCAGCATTCTCAATAGCCTGCAAGTCCTGTACACCTAAGGATGCGATCTCTCCAAGCGCATTCTGTGTATCAAAGGTTGCCGTAACTGCTGCACCGCAGGCAGACACAATTCCAGTACCGACACCTGTCATGGCAGCCCCTGCCTTTTGCATCGTAGCAAATGACTGTGTCATACTGCCCACAGATCCGTTTACTTTACCTACCTTATCCGTCAGGTGATCGATCATATCCAGGACAAGGGACACTTTTAATACACTATCCATTCCCATCCCTTATCCCTCCTCTGTGAACAGAATATTTATGGCATTGACAACCCCGATTTTTATATCATCCTGATACATTTTCCGGGCTTGTCTGGCCATTGCCAGCAGCCTGTAAAATTCCCCCAGCGTTACATGATCCAGATCCGGGATCATTTTGTTTGGCAGATACTTACAGATCAGGATCCGCCCTGCATCATACAGGCTGCTTTCAATCTCCTCTTCTGCCTCATCGATTCGCTCTTCAGCAGATTTTACAGGCGGCGCACTGTGGTCGTTTTCGATAAACCCAGCATATACAGCAGCTTCTCGCCCAAACTGATCCCCATTGCCGGAAACTCATTCAGCAGCATCTCCAGATCTTTGCGCTGCTCCTGACAAATGTTATCTAACACAAATGTTCGCATTGCCTTTGAACTGGATACCGATGCTGTTTTCACATAGCGGTCATAGGATGCCGCTTTCGGTTCTGAAAACAGAAATTCCATCGTTCGGTCCATGTCATCATCCTGAGACAGGTTAGTCGTGACAATGTACATCTTGCCGCGCATACCCTGATCTGCGTACTTTCTGCACAGATCTTCAAATGTTTCCACATGTTCCGTTACCGGAGCAACCGGACTCTGCTGTACATATCCTGTGCCCTGTTGTTCTGGTTTTGACATTTTTTCTGATAAAATTTCCTGATCTTCAAAATAGCCCATTGCCATATCCTCCTTATGCGTTTACACCATCAATGCAGATACCGCCCATTGCGATACCTTCAAGACTGATCGTTGTAGACTTATCGCCCTGCTTGCCGCCAAAACCGCCACGCTTGGTGAATGTTACGTTAGTCAGTACATCCGTGCAGGTCGTTGCACCGACGTCCGCATACGATACCGTAATTTTCGGAATCACGATCTTGTAAAATCCTCCCTGACTCCGGTACGCATCAACCAGCGTGTTGTAATCCTCTCTTAACATCTCCAGCTTTACGGAGTTGCTCTTATTCCCTGTGCCAAATCCGCGCGGGTTACCGCCACGCCCATACACCAGCTCCTTGTCCTGACTATCCTCGTAGTCGATGGATGTCGGCTCGATATTTTGGCAGCCAGACAGCGCGATCGTGATGGATGACCAGTCATATACCTTTCCATTTACAAACTGTTTCCTTGCCATGTTACCCTCCTATGATACTGCCCCTGCCATGAAGGTCAGGGATACTACATTGGCATACGCACGGGGCTTATAGCTTACTCTTACCGGAATTTTCTGCGCTGTCAGCAGGCTTTCCGGATCCAGCAATACCGCCTGCCCACTGCTGATGATCTGGTCTTTGATTGCATCCTCAATCGGGATATTCAGATCCGCCTGTACCGGTGCTGCCTCCGTCTCAATTTCTGATGCATCAAAATCTGCTTTCAGCCATTCTGTCGCACGCTTATACACTTCGCGTACTAGCCGATACATCACCCGGGCGTGCTCGATGGTGGCAAAATCACTAGTCTCCGGTGCACAGGTATTGGAACCGGCAACATACCAGGCATCCCTGCCCGGATACCGGCGCAGAGCGATATACCGCGCTGCATCCAGCTCCTCGTACATATCCTCAATACCAGCTGGCAGAATTTCCAGCACCTTGCTCTCGCTGATTGGAAAATCCCTGACGTATGCAATACTGGTGGACTCTTTCGCCTGGGCGATCATCCCCATGATATAGGCTGCCATGTTCGTCACACGCATACGTCCATCCATGCCCTTCAGTCTGGCCCAGGTCTGGACAACTGCCACATGGCGTCCCGCTGTTTTACAGTCTGCTTCAATGGCTTCCACATAATCTGCAGCAGCCTCATCCTTTCCTGCAGCACGCTGCTCGCATACAATCAGCAGCGGACGGCCTGCATCCGTCTCCTGCGCCTGAGCCAGTGCTTCCAGCGATGCCCACAGATCCTTATTGGTTGTGCCTACGATATGCACTGCTTCAATATTTGCATTACTCTTATAAACACGTTCCACTGCAGCAAGAATTGCTTCGTTTGTCGTAGTCGGTGCTGCAACTACAAATGTGTAGGTATCGCCTGCCACAAATTTATTCTCGGATGCTGCCGCAAATGTCAGTGTCAGGCCCGTATCCGGGATCTCATACGTTCCCGCCAGCGGCACAGTCATCTCTTCTGAAATGTTGTTTCCGCCATCTGTGCTGACAGTGAAGGTCGCTTCATTGGTTGCACCGCCATCCACGATCTGAACCACCACATCGAATGCATTGATTCCTGTACCAGACACCGTTACCGTACCTTTGCCCGTCCCATTATGGGTTACCTCTGACGGCTTGCCGCCTGTTGTTGCGGCTACAGGATAGCAGTACATCTGCTGCGCACCTCCATCAATGGAATCCATGCACGCATCTGCAATCGGACACTGCCCTAAGATAGCCCGGATCTGGTCTGTATCCATCGTATTGTGGATCTCAACCGGCTCGGTCACTTTGGACGATATGCCTACCTTGGCATGGATGCCGCTGATCCGTTGTTCCCCAATCCCGGCTCCGCCGTCCTTTACTTCTACTTCTACCCTTGATATCATTTTGTCCTCCCGTCTGCTGCCGCTGTTAAAAACTCACGCAGTGCTGCATCAAACTCATTTTCTTCCAGCATCTTATGTTTAGCCCATTTTTTACGCTGCTTTACGCCTGCCAGATAGGATCCAGGCACCTGCTTTGCGATCGCCCAATCCTCTGCCGTCTTCCGGATAACCTCCTCCGGTGCAGCTTCCTTTACAGCCTTCGCTGCCATCCTCATCACTCCTTTTCCATGCCGATCTCCGGCGTGCCATCTATATGACTTACCGGTACGTCTTTATAAATTCCATAGCTAAATGTCACCGGGATTTCAACTGCGATCTTTGCCTTTAAAATACTGTCCTTTTCGTCAACCCAGTCCACCTCCCCGGCCTCCACACCTACCCAGTTGCCAGCGCCGTCATCGTACCCTTTGCTGATCGCCTTAAAAAATGCCTCGATATGCTTTTCCAAATGCTCCTCATCATATTCGGCAATCACTACCGTGTACACGGTTTCCATATCGTACAGCTTCACCCGGTTCATCGTAACCGCCCCGTTATCGTATGTTCTTTTTGACTTCGCACGAACCGGCTTATCGCTGCCCCGCAGGATCCCTGCATAGTAGCTGCCCTCATCGTTTGACATATTTTTTAGCGACTCATAGATCGTCCCAGTAATTCCTGATGCACGCAGAAGATCTTCCAGATACTTTTTCTTTGTCATTTTGATGCTTCCTCTATTTCAATGATTCCTCCATCAGTTCTAGGACTTCTTCACGGTCTGAATCGGACAACCCAAGGAAGGGACGCGCCGGAATTTTGATCGTAACCTGTTTCTTGTGATACCACTTTCCGCCGATCTGGAACGACAGCATCCGTTTATTCTTTGCCCGGATTGTCCTGCCCGGCTCCCCAAACTGATGTGTTGCTGCATAAATGGTATTTGTCCCGATCTCCGCCCCTTTTGCTGATGACCGGGCATGGATGGATGTACGCAGGCGGCTGCTGTCTGTCAGCGTCTTTCCGCCGCCGGATGCCCGGATAGACCGTTTCCATGCAGATCCATCCGGTGCAGTTTCCGCATCAAACCGCTCATCCGTGCTGGTACGCAGCGCTTCCGCGATTGCTGCCATCAGCTCCTCACGGTCAACACTACCCAAACGCTGCAGCCGATCCTTATAGGCTTCAAACTCGCCTTCCATGCTCACACGGATGCCGCTCATATCCTTTACCAGCCTTTCATGTCATCTCTTGTGAAAAGGCGATCACTGGATTGAATAGAAAATCCTGCATTTCCCTGTGCATCCGGCAGCGCGTCTCCGGATCCGCCGGATGTCTGTCCGTCCAGCTCTACAATCCCCTTCGCTACATTGGTCAAATATAAAATTGCTGCCTTATAGCGGTTTAAGATGTTCTTTTCCCGCTCTGTTTCATCAATCCCACGGCGGGATGCCATGTTGTACACTGCGATATCCTTGGACAGCTTCCCGATCATCTTCGGTACTTTTTCCAATGGCACCTTGTACCGCTTGGCAAGGTATCCGTCAATCTCAGCGTCCGCATCCTCAACGGCAGTTTGGGCATAAGGAATCGCTGCATACCTCAGCTCCTCGCCTTCCAGGCGACAATTCTCCCCGATCAAGGATCGCAACATATCCGGCTTGATCATATCCAGTACATCTTCTGATTTGCTGTATGCCATCCCTGCTCACCTGCCTCTTATCAGCCCATCGCTTTTCCTGTGGATCCGTATGCCATCTGCCAAAAACCAAAACCAGCATTCCAGCGTCCATCCACACCGTAAAGGTATTTCTTTTTCAGGAATACATTCAGATCATTGTCCTTATTCAGTGCTGTAAACTTCGGTTTTTTTCTCATCTGAAGAATCATGGGCTTTAACGGCTCATTAGTCACCATCAAATACCAGGCATCCGGATCATTAGCTAGCTCGCTTACCACTTCTACCTTGGCAAGCCCCTTGGTAATATTAGAAGAGCCATTCACCATCTCTGCCTCCAGGATCCGGCGCGCCTCCATTTCAAGGGCAGGCGGTACTACAAGAAGGTTAGGTACCAGTTTCAGCGGCTTCTCCTGATCGCCCGTATAGGACATGATTGCCGTGCGCGCTGCGATAAAGCTTTCCTGTGACAGTTTTGCATCCGTTTTATTTGAAAAAGTCTTTTCGCCCGACTTGTGCTGGTCAGAGAAGAATGGCTGACCGTCATAGCAATTCTCTTCAAATCCTTTCTGAAGCAGTTCAAAGACGGTTTCATCCGGTGCGGTAGCGGCCTCTGCTCCCATCATCTCAAAGCTCGGAGCATATACCCCATATCGGTCATCCTCCAGAACTTCCCGGTCAATCCCAATCGTAGACTCATAGGATTTATTTTTAATGGTGTAGGTATACGCACTCAGGTTCGCTATCGTGCGCTCATCCAGCCATTCCTTCATTTTGGGCAGCTGCCCGATCCATCCATAATTTTCTTCCGATGTACTGGATGGTACTTCCGTTGCAATCAACGGGTGCTTCGGCTGCTTGGAAGAAAATCCTCGATTGTACAAGGTTGAAAAGCTAACATCCAACGCCCGGATTGCCTGTGCATTAATAATCATTGTCCTTATCCTCCTTAAACCATATCCACGACAACTGCTTTGCCTTCCACTGCAATAATCTTTCCGGCCACGCTAGATCCTGCTGATACCAGTGTTACACTTAACGGCCCGGCAAAATAACACGTTTTTAATAGATCCGTCTCCTTGATGTCACCATCATTTCCAAGAACAAATACACCGCGCTGCACACGTACATGACAGGCTCCGTTGTCACCAGCAGTATTGTCAACATATTCCTGTGCTTTTCCTGCCGCCACCAGACCGGCTGTCTTAGACGCTTTCACCGCATAGCCTTCTGCATTCAACACCACGATGTCCCCATCCAGCAACTTCGCTCCTTGGGCAACCGGCAAACGCAGAATGCTGCGCCCGGTCAGCTCTTCCCCGATCAATCGTCTCATCACAATTCCTCCTTGTAATACTCTTTTACTTCCTCTTCTGATAGTCCTAAGTTCTTCAGTATTGCATAATCTACTCCTGACAGTTCTCCTTTTCCGCCTTTTTCCTTCGGATCAGTGCCTGTCAGATTGTCCATTACCACCGCCGCAGGCGCTTTGTCCACAAATGCGGCAAACCCTTCCGGATCTTTCAGTGCATAGCTGCGCGCCCAGTCCTTCTGTGCTGCGGTGATCTTCCCGGCTTTCAGTGCTGCGGTGACCGCCTCATCTGCAGCCCGTCCTTCCAGCTGCTCCTTGAGTGCCTGCACTTCCGCTGCGAGGGAGCTATCCCCATTCTGAAGCTTTACGATGGCGGCTGCCACTTCTTCTGTCTTTGCATCTGCTTTTAGACCCAGCAGCGTCAGGATTGTACTGTTGGCAACTACCTCCTTATTTGTTACCGTTTCCGTCCCTTCCGGCTTCCTGCCTGCCGCCCGGAGCGCTGCCTCCACTTCATCTTCTGTTGCTGTCTCCGGCAGTCCCAGCAATCTGATCAGTTTTTCTAATTCCATCGTTTTTTCCTCCTCATAATCATCCACATCCAGGCTACATCCCACCAGCGGGAACATACCATCAATTGCGGGAGTGTTTGTCAACGCTGCTGAGTGCAGCGCAATCACTTTTTTGTCATTTTTTCTGGTAATGATCACCGGGGACAGGTAACGGTATTCCTTATTTTTCAGGTACTCCGCTCCCTTTGGCGTCCAATTTACTTTCGCCATGATCGCATCATCCCCGTTTATCAACTCTGTGATCCACCCCGCCGCCGGTGCCTGCACGTCATGCAGCGTCTGGTGTTCATAATCAATGACCAGATCCAAACGGCGGCCAAGGAACTGATTGTTGATCATCCGGAACGATTCGTCATCCACAATAAAATCACCCTTTCGGGATTCTACGTGCCCTTTTGGGATCACAGCGATCAGATCCGGGACCCCCTCCACTACTTTAGGGGTCAGTGCAATCATCACCACATCCTTTTGCTTCTTTTTTTCCATTTCTTTCCTTCCATCATCCTCCATGCCGCTTCTATAGCGTTACAATAGCGTTATTCCGCGTCATTTCGCGTTACAAATCCTAGCCCTTTCAACTCCTAGCCTGACACTCTTAACCGCTTTTTTGCCCATTTATTTGCTTTTCTTCCGTTTTAAGTATGCGTTCCGTACAACAGGAGAAAATTTACTAAGATCCGGACGCCACGCATCCAGTGCCGGGTTGTTTGCAAATCCCTTGTCCGGCCGCAATGGTTTGATCTCGCCTGTCGAAAAATCCACAGTGATGGGCGGCTTCGTCCGCACCTGCAAGTTGCGTTCCCGCACCTGACGTTCTGAATAGGATCGCACATGGCAGCGGCACTTGTATCCATTGGGCGGATACCACACCTTCCAGAACGGATCGTCTGCCCGATACACGGCTCCCTGCAGCGCAGCATGGGTATCACGCACTCTGTCATCCCCGGCTGTGACATACATCCAGTAGGGCCGCAGCTTTGCAGCCTGCATCATGCTTTTATAGTGACCACCATTATAGGCAGTCTGCACATTTGTCCGGAAGATCAGCTCTGCCTTTCCCGGATCCATCCCATCATAACCATGCGCACCAAGCCATTCGTCCATCTGCGCCTTCCAGTCTGCCAGCGTCCTGCCCTCTTCCACCGCTGTAGTCAGCTTGTCCAGAAACTCCTGCAGCACTTCTGCCGCGGTATAGCCGGCAACTGTAAACGCCTTCGCCTTTGCACGATCGCTCAGGGCTGCATATTCTTCTTTTGTCAGGACGCGTTTCTTTTTCAAAAAGGCAACTGCGTTTTTGAAGATCAGTTTAGAAAATCCCTGCAGGTATTCTGCACCGCTCATCCCTCGCTCCTTCCGATCAGTTCCGCAAAATAGATCCCCTGATGCAGATAATCGGTAAACGCTTCCAGATCCATTTCCTCGTAGATTCTGCGCACCGTATCCGCATCCTCCAGCTTCGCTTTTAGCGCTTGCATATCGTCACATTCGTCCACTAACTTCCGGATCGGCGCGGTCATCTGCCGAAACACCTCCCCGGCATTCTGGACAGACAGCTCTACAATCTGGTCAATCTGATCCTGTACCTCCGTCTCCTGTTCCGGATCCGGCGTTTTCATACCCACTAGACCAGACTCGCCCGGCTGCGGCATATCGGATGACTGCCCCGGGATCACCGCTTCCCCCGATTCCGGCTTCGGAATTCCGAATTTTTTATAGATATGATCCATTGCGATCGGCACGCCAAGCTCATTTCTGACCTTCACATAAATCTCAGCGGTCTGCATCAGATCCTCCGGATCCTCACAGGCAATCTCAAAGAGCGGCAAATCTGCTTCCGGGCCAAAGTTATACTCCACCAGCGGGCCGATGATATCCCGCCGGATCGTCATGGACAGCGCCTTGGCATCTGCCACCGTCAGATCATGCCGCACCTCATCGTGCGTTTTTGACTGGGCGTAGGATCCGCCACCGCTGTCGGAGGTCAATGTCTGTCCTAAAATCGCCTTACTGATCTGCTCATCACAGTAGCGTGCCAGCTTCTCGTAGGTATCCGTTGCTCCATTTTTGTTCTCCGCTTCAATAAATTCAATGGACGTTGACGATGGTACAATCCCGGCGGCATCCGATCCCAATGACACGATCGCCTCCATCAACGCCCGTTTATCCGCTTCACTCGCCGATGCATCATACTTTCCCAACCGCAGCGGCATCCCGTAAACTTCACAAAATGCTACCCAGTCCTTAAGCGAATAGTTTTTGAACAAATACATCCAACTCACCACCCGAAGGATCCCAGCACGGCTGTCATGCCCGGATTTAGCCTTGTATCGATGCACTACAAATTTGTTGTGAGGCAGGCTGATCCCTTCTGGATGGGCCTCCGTACAGATCCGCATCTCATCTGTGATGGCATCCCACATCAGCTTTTTTGGATGCACCTGCAGGATATCCGATATGACCATCTGATTCTGTCCATCCACGTCCCACAGGATTTCCATGACAGAGATGCCTTTGCCGATGGCATCCAGCAGATCCAGCAGGATCCCGTTAAGGTTCTCCATGCCCTTCATCTGATCCTGCACCCACTGTGCAATCTGCTTATCCTTGGGATCCGGAGATACCGGCTGCACCTCCCAGTCCAGCCCCGTGACTGCCTGTTTTCGGGTCTGAAGCTGAGAGAATAAATGGGGATCCTTCTCCTCCATCTCTTCAAACAGTTCCATCTGACGTCTCACATCCCCGTCATCCGATTCCCGGAATATCTGCGCCAGCCGTACCGGCGTCAATCCATTGGACGGATACTCGCTGTATTTATCAGACGCCTCTTTCGCTGCGATCCGTGCATACACCGGACGGACACTGCCATCCGCTTTCTCCGGATCGTATGGCTCATTACGGATCTTTCCCTGTTTCTTTTTCTTCTTCGCCATCAGTAGGCTCCTCTCTTCCACCGCAGCAGCCTCTTACCAACACTCTTGTACCCAATCTGATGCCCCGCTGCTTTCACTTTGTTTGCCATCAGAACTGCCATGTGCAGCCCATCCGGCGCATCATCATTTTTCCCCATGGGAAACTCCTGCATCTGCTGGAGCAATGTCTTCTGCCGCTGCTGGAACCGGATGTATCCGTTCTTGACCTCCGGCTGTAGCGACCGGATACGCAGCACCTTATTGGAGGTACTGGTGATTCCCTCGATTGGAAGGTAAATACCCTGTTCTGCGGATTTTTGCGCCATCACCTGTTTGAAATAATACTGAAACTGCACATCCTCTACGCCGAAGGAATAGTAGCCTTTTCCATATTCCCGGTGCAGGCGCTTATCAGTATCAAAAATGTCCTCAATGATCTTGTCCGGATTGCGCTTTGCAATGTCCGCATACACCACGTACTTATAGCCGCTCTTGGTATCCAGCGCTAATGTGATGATCGAACTGGTATCTGCTTTTGCATTCTTCCCAAGGGATGGATCATTCCCACCAATAAACAGAAACTTAGGATCCTTAAAATCTACCTCGCCGTCCTCGTAGTAGACAAACCATTCCTCGTTAAAGTCTGCGTTGTCCGGATCAATCGGATCATTCTGAAGCTCACTGTTAAATGATGCCGTGCCTTCATCCACCTTCATTTTCATCAGCTTGTAGTACGGCAGCTTCGCCTCCCACAGTACCTGCGTGCCTTCCAGCATTTCTTCCTTATTCGCTTCAAAAAACGCTTCCGCATCCGCTTCATGCGAATCGTTAAACAAGTTCGTGTAGATCTTCTCCCATGCCTCCCACAACTCCGGATGCAGAGAGTCTGCTATCACTGCCCGATACTTTCGGCTTTTAAATCCGGGATTTTGCAGCTTTCCGGCAAGCAGGGAATCATAGTGCAGGATTGTCCCGACATACATCACATCGGTATAGGTATCGCCCGCCTTTAACACCGCCTTGTCAAACCAGCTCTTAAGCTTCCTGCGCTGCTCCGGCGTGGCCACATTCTCATCATTCTCAATGTCATCCAGCACGATCAGATCGGGACGCCATGACCGGTTCTTCCTGCCTCGGATCTTCTTGCCGGATCCGATCGCATCGATCTTCACGCCGTTGGTAGCTTTGATCGTCCCGGTTTTCCATGTAGAGTCCCCTTTCAGATGCCCAAAATCCTCGATGATATAGGCATTATCCTCCAATTCGGTTTTGATATCCTCCAGAAACGCCTCTGCCTGCTCCGTACTGTCTGAGAGGATCAGGATGTAATGCTTATAAGCATATAATGCAGCGTGTAAGGAGTCTTTAAAGGTAAATGTAGTAGATTTTGCGTGTCCTCTGGGCGCTGCGATCGCCCAGTTACTGCCATCCATCCGGCTGATCTGCGCTGCATCCGTATACGGATTTTTATGTTTCAGAACGCCTTCTACCCAGATCTCATCCAGCTCCCCATGAAAATCCGGAGATTCCCGGACAAAATAGTGGGGCAGATAGGCTCGGCCAAAGTATGCCAGATCGACTGCCGCCAGTTTCTTACGCAGCCCGTCTTTTCCGGTCAGCGCCGCACCGCTTCGGTATTGTTCCAGCAGTTCCCGGCGATATGGCGTGTCTTTCCTTAACACATACTGCTCAAACAGCGCTCCGCTGCTTTCCTGCTGTCTCTGCGCTTCCCGCTCTTCCCCGTCATCCAGCTCTAAGATCCACCGCTCCAGATCAATCATCCTGCATCATCCTGTCCCTTGCATCCTTCAGGATCGTCCGAAGCTGCTCAGCAGCCTCTGCGTCCTGCCGTATGATCTTCAGGATCCGTCCTTCCATTTCCCGGAATGCTAGATCCGTCTTTTTCTGCATTTCCTGCCGTACCTTGTCTTTATAGACCTTTGTACGGCTTAAGGACGCCAGCAACCGCCCTGCTTTATCCAGCGGCATAGCGTCAAACTCTTCCTCCGCCGTTGCCATCTTGTTGATCAGGCCGTCCATCAGCATCCGCATCCCGGCCTCTGTATAATCTGCCTCTGGATTCTGTTTCACCACCTGCACCAGCTTCTCTGTTTGCCGCTGCGCCTCCAGCAGCCTCTGCATCGCCGTATTAGATCGCATGGCATACCGTCCCACAGCGGATTTGGATACGTCATACCCCATCGATTTTAGCCAGTCACTGATCCCCTGGTAGGTGTTCGCTGTATCTGCCAGCATCACATCTACATTTGTCCGGATCTCCTCCGGCAGCTCATCTACCTTTGACGATATCCGGGTCTTCCTGCGCTGCTTCGCCATCAGATGTCCACCCCCGGATCGCTGATCGTCCCCTCCGCCAGATCAACGCCTTCTTTAGTCAAACGGATCACTGCGTCCTCAGCGTAAGCGTTATAAGCGGTCACCCGATCATCCGTAAATTCGATGTACCCGGCATCATGCAGGTAGTCGATATACTTAGAGATGTCCGGCGATATGATCAGCCCGGAAGCGATCATGGCATTGGACACCTGGCGTGTCAGTGCAGAGTTATTAAATCCCTTTACCAGGCAGCGGATAATGTAGCCCCGTACTGCCTTGTTGCGCTTCACCTCCGCCCGCTCTGCCTCGTTCATTCTTCTCACCTCATTCCTTCCCGCCGCCCTTTAACAGCAGCCGGTCTATTTTTTGATCAATATTCCGGATGGAATCCTCCATCTTGTTCATGGCCCGGAAGTAGTCTTCTCTCAGAACAAAGGTTGTGGCAAAGTCAGACTTAAAGTCATTGATCTCCCGTTCCATCTGTCGGATCTCCCGGTCTGTTTTTTCATCTAAAGCCTTGATACGCTCATCTATTTTTTTGTCGATTCCCTTGACCTGTACCTTCGTTTCCTCGTTACTTCTCAAGACGCCGCTGATCCAGTTTTTTACCAGCCACCCGAACACTCCCAGCCCGATGCCGATCAGTCCGGTCATCACGTCCGCAAATGTAATGGCGTATTCCATATCATTCCCTCTTGATCAGCTTCCCGGCAAGCTCTGTCACGCGTTCCCAGCCGTCCATAGACACCAGGGCCACGATAAACGCGGCGATGAAGGAAGCAAACACCATAAACCAGGTGATCGGCTGCCCAGCATACGCAAGCATGCCCAAAATCGCCACCGGACAGATCACCAATGACAATATAATCACCACCATCCCAGTAGGCAGCACCGTATCCAGCCACTTGATGTGCTTTAGTACCTCTGCGATACAGGATACGATAAATGCCAGCACCCCGATCAAGGCTACCAGCTTGGTGACATCCATCACCGTTTCCACTTCCAATGCATTTAAAACTTCCATGTTGTTCCCCTTTCCCGACAAAAAATTTAGGAGCATAGCTAAGCTATGCTCCTAGTGTACCGATTTGTCTGATAACCTTTTATTAATACATTTCAGAAAAAAATTTACTCCTCATACAGTTTAAAATCCGGATCGAACATCGAAACCTGCCCGAAAACCTGCTCATCCTTCAGGATGCTGCGGATCCGGTTGGGCGTCAGTCCGTATTTGTCCGCTAATTCCCGTATGTTGTAACCATTCCACTCCTTTTTGATCTTCCGGTTGCGCGCCGGGGTGACGATGCTGTCCGGCTTTGGGATATACAGTGCATCCCCCTGCGCATACTCAGACAATGCAAAAAATTTTTCCATCCCGATAATCGCCACAATGGGCTGGCAGCTCTCCGGGATATCCTCCCAGGTTGTATCATCCAGCAGATCCCGCATATTCTGATCCATTCTTATCACACCTTTTTAATATAATTAATGCTCACCCAGCCAGCTCCGCTCACCAGATGACCAAACCCGTCCTTTTCCCTGTCAATATGGTACGGCACCTTCCTGCCCTCCGGCTCGCTGATTGTTCCAACAATCGGCGAGTCAATGGATGCCTTTTTGCGGATGTTCAATACGTCACAGGTTGTCTTGGCTGCATACAGCCATTTCTTCACATGCGCCAGATCCACCCAGCCAGCTCCGCTTAACAGCTTTCCGTACCCGTTCTTTTCTTCTACGATGTGGTACTCTTTCTTTTTTCCCACTGGTTCCTGAATGTACCCGACCACCTTTCCAGCCTTCTGCGGCTCAGCCAGGATCGACAGGATATCCGCATCCGTAAAGATACCATACAGCACCTGTCCAGCCTCCTCCTGATCTCCAAACTCCGGGGTATCCGGCTTTTGCTCTGGTACTTCCGGCTGTTCCTCTGGATCGCTGTTCCCTGCATTAAACCGTGTCAGATCCCAGCGTTCAATGATGCTGCAGATCTTATTGACATATTCCGGATCCGTTGCGTACCCACCTGCTTTAATGATCTGGATCGCCTTCCGATAATCCTGCTCTCCCTGTATCCCTTCAAACCTGCGCTTGTTCCCGTTTGCTGCATTTAAAAGATAGGCAGCATGATCGGCAATGGACTCCTCGATACATTCATAGCAGCGGAACTTAGATCTGCGCATCACTTCCTGGCCATTCTCCACCTCTGGTGATAGTTTTTCATAGAAACTGCTGCCATTCCATGTTGTGCCTGCCCAGGTATTCCCGGACAATGTGCATTTCATGCCATGCATGTTGTTGCCGATCTGCGCCAGATCCGTCTGCCCATAGCCGCTCTCCAGTATGGACTGGGCAATGGATACGCAGGCAAGGATACCGTTTTTACGCTCATCTTCTGTATACATCGCACCAACTGCTTCAATATACTCTGATTCCTCACACCCCTCAAAGGATCGGGCCTGTGTGCCGTATGCTTCCTTGGTGTAAACACACTTGCCGGATGGATCAAACACACTGTAACCAGTCGGGCAGACCTTAATGGCAGCCTCTTTGCTATCCATGGCATATTTTTGGCTTGCTGTATCCTCCCAGGCTTTCCGTACCCTCCAATATTCTTTCTGTGGCACATCTCCGGCAGCAGAAGCCATTCCCAGTCCGTCCATGATGCCCTGCGCAATCGCTTTGGCAAACGCTTCCTGATTTTCTTTATAGAAATTCATGTCATCCCCATCATCAATAAACGCCGTCTCCAGAAGGAAATACTTTGCTCCTTGGCGCTGCGCATTGTTCAGGTTCAGAAGCCCCGTGCTGGTATCCAGCAGCCACTCTTTAAATCCGATCGCCACCACCCGGGCAATGATCGCCTGTGCCACCTTCCGTCCGGCGTTGTCCGGATGGATGTAACCGCCGACTCCGGTAAACCGTCTGTCCCCATACGGATCCTTCTTTGCTTTCGCATTAAAATGGATCTCTAAGGTCATGTCATACTTTGCATATTCCGGCACATTGCCGCGCTTGCTCTGCGCATAACAGTTCTTTTTCTGGTCATACATGGTCACGGACATCTTGCTGCCAATGGATTTCTTCACCATCGTTGCCAGTTCTCTTGTATAATCTGCTTCCTGTCCCCACACGCTGCAGGCTCCCGGATCGCCTTCTCCGTGACCTGCAATAATCAACAACTTTTTCTTTGCCATGTCTATCAATCCTCCTTATAATCCAGCGTAATTGCTGTTTTACTATCTACAATCACGCACTTCTTCAGCTCTCGGATCGTTGCATCCAGCATATCATCCGGCAAAAACGCACGGATCAGCTCTGCGTTCTTGATCTTATGGATGTAATACAGTTCCACATCCCAGTCGCATTCCGTATCAAATATAGCCGCCAGGTTCTTCCGATCCTTTTCATAGTCTCCGCTTAACTTCTTCAGCAGCAGCTTCTTCTGCTTCGTATCCGGCAGGATGTGCATCTGGCTGTCTAAAAACTCCTCCAGATCCATTTCAAATGTGTAGTCATCCGTAAAAAGAGCTTTCAGCATACGCTCAAAATTAGCGCTGCATTTATACTTTGTTTCCATCGTCACTGTAACGTTCTTCTTCCAGACCCCTTCGGATACGCACAGCTTCAACCGATCCGGATTCAAGATATCCAGGCTCTGCCGGTCTGTAACGGATGCCGCAGCTCCCATACTTCCATAAAATCTTGTGTACTGCTTGTTGCGGTCTTCCATAATGCTGATTCCCCGGGCCTGCAGCTCCGCCTGATATTTGGATATGTTCCTGGCGGTCTGCAAACGCAGCCGATCCAGCTGCACCAACTCATCCACCAGCTCTGCGCTAGTCTTCTGCTTCAGTTCATCCATTGTCTTTTCCTCCTTTTTCTAACAGCTCATACACCTTCCTTGCACAACCAGTGCATACATTCCGCCCAAATACTTTATGTACATCCTCCTGACTTTTGCAGTACATGCAGCGCGGTACATACGGCTTCAGGATGATGTCCCCTTCTCCGTTGGTACTAACGATCATGGGATCCTTTGGCTCCAGCCCCAGCTCCCGGCGCATTGCTGCCGGAATATTGATGCTCCCGTGTGATGACAATTTCTTATACTGATCCATTCCTTCATTCCCCCTTTATGCTTCTATAATGTCCCGGATGTAGTCATATTTCTCCTTGATCTTATAGGTAGTGTCTCCCCGTCCCCTGATCATTTCATGGAACTCTTTTAACCGTACAGCCAGCTTCAGACACTTCGCTGCACCTACTGCTTCAGAAGATACCCGCAGAGTCCTCTGCTCTACATCTCCGATCATGATACTGATTGCCTCCATCAAATAGATCACCCATGTGTAACAGTCCTTATCCCGATTATTCCATTCGCTTCTTGCCTCTTCCACAAATTTCTTCCGGTTCAGCTTCTTTTTATCCGGCGGAAGGATCCCCTCGGCCTGCATCTGCTTTTTCATCCTTGCCCGTTCTACTCTCTCCTTTTTCGTCATGTTCCATCTCCTCCCTGTCTCTCCAGATCGTTCATTGCTGCCAGATAGACATCCAGCAGTTTGTCTTTTATCGTCTCAATGTCCGCGCCGCGTGCCATTGCATTGCGCCCCACCATGACCTGCAGCACGCCACAGATCGCGGTCATATCTTCCAGCGACACATGCTCCGCCCGCATATCTACCTTCCCGTTCCTGACGGTTAATTCCAATTTACAATCTTCCATCTATCCCTCCCTTTGCCCACAAAAAAACTGCCGACCGTTATACAGTCAGCAGTTTTTGTTTGGTTTACTCTTCCCTATTTACTTCCTCAATGAATGCCTGCATCATCACCGTGATCTGTCCAGCAGCACTCACCCCCCGCTTTTTGCAGGCCTGGGCAAATTTTTCTGTCAGTTCCCTGCGCAGCTTATAAGACTTCGATATAAACCCGGCTTTCTCTTCATATTTCTTTGTGGCAATGGTCTGCGGCTTCGGATTACCTACTGGCATTCTTATTCTTCCTCCCTTTTTTGACAAAATAGATGAGCAATTTTATGACTCCGATTGTAACAAAGAAGATTCCAAGTTTCCACAGCATACTTTACACAGATGAGCATTTGTGTTATAGTTTTTTTAGAGAAGGGCTTGCGCCCCTCTCTGCTAATTTAATAGCTTATCGAGAATTAATAAGATAATTCCGATGATCAAGTCCGTTATCGCTCCGAGTAGCCAGCTCTTTAAGTCGATGTCGGACTTTTTCATATTTGGCTTTCGCCTGTTTCTGTTGCTCATCTGTATCTCACCTCCTTATGATTGTATTATACTATACGGTGCACCGTATGTCAATAGCTTTCCACCTTTTTTTCAAAAACTTTTCTGCTGACTGTATTCACTTGTCAATGTACCATATTTTCATGACTGCGTACCCTGCCGGTCAATCATCGCTTTCAATGCTTCGATCAGATTGCTGATCTGCAGGTAATCCAGCCACTCCAAACGATCAATCTTATACATCCGGCGGCACATCCCATTGATCCGCTTTTCATTCCAGCCAAGCTCCTGCATCAGCTTGTAGACTTTCCTGCGCTGATTGGCCGTAGCAGTTCCATAAACTTCCACTTTTTGCGACTTCCCGCTCTTAGAGGACTCCTTCATCTTGGCAAGCACATAGACTACTCTGGAAATCTCCTTCTTTGTCAGCTTGCGCAAGGATTCCTTCCCGGTCTGCGCCATCACTACAAGGTGCAGCTCCTCATTGGACAGCATGAGTTCCGGACTCTTTGCAATACCCCATATCGTTCGGATGGTTGCTTCCTGTTGTCCCATATCATCCCATCCTTCCCAATGCCGGAATGCGCTGACGTCTACTTTTATCCTGCAGAAACTTCGGGATCTCAATTTCTCCCTCACCATTTGACGGTATCTCTCTCTGGCTGCTGATGGTGATGTGGCAGTTTCTGCCGTCCATCCGTGCCATTGTCTTATAGATTGCTTTCATCAGGCGCGCCGTTTGTTCTTCTGCGTCCGGTCCCGTAATACTGATTTTGATCTGTTCCATCCTTCTTCTCCTCTCTGTGTTCCTTTTACAGCAGCATCATGCCAGATGCTTCATTGACAATATCTGTGGTCACTTCGGTTACCCCTCTGCTTTTCATCACACGCAGCACGTTATTCAGCGTCCGATCCAGCAGTCGGAAGCAGCCATTGCGCGAATGATAAGCCCGGTTAGCTAACTCCTGCCTTGCATCCTCTGATACCTTCCAGCCCTTTAAATAACCGTCCAGCTCTTTCTGATCCAATCCTCCAAGCTTATAGAAGAAATCAATGCGGTTAGCGAAGCGATCAAGCATGTTGCGAAGATCCATCTCCAGCTTCGGCTCCCCTGCAATCACCACCCCCACATCCGCCTGATCGTAAATCCCCCTCAGGATCTCCATTTTCGCTGCCGTGTACTTATTGATCAGCTTGTCCGCTTCATCAATAATGAGCAAATACCCTGTGTTCACGTTTAGAAATTCCCGGATCCGACACACCCGCTTCCAGATCGTTCCTGAGGATGCTTTTGGTATCCCAAGCTTTCCCTCAATCGCTTCCACCAGATCCCGGCAGCTCATCGTATCGTCACACTCCAGATAAACCACCTTCGGCATCTTGGCGTAGTGCTGCAATGCGTAGGATTTTCCATACCCGGATTTCCCGATGATGATGCCAAGCCCCATATCCTCCTGGCAAGACTGGCACACGGACATGACACCCATGTAATCCCGGCTCTCATAATAGGCGATCTTTTGCGGCAGCTCCATCCGCTCCTCTTGCAGCTCTATGTCATCATCAGCGGAAAAAGTTTCTCGAACACCATTCGCTTCCAGAAAATCTTGCAGCATTTCTTCCAGTGCAGCCGGATCACTTTTGTACTTTCCGGCCAGATACTGGCTGACCATGGATCTGCTCACCCCAAGCTGGATGGCCAGTTCCGCCTTATTCATCTTCATTTCTGCTAACTTTTTAATAACCGCCAGTGCGATTCTGCTGGGCGTTCCCTCTCTTACTTCTGTAGTTTCCATTTTAGTACCATCCTTTCCTCTGTTTTTTTGACATTTTTGTTGTTAATCCTCATCCTGCAATATCCGCAGCAGCTCTGCGATGCTCCAAAGCGGAGCGCAGACCAGCAGCATCACTGCAGCCACGGCTATCCAAATGAGCCGGATCCCAATATCCACCATTCTTTCCACTATTCGTCTCATTTCTCCCCCATTGCCCTGAGCCGTTCTACCGCTTTCTGGGCCTGTGATTTCATGTATTCGGATGCTTCCTTCGTCTGCCGGAGCTTCTTTGCGTTGCGCACTGTCTGCTTATCAACAGGCATCTGTACCACCTTCTGCGTCCGCACCGGCTCATTGCCGATCGTCAGCTTCACGCCTCCTACTATACCTTTTCCGTAGTTTTCGGTCGCTTCCTCCAGATCAAAGGGCCTTGTAGCTTCTGCCACCTGCTCACGCACATCCCGCAGCTGCCGGTTCTGCATCCTCCTGTGTTCCTGCAGCACCGGATCCGACACTCGACCGAATTTTAACAGCTCCTGTGCTTCCGCCCGGCAGATCAGCGCTCCGGTATCGTCCATCACATAAATCCCCGTCACATCCCAGGGATCTACCTTGATCTGTACCTTCCGACCGATGTATGGACAAAGATCATAGGCCATGTAGTCATACCCATTCCTGCGGATCCCCGTATTGTATACATACGCCTCCTCGGACTTCATCAGCGCCATGACTGCCACGCTACGGGGCGGAGCAGGCTTTATATACCGTTCTCCATTCTCAAACAGCTCCTTTGGCGTCTTGTACGTTTCCTGCATCCGCCTCAGACTGCTATGCTGCCGGTTGATATACTTTTCCTTGTACTTCTTCCACTCCTCATAAAATTCTTCCATGGTCAGCAGCTCCCCCCGCTCTGCCATTGCCCTGATGTCCTTGTTCACCTTGGCGTCCGTCCTGGAACCGGTAAGCGTACCAGTGTAGCTTGCAAACTGCTTGGAAAAATTTTCGATCACTGTGCCGAAGGAACGCTCGATCTGACCCTTCGTCCATGGTTCATACGGCATGGAAATATGTACGTCAGAGATCCCCATATCCCGGTAGAACCCCCTTGTCTTCCGATCACACTCCAGATCAAAATACTTTTCTTTTGCATTCGGATCATGCCGATCCTTCCGGTCTACTCCGATCAGGTTTTTCGATGTATAATCCTTTCCATTATCAATGTATAAATACTTTGGCACATATCCGTTCAGATCTTCGTAAAACATCTTGATCAGGCTCTCCTTCAGGATCTGTGCATTCGCATCTCTGCAGATGACATCCCCGAATATCATGCGGCTGCGGGTGTCGATCCAGCAGACCAGCTTCGGGCGGATCGGGATCTCTTTCCCGCTTGGCGTCTTATACATCACCCACACATCAAAGGTATGCTCATCGCCCTGCACCATCTCCAGCACTTGCAGGCTCTTGGTATCTCTGGCCCGCTTCACCATCTGGCGGTTTTTCCATGCCACAGCCCCATTTTTCTGATACTGGTGCGCGCTGGCCATTCCTTCACGCTCCATCAGGTAGGTGATATACCTAGCCACCGTCTGGTAAGACGGAATTTTATCCCAACTCTTTGCTTCTGCAACTTCCTGCAGAGTCTCATACAGGTCTTCCCTTGTCCGGCGGTTCTGCGCAAATTCCTTATTAAACCAGATATTCTTGATACACTGCTTCATCACCGGCTGGATGCTGGGAAACAACCCGACCTCCTTCGGCTTCCGGCACAGCGCCAACACCTTGATGTAATCATAGCTGCATCCATCTTCTTTCTGAAGCTGATCTGCCCACGCCGATGCAGTGATATAGTCATCCACCATCCGGCGGAACGTCCTGCCGCTCTTGCCGGTTCGCTCCTTTGCATACTCTTCTGTCCATACGGTTAGATCCTTATGATGCTTCGGTACATTGCTGATATACTCCCGTACCACATTCCCCAGCTCCATGCCTTTGTAGTAGTTCTTACTATACTGGTGCTGATACCATTCATAATCTGCATCCACGTACCAGGGACGTTTTGGTGCTGGTTTTTCTTCTACCACTTCCACACCCTGATCGGCTGTATCTGCAATTCGTTTCACCGCTTCTCTCCGTTCAAAAGCTGCCTGCGCCATTTTTGACAGGGACATAGTTGACACTAATACGATATCCCAACCACCTTTATCTGATTTTTTCATCTGAACATCATATTGACCTGCATTTCTCTGAATACGTTTTTTCATTGTCTGGTAGCTTATCCCCTCAAGCTCCGCCGCCTCTTCTAACGTTACATGTGCTGCCTGCATCCGATCACCTCCTATGCAGCGTCATCAAATCCTAATATTTCAGCAATCTGTTTTCTATACTTTGCCCCTGTCCGTGTCCCATTCATGATCTTTGTAAGGTACACTGCATTCACCCCCAGCATTGCTGCCAGATCACGCTGTGTCATGTTCAGGTCAATTAATCTTTTCTTTATCTTTTTCCCCAGCGGGGTCAGTGTATTCTGCCCTGCCATGTGATCACTTCCTTTATAAACACTTTCTTTCTTTATCGTTTTTGATATGTTACAATTCTTTTGCAGGGTACTCCCTCAGAAGGGAGGTGACTACCATGCGTGATTATCCGATGGATGTTGGACCAGCCGACGAAAAGCTTGACTGGATACTTATTTCCCAACATCCGGAAGACGGTGATACAATCTCAGAGTATGAGGCCCACTCAAAACTCTTTGATAAAACGTATCACGCAATTGTCAGAATCGGCGATAGTGGTTGGCATTATCATCATATGTTCTGACATCGAAGGGGAGCTGTTACCGCAGCTCTCCTTTTTTAAACAACTACCTCCAGTTTCCGCAGTTTCGGCTTGCCCCCTATTTTTTTCAAAGACATCCGGCTGACTACGTGCAGCTCACTACCAAGATCTTTTACGACCAACCAGTTCTCCGGTATCAGACCACTTGCTCTCATGATCTTCTTTTGCCTTAATGTGGGTCTTTTTCCGTTTTTCATTGTACCTTCCTTTCTTGTCCGCCTTCCTCCAGTATGGTATTATTACCGTATTACTAATTTCTTGGAGGACTGTTTTATGAAACTAAATTCTAATTGTGTGCGTGATGTACTGCTTGCCCTTGAAGATAAGCCTTTTGGCATCCGCTATTCTTTTCCTTCTTTACATGAACAACTTCCCACCTATTCTGAGGAAGAACTATACTATACCTGTCTCAAACTTTCAGAAGGCAACTACATCAAAATATCTGATGCCGGATTCACCAAACAAAATCTTATCCGTATCAGCACCATTGATGACCTCACTTTTGACGGACATCAATTTCTTGAAAATATTCGTGATCAATCTGTTTGGTGCAAAACTCTTGATGTAGCAAAATCTATTGGTTCCTTTTCCTTAAAGACTCTGTATGACATCGCAGCAGAAATTATAAAAGTAAAAATTACCGGTTTTTTCTGATTTCGATGATTTTACTTTTATCTTCTTTAACCGCTGTTTGTATCGCTCTTTCCATATCCTTGGCGTATTCCTCTACTAATTCCTCAAAATTATCTAAATAAAGAAAGTCATATAGCAGACTGGAAAATGCCTTGGATATGTGATTGAGAATATCTTCATATACTATTCTTTTAAATTCTTCTCCATTGATTTTTTCACGCTCGGCCTTAGTAGGCATCTTTTCACCTCCCCAATTTGATATATAAAATTTTTAAAATAGCAGCAAAAATATTTTCTAATCGCCTTTAGATCGGCATATTTGTACGGCGAACGCCGTTTCCGGTTGTGATTTCCGGATGGATATGATAAATTTATTCTGAGTTATTTTTTACCCTAAATTTATGATATAGCTCTTTAGTGAAAATGTCAATACATTTTTTCACAATAGAGCTATTTAATTTAGGAGATAGGAGGATCTATGGAAGAAATGATCGGTATTAGATTAAAAGAAAGACGAAAGAATTTAGGCATTACTATAGCTCAAATTCATGATAAAACAGGGATTTCTACAGGAATTTTAAGTGCTTGGGAGCGTGGTGAAAAACTTCCTTCTGCTCCATCACTAATGAAACTTGCTAATATATTGGATTGCTCTGTTGATTGGATTCTCTTTGGTGAAACTCCGTTTTCGCTCAAAAGTGAAACTCTACTTTCTGAAAATGATAGAATACTTCTTGATAGCTATCATGAATTAGCCCTTGACGATCAAGAAGAAATACTCGAACTGATTAATTTAAAACTAAAACGAAAATCAAGAGGGGCAAAATCATCCTTTTCAGAGCAAAATAAGTTTATCGAGACCGCTTAATTTTTTTTCTTTTTTTTGGGTTATTTTTTACCCATTTTAAGTCTAAAAATGTCCCCTTGCTCAATGCACGTTTTTTCTTGAAAAAGCCTATAAAATGGGCAAGGGGACATATTTTTTTGCATGGTCTAAAATGTCCCCTTGCTCTGCGTTACAAATTGTAGGATTTCTTTTATAATTTTCCGTACTTTTCTTTCTTGGAAAAACGCTGTAACGCCCATATTTCCTAGCTTTTTGCATTTTTTGTAACGCTTGTAACGCAAAAAAATAACGCTATAACATTTTGTTATAACGCTTTTTACAATTCCATGCTTTTTTAAGATCTGAAGAATCCCTAAAATTCTCTAAAAAATATTTCTGAAAATTATTTTTCCTATAAACTAGGGATTATCTCCGCTTATCTTGCCATTTCATTTCAAATTTTCAATTATTGTCTATACAATTTTCTTGTTTATCAAAATAGATGTCAAAATACGAGGATTTTCAAACTATTAATTCGGGAAATCCCTTGATTTTTCGGCATTTCCCGCCTTTTCCCATATTGTTACACACTTTCCCGGTGAAGACCATGTTTTTGACATCTATTTTGGTAGTCCACAGTTTTTTTCGTTCTTTACAGATCCTATCCTCTACCATTCGGAAAAACTCGCTGTAAATCATGAAGTCTCCGAGGACCATTAACACTGATAGTTAATTGAATGTTATACTTTTCTACCACCGAAATGATTTTTATTAATTTCTACCAAATTTGTTATCATTGTCCAAAAATAAAGTTGCTCATACATCTAATGCACACTGAAGCTCTATTTCCTCTAACGGATCCGCTCCAGCCGGCCATTTTCCATCTCATACACTTCATCGCAGAGCACATCAATATCCTCTTTGTTATGGCTGGCCAGCAAGATCAGCTTCCCCTTCCTTTTCATATCCAAAAACAGCTCCCGCATCTGTTGGATACCGTTTTTATCCAATCCATTCATGGGTTCGTCTAAAATCAGAATATCCGGATCCTCCATCACCGCCTGGGCGATGGCCAGCCGCTGCTTCATTCCCAGAGAATACTTGCCCACCGGCTTTCTCGATCCGGGATCTAACCCCACCAGACGCAGCACCTGGCAAAGATGCGCTTTATCATTCTGGTTACAAATCGTATATAGAAATTTGAGATTGTGATACGCATCCCATCTGCGCAGAAAAGAAGGCTCCTCAATAATAATTCCTGCGGAGGGCAGCATCGTCAGCTCACGCCCCAGTTTTTTCTCATTAATTCGTATCTCTCCCTCCTCATAATTCAAAAATCCGCAGATGCACTTTAACAACACTGTTTTCCCGGAACCATTGTACCCCACCAATCCATAAATCTTACCGCTTTCACAGCGCAGAGTGACACCCTTAAGCACCTCTGTATTTTTAAACTTCTTATGTACACGATCCACTTCAATTACTGTTTTTCTCTCCACGCTCCCCTATTCCTCCCTGTTCCAGTCAAACCGATTCCACTTTACACCCACAACAACCAAACAGAGGCTAAGCCCCAGATACACTCCCAGAAACAAAAAAACCATTTCCACAGAGGGCATCACCCAGTAAACCAAATCTTTTGACGCAAATAGCCCTGTGCGAAGCCAGGACACAGGTGAAACTATATGAAAATAATATTTCCAGTTGGGCAAAATACCGTCCTCCACCAACGGAAGCACAGCTAAAAAACCGGTGAAAGCCAATGCGCCAATGCGATTCATACTCAGTCCAATACCAAACAGCAAAAAGCCCAGCAGACAAAACACCAGGCCATCCAGAACGAATGCCAAAATTCCTGCCTGCCATCCTTCCATCGTTTGCATAAAAGAATAAGACATGGAAAAAGGAATCCCGAACTGAGTCGCTGCGTTCGTCTGAGCCATGGTATTCATCATTTTTCCCCAGTCAGCCGTCCAGTCCAGCTTCCCCCACATCCTGCAGATGACCATCAAAAAAATTCCTGCTGTCATGGTAAAACTGCTAAATACGATGCTGACTACCTGAGCGGCCGCCCAGGTTTCCTTCCCGCAGCGTACCATCTGATACATTCCGTTCCGATTCAAGTAAGGCGCCTCCGCAAACAGATACACAACACTCAGACCCACCACTCCGCACATGAAGCTGTCTGTCATAATATTCAAAACATACCAAGGTGAAACCGGATAGTCCATCTGCCGTACTGCCTGTTCCATAACCATGCAATTATAATCAAACGCCAAAAAAAGAAGAACAAACACCACCAACGTCCGCATCCTAAAAAAACGCATAAGATACAGCTTCCAGCCCAATCTCAGAGATCTTCTCCCCTTACCCATGAGTCATTCTCCTTTCCATGCTCGCATAAATAATCAGACTGGTCAAAACAAACACAATTATGCCTATAATGGCCGCCGCCCCCAGTGATCGCCATTCCTGATCAAAACGGTTATAAACAATAGAAAACAGATGACTGGGATCCAGATCCCAGCCAGGCGCAGCCACCAACAGCACTCGCCGAATCAGGTGATTGGCCACAATTGGAAACGCCAGCACCAGAAGCTGATTCCCAGTATAAAAAGTAGTGATCGCCGCCAGAAGCGCCAAAATGGCCGCCCAGATTCCTTCGCTGAAACCACTGAGAAAGAAATAAGCGGGATACTTCTCCCCTTCTAACAGACTTACAAATCCGTTATTGAAGTTGAGTATCTCTTTTTCTCCAACTCCGATTTCCCAGGGATACTGTATCCGCAGAAACAGAACAAACAAAAGTCTGCCTGCCACCAATGCCGCATTGGCAGAGACTGCAATAAAAACACACTTGGAAATCACATACCGGCCTGTGCTTCCTCTTATAATTTCATACTTTGCATAGCCCTGTTCCAAATCCTCGGCAAAACACTGTCCATAGGCCAGAGTAGTAAAAAGATAGCAAAGCGCTTTCCCATTGCTGCCCCATATCCTGTTAAATCCATCCAAAACAGATATTACTTCTCGATTGGCATCGCGCTGCATGATCAGTATATGTACCAGGAACACGCCTCCAACGGCCAACAGAAATTTGGCGGAAAAAATACAGCGGCACCAGTCCGAGTACCAGTAGCTTTTCCTCATAATATGATCTCCTCCCCAGTTTCCGCATCCACAAGCATTATAAGGATATTCTTCTGTTCTCCCGAAATTTCCTCAATACGAAAAAGCCAGGCCGGTCTCACCTGATATTCTTCCGTCCGTTCCGTTTTCAGCACTGCCTGGTATAAAACCGCTTCCGTCACTACGTAGTTTGCATCCGTCAGTATGTTATTGTATTTATCTGCAACACATGCTGCCGCTTTCTCAAAATCTGCCAGTCTTACCGTTTCCTTCTGTTCCTGGAAATCAAAATAGTAGGCAACTTCCAAACTCTCCAGCCCTCTGCGGGACCAAATCATACGAATTGGAGCATCAAAATCTGTATAATCCGGAAAAACATACTGATGAAATACGGGAAGTCCCTGCAGGGTCTGCCGCCCCACAAGATAATACGCATCATCCTCCTTGGACCAGGATGGTTTGGCAGCTTCCGGATTGAAATTTTCCTCTATATCCGTTGCATTTTCATCTTCCGCCATACGTTCATGGGGAAGCGCAAACAATTCCGTCTCACAGCACTCTGCCGCAAATCCCAGAGTGCTCATCAGCTCTTGCCACTGTCCTTTTATTTTTTCCGGATCCAGACCATCTATCGATAAAGGATCCCGATTTACCAGGAAGCCCTCCTGGTCAAATTTCATAGAATTATTATAATAATATCCATTTGGCCCACGGTAAAAAATCCCTGTAGAAACACTCAGGCTATGCAGATCGTCTGTCAATATATGATAGTAATTCTGCTCATCAAATTCTTCCCGGATCGTTTTATCTTCCCACCCATCCATCAAAACTGTCTTTACCGTTTCCTGTATTGGCATCCGCTGGGAGGCTTGGGTAAACCGCAGCCCCTCCGGAGAAAACGCCTCCGGCACTACTACCTTTGTCTGGAACGCCACCTTTTCTACTATACTTTCATAATTTTCCGGAAATGCAACCGCCCCCGTCTGTTCTTTATTGTTTTCGCTTTTCTCTTCTCCTGCTGGGTGGCTGGCACAGCCACCCAGAATCATACAAAGAGTAAGTGCATATAGGATTATTGTTTTTCTCATCCGCATCCTCCTCTTCATAAAAAACACTAAGGCGTATATTTACCTGTAATGTGTGTGGCCGTTCCTTGACCATCCGCAAAATCTGTATTCATATAGTAATACTCACCATGCGGCACCTTCACACAATACGCAGTGCTTGTGGTATAACTTCTGATCTGTACCCCGTAAGAATAATATGTATTAGGCTGTGAAAGGTGATAAGATGCAGCAATCACAGGCTGAGAAGTAGAAAAGGTTACTCCCCTTACATAGAAGTTATTATCACTGTCAGCAGGATTTTTGATTGCTCTTCTGGATATAGGATCAGGATTAAATCCTCCAACCGTTATATTAAAATCTATCGTCTCTGCCATAGCCTCCATAGGAAGTACAAAAAGTACCATTACTAGTAGAATTGCAAATATTTTTTTCTTCATTTTAAATTTCCTCCTTTTCTATTTTTTATTATTTATCTTTTTATCACCATCGGTATCTCCTCCTCCCTGTCATTGCTTCTTCTATTTTTTCTAATTTCTCATTCTATTTAACCATATTTGTTATTAATATTATATATAATAATATTATCCTTGTCAATGTTATCTGTTATAATTACTATTTTTATTAATATTGTTTATAAAAACTACCAAAAATATCCCCCTTCTAACTCTTCCAACGATTTTAAAGGGGCTGCGGCATACAGAGATTTCTCTCCGTTTTACCGCAGCCCCTTGGGAAGCCTATCCTATTTTATTTTTGCCTTTAGCTGTTTTCTCCTCTACTCCAGAAAAGAGATGTATCGGAAACGTATTACCCTTGTAAACTACCGCTCAACCGCAGTACTTATCCAATGTCTTTCGCACTGCCCCCGGCCCTGCGATCATCTCCTGGAGATAAGCGCACACAGTATCAGCCAGTCCGGCTTCATAAAGATCCACTCCAAAAATATTCTTCATGCGAAGCACCGGAGCCACTGCATCCTCCACACGCTCCTGCTGTCCCAGCCTGATCTTCTCCGCATAGGGGCAGAGCGTTTCCAGAAGGGGATCGCCGCTCAGCTCCATCTTTTCCCCTGCATCGTTCACGCCCATCAGATACCTGAGCCATGCAGCAAACACCAGTGGGATCATCTTCAGATCCTGCACATCCAACGTCTCTGACTTTATGTATTCCTTGATGGTCTCACCGAAACGCACCGGGATCTTCTGAGAGGTATCGGTAGCGATTCTCTGGGGAGTATCCGGCATAAAAGGGTTGGGGATACGCACATTTACCACGGTATCCAAAAAGTCCTTAGGATCCAGAATCCCCGGATCTGTCACCACCGGAAGACCCTCCTGATAACCAATGCGCTCCACCAGCGTCCGAAGGCTTGGATCCTGCATTTCCTGGAAGATCTTCTCAAAGCCCAGCAGGCAGCCAAACACTGCCAGAGTGGTGTGCAGCGGATTCAGACAGGTGCACACCTTCATGCGCTCCACCTTCTCTACGGTAGCTCTGTCGGTGAAAATGATGCCTCCCTTTTCCAGAGCGGGACGCCCGTTGGGGAACTCATCTGCGATCACCAGGTACTGAGACTCCTCAGCATTCACATAGGGGGCAATGTAAGTACCCTTAGCGCTGATGATGGGCGCCAGTCCGTCAATGTCATCCTTCCTAAGCAGTTCTTCCACCGTCTTATCCGGGCGGGGGCAGATCTTATCGATCATAGTCCAGGGGAAAGACACTTTGCTCTCATCCTGCACATACTCCAGGAAAGCCTTCTTAACCAGGCCGGCTTCCGTCCAGGCTTTTGCATAGGCTGTCACTGTCTCTTTCAGAATGGTTCCGTTGTGGGAGCAGTTGTCCATACTCACCATGGCCACAGGCCTTGCTCCTGCCAAAAATCTGGCATACAGCAGGGAGGCAATCTTGCCCATATAGCTTACCGGAGCCATGGGACCCTTTGCAAAATCCTCCAAAACCTCCGCCTTCATGGCGCCGTCCCCATTCTTTAACGCATAGCCCTTCTCTGTGATGGTAAAGCTGGCCATCTGCAGAGAATCTTTCTCAAAGATCTCCTTCAGCCGCAGATGGTCTGCCTCATACCCTGCATCCAAAGTCAGGGATTCTGCCACGCTGCCCACTACCGTCTTTTCAATGGTTCCGTTTGCCTTCAGCGTCACCAGAATGGAGTAATTGTCTCTTGGGCGGTTTAACTTTTCCACCGCCTCATGGCCGCTGACCGCCACCAGCCCCCGATCCAGGACCCCCTTATTCAGGAGATCCTGCACCACATTGGCCTGAAAGGCCTTAAAAATATTACCTGCTCCAAAGTGTACCCAGCAAGGCAGCTCCTTTGTGGTTAAAATCATTTTCTCTCTGTCATATTCCGGTACCTGATATCCCTTTTCTGTCCAGGCAGCCCGATCCTTTAATCCCTGTTCATCCAGACGCATCTCTATCTCCTTCCGCCTTCTGATGGTATGTTATCGCTGTACTCTTGCGCCTGCTCCGCCCATGATGGCTTCCACTTCCTTGCGGCTTGCCATGGTGGTATCTCCGGGAGTGGTCATAGCCAGCGCCCCGTGAGCTGCACCGTAATTCACCGCCAGCTGTGCATCACCGGTGGTCATCAGGCCGTAGATCAATCCGGAAGCAAAGGAATCTCCTCCGCCTACCCGGTCCATGATCTCCAGTCCCTTGTAGTCTTTTGCCTTGTAAACTTCTCCGTCCGCCCAGCAGATGGCGCTCCAGTCATTGACCGTAGCAGTTTTTACCTCTCTTAAGGTAGTAGCCACTGCCTTAAAGTTAGGATATGCCTTGGCTGCCTCATTGATCATCTTCTTGTAGCCCTCCAGATTCAGCTCCTTCAGGTTCTCGTCATTGCCCTCGATCTCAAAGCCCAGGCAGGCGGTGAAATCTTCCTCATTGCCGATCATCACATCCACATACTGCGCGATCTCTTTATTTACTTCCTGTGCCTTCTCCTTGCCGCCGATGGCGCTCCACATGGAGGGACGGTAATTCAGGTCGTACGATACCACGGTTCCGTACTTTTTGGCAGTCTTGATGGCTGCAATCACTGTCTCGCAGGACTGCTCAGACAAAGCTGCATAGATGCCGCCGGTATGGAGCCAGCGAACGCCCAGTTCACCGAAAATGTAATCAAAATCAAAGTCTTCCGGTCTTGCCTTGGAAATAGCGGTGTTGGCTCTGTCAGAACAGCCCACTGCCCCGCGGATACCAAAGCCTCTCTCTGTGAAGTTGATGCCGTTTCTGCAGATCCGGCCGATACCGTCCGTCTTTACCCACTTGATCAGAGACGTATCCACGCCGCCCTGAAGGATAAAGTCCTCCATCAGCATCCCCACTTCATTGTCTGCAAAAGCGGTGATCACGCCGGTCTTCAGCCCAAAACATCTGCGCAGTCCTCTCACCACATTGTACTCTCCGCCGCCTTCCCATGCCCGGAAAGAACGGGCTGTACGGATCCGTCCCTCGCCGGGATCCAGACGCAGCATTACCTCTCCCAAAGATACGGCATCAAATTTGCACTCTTTTTCTGGCCTTAAATTCAAATTCATTTTCGTGTCCTCCATTCCTGTGTTTGCACAGTTTTAAAATCACATTGTAAGCGGTTCCAGAGTTTACTGTCTGAAATCGATGTAAGCATTTACAATAATTATACTTCTATCCCTCAGGAACGTCAAGTATATTTTTTCTTGTCGCCTTATATTTTTCCTGTTTTTTACAGTTTTATTCTTGTTTATCGGATTTTTCTAAAATACTCATTGATCTTTTCTCCTTTTCATTGTATAATTTTTTTAATTTACAGAGGTTGCAAATGTAACCGCTTACATTTTCAGTCAGAATATATCCGCAGAACCAGCCAGGGAACCCACCATCTTTTCATTTTCCCTGTGTCCCCGGACTTTCCGGCTGTCTACTGACTCAAACGGACTCATTAATTGAGAAAAGCGGCTGACCTGGATCCGAACCGGCTCCAGACAGCCGCAGCCAAGCGAAAGGCTCATTGAGATCTTATTATGAATATTTACGATATTTCCAAAAAAGCCGGCGTTTCCATCGCCACGGTATCCAGGGTGATGAACGGCAGCTCCAATGTAAGTGAAAAAACCCGCAAGCGCATCCTTGCCATTATGGCAGAGAACGACTACACGCCCAATGCTTTTGCCAGAGGGCTGGGGCTGAATACCATGAAGACCATAGGCTTTCTTTGTGCCGATTCCTCTGACCAGTTTTTCTTCCGGGCAGTGTATCATCTGGAACGGGCATTAAGAGCCAACCATTATGATTCCATTCTAAGCTGCACAGGCATGGAACTGGAAACCAGAGCAAAATATTTAAAAATGCTCCTGGCTAAAAGGGTGGATGCGGTAATCCTGGTAGGCTCCAGCTTTATTGAAGAAGATTATGAAAAAAATCAGTATATTTTTGATGCGGCAGCAGAGGTTCCGGTAATCATCTTAAATGGTTGCCTGGACGCTCCCAATGTTTACTGCGTTTTCTGTGACGACAAGGAGATTGTGGAGCAGGCAGCCTGCGCTTACCTGGATCTCGGAATCGAAGAGCTCCTCTTTCTCTACCGGGCTGACTCCTACAGCGGCGTGCGCAAGCGAAAGGGATTTCTTTCCGCTTATGAAAAACACGGTCTCTCTCCGGATCCCAGGCGGATTCTGGTTTTTAACGGCACCATTGAAGAAGTGAGAAACAAACTGCTCTCCCTGTCGCAGGAAGGTTTGTCCTTCCGCACTGTGATCTGCGGAGACGACGAGCTGGCAGTGGGAGCTTTAAAATATGCCAAAGCAAAAAATCTTTCGGTTCCCTCGGATTTCAATGTGCTGGGCTACAACAATTCCCAGCTGGGGATCTGCTGCGATCCGGAATTAAGCACCATTGACAACCGTCTGGAATTTTGCTGCAGCCACGCAGTAAACACTTTAATGAGCGTCCTGGACGGAGCCTCCCCTCCGGGGAAAACCATGTTCTCCGCCCGGATCCTGCAAAGAGGCACCACTAATGTTTTTTAACCACTCTTTTCATGATAACTATTTTATACAGGAGGAATTATTATGAAACCATTTATGGACAAAGATTTTCTGCTTTCCACAGAAACCGCAAAACATCTTTACCACAGCTATGCCAAAACGACTCCTATTCTGGACTATCACTGCCACATTAATCCCCAGGAGATCGCTCAGGACAAACAGTTCCAGAACATTACCCAGGTCTGGCTGGGCGGTGACCACTACAAGTGGCGTCAGATGCGCTCCAACGGCGTGGAGGAGTATTACATTACCGGAGATGCTCCTGACCGTGAAAAATTTCAGAAATGGGCAGAAACCCTGGAGAAGCTTATCGGCAACCCGCTTTACCACTGGTCTCACCTGGAGCTTCAGAGGTATTTCGGCTACACTGGCCACCTGTGCGGGGAAACTGCCCAGGAAGTATGGGATCTTTGCAATGAAAAGCTGGCGCAGCCGGATATGAGCGCCAGAGGCCTGATCAGGCGCTCCAATGTGACGCTGATCTGCACCACCGATGATCCTGTGGATACTCTGGAATGGCATGAAAAAATCAAGGAGGATCCCACCTTTGACGTGCAGGTGCTTCCTGCCTGGCGTCCGGACAAGGCTGTTGCCATTGAGAAGCCTGGTTTTGGAGATTATATCCGCCAGCTTTCCGCAGCAGCAAACCAGCCTGTCACCACCTTCCGGGAACTGACCCTTGCCCTGACTGACCGCATGGAGTACTTTCACGCCAGAGGCTGCAGCGTATCTGACCATGGTCTGGACTATGTGATGTATGCGCCTGCCTCTGAGGAAGAGGTCGAAGCCATTTTTGTAAAGCGTCTCTCCG
This sequence comes from uncultured Lachnospiraceae bacterium, assembly GCA_902475025.1. Lineage (GTDB taxonomy): Bacteria > Bacillota > Clostridia > Lachnospirales > Lachnospiraceae > Merdiplasma. The sequence goes on along the minus strand of CABRXX010000004.1, from coordinate 464 downwards.
GCGCTTCCCTCACAGATGAGGAGACTCTAAAATACAAGACTGCCCTTCTGCTGTTTTTAGGCAGACAGTACCACCGGCTGGGCTGGGTGATGCAGATCCACTACAGTGTCCGCAGGGACAACAATCAGCTGCTGTTTCGCAGGGTAGGAGCTGACACCGGTTTTGATTCCATCAGCAATTATGCGCCCGCCAACCAGCTGGCTGAGTTTTTAAATGCCCTGGCCATCACCGATGAGCTGCCCAAGACCATCCTCTACTCCCTGAATCCCAACGATAACGCCATGATTGACGTGCTCATGGGATGTTTCCAGGATTCTTCTGCTGTAGGTAAAATCCAGCATGGCTCCGCCTGGTGGTTCAATGACCACAAGACCGGCATGATCGAGCAGATGACCTCCCTGGCCAACTTAGGGATCCTAAGCAACTTCATCGGTATGCTGACCGATTCCAGAAGCTTCCTGTCC
>CABRXX010000003.1:0-89836 GCA_902475025.1 uncultured Lachnospiraceae bacterium | reverse complement strand
CCGGATGCCCCAGCCGTCTTAAAAGCTCCACCGTGTTTTCCGGTTTGTTTTTCTTTGTAAACTTGGGCACTTCCGCTATATAATTGACTGCTTCTTCGTAATTCAATTTCTTATCCTTCTTCGTATTGTTTTCTGCATCGCCGAAAACGGCTTGAACCGTAATCTTTTCTGCTCCTAAGTCCTTATTATAATATAACCGCCTTAAGATTCAAGTAAATTTTTTCGCAAGATTCGTCACGCTTCTTGAAGCATGGGTTTTTTCAGTACAAATTTTTCCATGGAAAACAAAAGAAATCATAGACACATTTTCCCGTTCGTAGTATACTTGTGCTATCAAAAATCAAAATATTTTACAAGGAGATTATGCTTATGAAAAAATCTTTATTGCTTTCTGCACTGGTTCTCGGCGCATCCTCCATGATGCTGACAGGTTTTGACAGCGCTGCCACTCCGGAGGAGATTCTGGAAAAATACGCAGAGGCCTCCACAAGCCTGACACAGGCTGCTATTGATATGGACATGAATTTCGGCTTTGACATGTCCGCAGCCCTTCCCTCCGGAGAAAGCCAGGATCTTTCTATGGGCATTGTAGCGGATCTTACAGGAGCTACCCAGATCACGGATTCTTCCGATCCCTCCACTCTCTCTGCAAAGTTAGAAGGAAACATGAGCGTAAATGCTATGGAAGAACAGGAACAGATGGATATGAGCGTCTACGTAGTTCCCAATGAGGAAGGCGGGCTGGACACCTTTGCAAAGGTCACCGGAGAAGACTGGGAGTACGCTGCCCTTCCCGGAGATCAGCTGAAGGCTCAGTTTGATCAGATCATGGAGATGATGAACGGAAATACCTTCGATCTGTCCGCCCTGCCCGGTACTTTCACCTTGGGCGAAGAGGCTGTGGACGTAAACGGCGTTTCCTGCTATCAGCTTCTTTTAAACATCACCTACTCTGACTTGGAGCCTATGATCACGGAAGCGATGGCTGCCGCAGGAGAAACGGTAGATGAAGCGACTATGTCCCTGGTTAGCATGGTACTGTCCGGTTTCCAGTTCAACATGGAATTTGACATTAACGCAGAGACCTATCAGCTGGCTAAAATGCGCATGGATATGGACGGCAGTGATCTCACCGCCCTTTCCAGCATCCTCTCTTACAGCATGGCTGACACCGATGAGGACGGCAACATGATCCTGCCGGAACTGTCCATGAATATCTCTAACGCTTACATAGAAGCTGTCTATGACTACAGCGCTGATGTGGATTTCACAGTTCCTGAGGAAGCATTGGCTGCCAAGGAAAACAGTGACGGTGATGATGTGGCCAACCTGGCAGAGCTTGGCGAGGATCTGATGAGCGCAGCTGAGGATACTGTGGAGCAGTAAGACGTTGCCAGCTTTGGTAAGACAGAGCTGAAAAATATAGTTTGAATGTTTCGATAAAAACGGGGTGCGGTAAAATCAAGTTTGGATTTTGCCGCACTCCGTTTTAGTTAGTCTGCGAACAGGACTGTTCCAAATCTTTATAATAAATTTTATTTATGTACTGTGATCCCCTCTTCCCTTATTTTTTGAAATACAAATACCACAATTTCTTGCTCATATATTCCATACAAGGGATAGAGATAAAATTTACAGTGGAAATCTATTAAAATTTTGTCTCCATCTTTTTCCTGTTCAACGAAAGATCCCTTTCTCCGGCTCATATACTGCTAAATAGGAAAGTATTTTTAAAGGAGACAACGAAATGAAAAAGCGAAAAATCCTTCGTGTGCCCTCTGACACCGCCCTGGGCTGCTTAAGAGGCGCCGGGGTGGTGGTCCTGTGCGCCCTGCTGTTTCTGGCAGGCTCCGCCTACACCAAAGACCAGATCGTGGCAGTCAGCAATATGCAGTCCCAAAAGGAGCTGCCTGTATACTGCGTTCAGACCAACAAACCCCAGGTAGCCCTCTCCTTTGACGCTGCCTGGGGTAACGAAGATACGGATACCATACTGAATATTCTGGCAGCCCACAATGTCAAAGTCACCTTTTTTATGACCGGTGGTTGGGTGGAATCCTACCCTGAGGATGTAAAAAAAATCGCTGCTGCCGGGCATGACCTGGGCAATCACAGCGAAAATCACAAAAATATGAGCCAATTATCTGCCAGCCAGCAGAAAGAAGAGCTGATGAAGGTACATGAAAAAGGTAAGTCCCTGACAGGAGTTGATATGAATCTGTTCCGTCCTCCCTACGGAGATTACAATAATCTTCTGGTGCAGACTGCCAAATCCTGCGGCTATCTGCCGATTCAGTGGGACGTAGACTCCCTGGACTGGAAGGACTACGGCGTAGCTTCTATTATCCAGACCGTCACCTGCCACAAGCATCTGGGCAACGGCTCCATCATTCTCATGCACAATGGAGCCAAGTACACTGCCCAGGCCCTGGAGGCTGTAATCACAGGGTTGCAGCAGCAGGGCTATGAGCTGGTGCCCATCTCCCAGCTGGTTTACCGGGACAACTACACCATGAACCATGAGGGACGTCAGATTCCAAACCAGGTATAGCTGACTCCCTTCAGGAAAACTGGCTTTCGTAAAGCTGGTAATAGGCCCCTTTCTTTTCCATCAGCTCCTCATGGCTGCCGTCCTCCAAAATTCCCCGGTTGTCGATGACAAAAATCCGGTCTGCATTCCGGATAGTGGAAAGACGGTGGGCTACCACAAAGGAAGTGCGGTTTTCCAGAAGTTTTCGTATCCCCTCCTGCACCAGAAGCTCTGTATGAGTATCAATGCTGGAGGTGGCTTCATCCAAAATCAGGATTCTGGGATCTGAGATCATGGTGCGGGCAAAGGCCAGAAGCTGCCTCTGTCCTACGGACAACTGGGCTCCACGCTCACTAATTCTGGTATCATATCCATTTTCCAGCTTCACAATAAACTCATGGGCATTCACCGCTTTGGCCGCCTCCACCATCTCCTCCTCCGAAGCCTCCGGCCTGCCGTAGCAGATGTTCTCACGAATGGTTCCCGTAAACAGGAAATTGTCCTGGGTCATCACCCCCATCTGCTGCCGCAGGCTCTTCATAGTCACATCCCGGATTTCATAATCATCAATATAAATCTTTCCCTGCTGCACATCATAAAACCGGCTGATCAAATTGACAATCGTGGTTTTACCCGCTCCCGTAGGCCCTACCAGCGCGATGGTCTGCCCCGGCTCGACTCGAAAGCTCACATGTTCCAGCACTCTTTTCTCCGGCTCATCCAGGTAGGAAAAAGTCACATTCCTAAACTCTACCGCTCCTTTTATAGGAGGCAGAGGTCTGGCATCCTGCCGGTCTGTGATCTTGGCAGGCGTATCCATGATATCAAAGATCCGCTCCGCAGCGGAAAGATTGGTCACCAGCTTATTATAAAAGCTGGCCAGATTGCGGATAGGATTCCAAAACATTCCCAGATAGGTGGAAAAGGCCAGGAAGGTGCCTACTCCCACGTTCTCTACGCCTACCACCTGGATTCCAATATAATAGAGCAGAAATCCTCCCACCCCCCAGGTCAGATCTACCAACGGTCCAAAACAGTCTGCCAGACGAACCGCATGAATGTAGGAATCCCTGGTCTCCTGGGAGAGCTGATAAAAATCCTTCTTTGTCTCCTCCTCAGCCGCAAAGCTCTGAATCACGCGGATCCCCGACATATCCTCATGGATAAAGGCATTCAGGTTGGAGGTTTTTCTCCGGTATGACTGCCACCGTCTGTGGGACACTGTCATGATCAGAAACATTCCAGCTGCCAGAAAGGGCAGGGTGATCAGGGCCGCCAAAGCCAGCTGCGCATTTTTAGCCACCATGATCATCGCCACACCCACAACAGTAATAAACTCCGGTATCAGCTGAGTGATGCTGTCCGAGAGCATTTCTTTTAGAGAGTCCACATCTCCGATCACTCTTGCCAGGATCTTTCCCGTAGGCCGGCTGTCAAAAAAATCAAAGCTCAGGGTCTGAATATGGGCGTAAAGTTCCTCCCGTATGGTTTTCAGCACCTGATTGGTAATTCTGGCCATGAAAAGCATCCGCAGCCTGGTTCCTGCCATAAATACCAGATAGCAGAAAAAAGCCGCTGCGCCCAAAAACAGGAGTCCCTTCACGTCCCTCCCTGCCACATGGACGTCCACTGCCCGCTCAATAAACAGCGGCGAAATCAAAGAAATGGCCACTGTCACTGCCATCAGACCGCCCAACGCCAAAAGTTCCTTTTTGTACACGGTCATATAGCTGTACAGCCGCACCAGTATTGTCTTTTTAGACATATGAATCTGCTGTTCATCCTGTCGAATAGAATTTACGGACATGGCTGCACCTCCTCCCCGTACTGCACCTGCCAGGTTCTATAGTACTGGCCTTTTCTGGCCAGCAAACTTTCATGGGTTCCCCGCTCTGCAATTTTACCGTCTTTCAGAATCAGAATCTCATCTGCTTCCCGTACGGCAGAGATGCGATGACCGATGATGATCTTTGCCGTGTCCTTTAGCTGCCTTAAGTCCTGCTGTATCTGACGTTCTGTCTCCATATCCAAAGCGGAAGTAGAATCGTCCAGGATCAGAATGGGCACTTTCTTGGCAATGGCTCTTGCAATACTGATTCTCTGCTTCTGGCCTCCGGAAAGTCCTACGCCTCGCTCTCCGATCAGGGTATTGCTTCCTTCCGACAGCTTTTCCACGAACTCCGAAGCGCCAGCGTGCTTAAGCGCCCAATGTACCGTATCTGGCTCCATCCGGTCTTTTTGCCCCATACGTACATTCTGACTGACTGTGTCAGAAAACAGGAACACATCCTGCGCCACCACTGCCATGGAGGAGCGCATCTGTCCAAGAGACAATTCTCTTAAGTCCACCCCATCCAGCAAAATTCTTCCCTCTGTGGGATCATAAAACCGCTTGGCCAAATTCACCAGCATACTCTTTCCCGCTCCGGTCATTCCCATAATTCCCAGGGTCTTTCCCGGCTCCAGATCAAAGGAGATATCCTTCAGGATCTCCTGTCCCTCTAAAGTCAATCCTGCCTTTTGGAAAGTAAGATGCCCTTCCACTTTTGAAAGCACAGTGGGATGCTCTGGCTCTCGGATCACCGGTTCTTCGCTCATCACCTTTTTAATCTTTTTCCAGGAGGCTTTTGCTGACCCGATATCATTGCTGAGCCATCCCACGATCTCCATGGGCCAGATAATATTGTTGGCATACTCTGTAAACGCTCCCAGCGTTCCCAGCGTCAGTTTCTCCTGAAGCACCAAGATGCCGCCGCAGATAACCACCGCCATTAGAAGCACCTTTCCAAGGAAGGAGATCAGGGGCTGGTAACGGGAAATCAGATGTGCCTGCTTCATATTTAACTGATAATACCTCTGATTTCGTTTCCGGAATTTCTTCTGTTCAAACTCCTCCCTGGCAAAAGCCTTTACGGTCCGCACTCCCGCCAGATTCTCCTCCGCCACTGTGTTTAACGCCGCTGTCTCATCGCTGATTTCTTCATAGACCGCCCCCACCTGCTTCTCCATGCGCAAAGCCAAAAAACCGATCACCGGGATGATGGCAAGAGGCACCAGGGTAAGCAGGGGACTCAGCCGCACCATGCAGGTGATCACAAACACCGTGTGAACCGCAGCCTCCACTGCCAGCATTCCGAGAAATCCCAGCACTGCACAGACCTTCCATACGTCATCCTTGATCCTGGTCATCAGTTCTCCCGTATTATGCTTGTGAAAATATCCTGCTGACAAAGTCTGCACATGATCAAACACATCCCTGCGCATCTGATTGGCGATGGTGACTCCGATCCAATCCAGAGTAAATTCCTTAATATACCCAAATACCGCCCTTCCTATTCCAATACCCAGCAGCCCCAAAAGCAGGGACATTAAAATGGAACGCTGTCCCCCTATGATCACATCATCAATGATCTTTCTTGTAAGTACCGGCGCCCACAGGTCCAAAACAATGGCGCACAGCATACACACAAGCGCCAACAGATAACGGCCCTTGTACTTTTTCATATAATTCCAAATCTTCAATTCTTCTCCCCCAATTATTCTTTCTTCTGTCCTCTTCTTCCCGGTTTCTTTTTCCTCTTTGCGCTCTTGCGTCACCCTCCGTTTCCGGCTTCTTCTGCCTCTTTGCGCTCTTGCGTCATCTTTTGGTTCCTGAAGTTACTCCACGGTGACGCTCTTTGCCAGATTTCTGGGCTTATCCACATCCAGCCCTCTGGCCACACTCACATAGTATCCCATAAGCTGCAGGGGAATGATCGCCAGGCTGGTGGCAAAATGAGGATCTGTCTTTGGGGTGTACACCACAAAGTTTACGGTATCCTCTATGCTGTAGTTTCCGTACTGGGTCACCCCCATCAGATAAGCGCCCCGGCTCTTTACCTCCACCAGATTGCTCAGAGTCTTTTCACTCAGACTGCTCTGAGTCATAAGACCAACCACCAAGGTTCCCTCCTCGATCAAACTGATCGTGCCGTGCTTCAGCTCTCCTGCAGCATAGGCTTCCGAATGAATATAGCTGATCTCCTTCATCTTCAGGCTGCCCTCCTGACAAATGGCATAGTCCAGCCCTCTTCCGATAAAGAAAATATCCCTGGCTGCCGCAAATTTATTGGCAAACCACTGAATCCTCTCTTTATCGGAAAGAACCCGCTCTATCTTTTCCGGAAGCTGAGTGAGATCCTCCAGCATTTTGCGATAGGTCTCATCCTCCATCTGTCCTTTCACCCGGGCAATCTCCATAGAGAGCAGGTAGGCACAGATCAACTGGGTACTGTAGGCTTTGGTGGTAGCCACTGCAATCTCCGGCCCTGCCAGTGTATACAAAACAGAATCCGCCTCCCTGGCAATGCTGGAGCCTACCACATTGACGATTCCTAAGGTTCTCACTCCCAGATCTTTTACCAGCCGCAGAGCCGCCAGGCTGTCCGCCGTCTCCCCGGACTGAGAAATTATTACCACAAGGGAATCTTTTGGAAGTTTAGGATTGCGGTAGCGAAATTCAGAAGCCAGATCCACTTCCACTGACACATCTGTCAGATCTTCCAGCACATACTTGGTCACCACCCCTACATGGTAGGCCGATCCGCAGGCTACGATATACACCTTCTGCAGGTTTTTTAAAAATTCTTCTTCCAATCCTGCTTCTCCCAGATCAATGGTGTTTTCTTTTACATAAGCATGGATGGTATCCTTCACTGCCTTTGGCTGTTCATGGATCTCCTTCATCATAAAATGCTCATATCCGCCTTTTTCTGCAGACTGGGCATCCCACTGAATTGTTACCATCTCCTTCTGGATCTCATCCCTGTCTATCGTATAGAAAGAAATTCCATCCTGGCGCAGCTCCGCCATCTCTAAATTCTCCAGATAGTACACGTTTCTTGTATAGGAAAGGATGGCCGGAACATCGGAAGCAATAAAGGTTCCCTCCCCGCTCTGTCCGATGATGAGAGGACTGTCCTTTCTTGCCGCGTACAGTACGCCGGGACGGTCATAAAACAGAATCCCAAGAGCATAGGATCCCCGCACTCGAAGCATGGTCTTGGACAGGCTCTCCAGGGGATTATGCCCTGTCTCCTGATAATAATAGTCGATCAGCTTTGTCACTACCTCTGTATCGGTCTCCGAATAAAAGCTGTAGCCCTTCAGAAGCAGATGATCCTTTAATTCCTGATAATTTTCTATGATCCCATTATGTACTGCCACCACCAGCTTGTCCTTGCTGTAATGGGGATGCGCATTTTCTTTGGAGGGGGCCCCGTGAGTAGCCCACCGGGTATGACCAATTCCACAGTTCCCCGGCATATCCATGCCATCATTGGTCTTTTCCGCCAAATTCTTCAGCCTTCCCTTAGCCTTCACCACATCAATCTCCTGGGTATTGCTGTTTAAAATAGCCATTCCTGCTGAATCATAGCCTCTGTATTCCAGCCTGGATAATCCCTCCAGAATAATGGGCGCTGCCTGCTTGCTTCCTGTATATCCAACGATTCCACACATAGCGGTCCTCTCTTCCTCTCCATTTGTACAAACGTTTCAGTCCGGCCGCCTTTTGGGCCATCCGACTGTTCGCCGGGAGAAAATTTTTTTTACAAGTTTATTCCTGAACAGTGCAAAAGTCAATACTGTTTTCCCTCTGAAAACACTGCATTTTCTACGTCTGATTTCTTTTTTTCCTTCGTTTCTTTGAGAGATATTGCACAATTATTCTTTCATATATTCCGTAACTTTTCAAAAATATCTACAAATCCATTGACACTTTTGCCAGAATCTTTTATACTATGTTTATAAAATTTATAAGGCATTCATAAACTTATATAAATCCATAATGGGATGGATGTTTCTACCAACTACCGTAATAGTTGCCTATAAGTTCTTAAAAAGATTCCGTGGCAGCGGCAGGTGGTTTTTTTACGCCCTCCGCCTGACCGGGACTGCTGTCCATTCAAAAAGAAAGTCTGCAGACTGATCTTTTCCAGTCCCCGTCCCGCCTCCGGTTTCTGAAACGCAATGCCAAAAAAGGAGGAAAGTGTTATGAATCTTGACAAACTGTTTCATCTGAAGGAAAATCACACGGACGTAAAGACAGAAGTCCTGGCTGGTGTTACCACCTTCATGACTATGGCCTACATTCTGGCTGTGAATCCCAACATCCTGGCAGAGGCTGGTATGGATCGGGGTGCTGTGTTCACCGCCACTGCCCTGGCTTCCTTCATTGCCACCTGCCTGATGGCTCTTTTGTCCAACTACCCCTTCGTGCTGGCTCCCGGTATGGGACTGAACGCTTACTTTGCCTACACAGTGGTTCTTGGCATGGGCTTTACCTGGCAAATGGCTCTGGGCGCTGTCTTTGTAGAAGGTGTGATCTTTATCCTTCTGTCCCTGACCAATGTGCGGGAGGCGATCTTCAACGCCATACCCATCAATCTGAAGCACGCTGTGTCCGTAGGTATCGGACTGTTTATCGCCTTTATCGGCCTGCAGAACGCAAAGATCGTGGTGGACAGCGCTACTTTGGTAACTGTTTATTCCTTTAAAGGATCTGTACAGAACGGTATGTTCCAGTCCGAAGGGATCACTGTGCTTCTGGCTCTCATCGGTATTCTCATCACTGCCATCCTGGTAGTAAAAGGAGTGAAAGGAAATATTCTCTGGGGTATCCTGATCACCTGGGGTCTTGGCATTATCTGCCAGTTCCTGGGATTCTATGTACCCAACCCGGAAGCCGGTTTCTTCAGCCTGCTGCCTGATTTTTCCGCAGGAATCTCCATTCCAAGCCTGGCTCCCACTTTCTTCCACATGGATTTCTCCAAGGTATTCACGCTGGACTTTGTGGTGATCATGTTTGCATTCCTGTTTGTAGATATGTTCGATACTCTGGGAACCCTGATCGGTGTAGCTTCCAAGGCTGATATGCTGGATAAGGACGGACGCCTGCCCAAAATTAGAGGCGCTCTGCTGGCAGATGCCGTAGGTACTTCCGTAGGCGCAGTTATGGGTACTTCCACAGTAACTACCTTCGTAGAGAGCGCTTCCGGCGTGGCTGAAGGAGGACGCACCGGCCTTACCAGCGTGGTAGCTGCCATTCTCTTTGGTCTGTCCCTGTTTTTATCCCCCATTTTCCTGGCTATTCCGTCCTTTGCTACGGCTCCGGCCCTGGTCATCGTGGGATTTTTGATGCTGACTTCCATCACAAAGATTGATTTCAATGATTTTACGGAAGCTATTCCCGCATTTATCACCATCATTGCAATGCCATTTATGTACAGTATCTCTGAGGGTATTGCCATGGGTATCATCAGCTACACGGTAATCAATCTGGTGGCAGGCAAGGCCAAGACTAAAAAAATCAGCGTGCTGATGTACGTACTGGCAGTGCTGTTTGTATGTAAATACATTTTCCTGTAAAGGATCTGTTTCCTGCTGACGTTTCCAAAACAGAACTGCTCCCGCGATCCCATAGGAAAATTAGGAAGCAGTTCTTATGAAACAAAAAAAGCAATGAGCATTCTCATTATCACCTGGCTCATTGCTTTTTTTATTGGGAAATCTTTCCCTATGCCATCTCATAGCTCATCATCTCATACTTGATGCGGCTTCCCTCCATAATCTCCTGGGGAAGCAGAGCCATAGCCACACACTTTTCTTCCGCTGCAGGGTCATCTGCCTGCTGCAGATAGGCGTAATCTCCCTCAATTCTCACTGTGATATAATCAATCCGTTCAAACATCCTATTCTCCTTATGTGAGGAAATCCTTCAGCCTCTTGCTTCTGGAGGGATGGCGCAGCTTTCTCAGCGCCTTTGCCTCTATCTGACGGATACGCTCACGGGTAACATTAAACTCCTTGCCCACCTCTTCCAGGGTTCTGGCTCTTCCATCCTCCAGTCCGAACCGAAGCCTCACTACCTGGCGCTCCCGTTCTGTAAGAGACTCCAGGGCAATGCCAAGCTCCTCCCGAAGCATGGAAAAAGCTGCTGAATCTGCCGGGGAAAGAGCCGTATCATCCTCAATAAAATCTCCAAGATGGCTGTCATCCTCCTCACCGATGGGCGTATCCAAGGATACCGGATCTCTGGAAATCTTCAACACCTCCCGGACTCTGGCTACCGGAACATTCAGCCGGTCTGCCACCTCCTCAGGGGTGGGTTCCCGTCCCAACTCCTGCAAAAGTGTCCTGGTCATGCGCAGCGTCTTATTGATGGTCTCCACCATATGCACCGGAACACGGATGGTTCTTCCTGTGTCTGCGATTCCTCTGGTGATGGCCTGACGGATCCACCAAGTGGCATATGTACTGAATTTATAACCCTTGGTATAATCGAATTTGTCCACAGCCTTCATAAGGCCCATGTTTCCCTCCTGGATCAGATCCAGGAACGGCATCCCGCGGCCCACATATTTTTTGGCAATACTTACCACAAGGCGCAAATTGGCCTCCGTCAGCTTTTTCTTGGCCGCCTCATCGCCCTGTTCCACCCGTTTGGCCAGCTCCACTTCTTCATCGCTGTTTAACAGGGGCACATTTCCGATCTCCTTTAAGTACATCCTCACCGGATCTTCGGTGCTGACTCCCTCCAGGACATCCACATCATCAATGATATCTATCTCATCTTCCTCTGTTAAGATCAGATCTTCTTCCGTATCCAGCAGCAGATCATCTGTGGAATCCTCCGGAGATTTTCCCTGAAGAATATCTACGTTATGCTTCTCCAGGTATTCCAGTATCTGATCAATCTTATCTTCTGTCAGCTCCATGCCCTCAAAGGCCTTCAGAATCTCATCATACTCCAGAGTATTCTTTTTGCTCTTTGCCAGTTCCAACAGGCCTGCCAGAGTTTTTAAAAATTGCTCGTGCGCTTCATTCATACACTGTTCTCCTCCCAGTACCTTTAAACATAACATTATTAGCGAATTCTGTCAACTTTTGACCGCTGCCCGGCATCCTCTTTTTGCGCCTGACTGTACTCACAGCCTGATAGCCTCTTTCCTCCTCTGCCAAAACGATCCTTCTCGTTGACGGATGCCTGACCGGCCTTTATCCCGGCAGGCACTGCATTCCTCTCATGGTAATCACCGGGCCTCCTGTATTTTCAATATAGGCTCTGGTGATCAGTACGCTGCCAATGTTGTCGTCCTTGGGAATCTCATACATAATATCCAGCATAAATTCTTCGATAATAGCCCGAAGCGCTCTGGCTCCGGTCTTTCTCTCCATAGCCTTCTCGGCAATCGCTTCCAGGGCATCCTCTGCAAAGTCCAGTTTTACCTCATCCAGCTCCAACAGCTTCTGGTACTGTTTTAAAATCGCATTTTTCGGCTCCTTTAAAATCTTCACCAGCATTTCCTTTGTGAGACTCTGCAGTGCAAACACCACCGGCAGTCTGCCGATAAATTCCGGGATCATGCCAAAATTCCGGATATCCTCCAGCGTAACCTTAGTAAGCAGATCAGGATCCTGATCATATTTGTCCTTCAGATCAGACCGAAAGCCAATGGAAGCCTGTTTGTTCAGACGTTCTTTGATGATATCCTCCAGCCCCGGGAAAGCGCCTCCGCAGATAAACAGAATATTTCTGGTATTTACAGTGGTCATAGGCACCATGGCATTCTTGCTGGAAGCTCCCACCGGTACCTCCACATCACTGCCTTCCAACAGCTTCAGCATTCCCTGCTGAACGGATTCACCGCTCACGTCTCTCTGGTTTGCATTTTTCTTCTTGGCGATCTTATCGATCTCATCTATAAATACAATCCCCTGCTCTGCCCGCTCTACGTCATTGTCCGCAGCAGCCAGCAGTTTTGAGATTACGCTCTCAATATCGTCTCCAATATAGCCGGCCTCCGTCAGGGAGGTGGCATCTGCAATAGCCAGAGGCACATCCAGGAGTCTGGCCAGAGTTTTCACCAGATACGTCTTTCCGCAGCCTGTGGGCCCGATCATCAGCATATTGGATTTTTCTATCTCAATGTCATCCATGGTTCCTGTGAATACCCGCTTATAGTGGTTGTACACTGCCACGGAGATGACTTTCTTGGCATGTTCCTGGCCAATCACATAATCATCCAGGCTGGCCTTAATCTTATGGGGTGCCGGAATAGAATGAATGTCAAATTCCTTCTTCGGCTCCTGCTCCTTTTTCTTTTTCTTAATCTTCTGCTGCTTTGGCATCTGAGCCTGGTAATCGTTAAGATTAATAAAGCTGATGCCCGGAATATTCTGCAGATTGGACAGATCCATATTGCTCATGGCATTAAAACTTTTTTGCATACAATCCGGACAGATCGTCATTCCTCCCGGAAGATCAATCATCTTGCCTGCCTTGCTCTCTGTGCGATGACACATGACGCAGACTTTCTCATAAGTGTTATCCTCTTTAGAAGAATCTCCTTCTCCCCCGGACCTTGTCTCTGAAGCGTTCACTTCCTCTAAATCTGCTGTTTCCTCTATTTTATCGTCCTTATGATTTTCTGACATTTCTTCTCCTTATCTTCACCTGGTACCCGGCAATCAGCCTTCTGCACAAATTCCGCCTCTTCGCCGCCAGGCTACTCCTCTTCTCTGCTGTTTTTCCCGATCCGGCACGCTCTTTTCTTACCACCAGTTTCCTAACCAGGGATCCTCCTCGAAAAAGTCGTAGGGGGAGATCGGCCCCAGCTCCTGCTGGCTGTCATTCTCCTGATATCCGGAAGCTGTTGTTTCCTCCAGTACCAAAGATACCTTTTTCTGCTCGTAGGCGCCGCCGATTCCGGTCTCATACTCCAGCTCCACGGTCTCCCCGGCCTCATAATAGGCCAGCAGACCCTCCAGAGCCTCCGGGCTGCTCACCCGGTTTCCATCCAGCGCGGTGATGATATCTCCCTGGCGAAGGCCTGCTTTGGCCGCCGCGGAATCCTCATACACATGGTAGACTAAAACTCCTGCCGGAATATTGTAGAGCTGTCTCGCTTCCTGAGATACGCTGCGAAGCTCTGCCCCCAGGCTGCCACGTCTGTCTGTTTCCACCTTTTCCCGGGCGGTCTGATTCGCCAACTCTTCCAGAATAGGTTTGGCCTCATTGATTGGGATCGCATATCCCATTCCTTCTGCCCCTTGTCCGGTAATTTTTGCAGAATTGATGCCAATTACCTGTCCGTCACTGTTTAACAGGGCTCCGCCGCTGTTTCCAAAATTGATGGCAGCGTCCGTCTGAATAAAATTCTGAAGTTCTCCTTCCACTTCCATCTGCCTATTTAGCGCGCTGACAATTCCTGTGGTCACCGACTGTCCGTAGCCTAATGCGTTTCCAATCGCAATCGCCTGCTGTCCTACCTGCAGTTCATCAGAATCCCCAAGTACCGCTACCTGGATCATGTCCCGGATTTTCCTTGGCACATCCTGCTCTTCCACTGCCACCACAGCCAGATCCCTGGCAGTATCCCGGCCCTTAATCTTAGCAGAAACGATAGCGTCTTCTGCGTAATCTTCCCCTGCGCTGAAGCACACGGTCATGGTATCTGCATCTTTCACTACATGGTAATTTGTGGCGATTAAAAACTCCTGGTCATTTTTCCCTATAATAATCCCGGAACCGCTGCTCTCCTCCGGGATCTCCACAGTCCCATAAAAATAAGACTCAACCACCTGCACCGTCTCACTGGTAATGGCCACAATACTGGGCATGGTAGCAACTACCACATCTGACACGTCCAGGGGGCCTCTCGGCCTCTCTCCGGATAACGACTGGGTTTGATCCGTCTCTCCCAGATACAGTCCCTGCTGCTCCTCCGACTGCAGCTTCGCTCCTGATTCTTTTATATTTTCTGTTCCCTCCAGCAGCTCCTTCACCGAAGGAATTCCTATCACATCGCCCTCGGTAAAGGAAAAGATCACGCTGCCTAGAACACCTGCTGTCACCACCCCCAACATTACAACGCCCGGCCAGGATGGCCGTTTGCCGGAATGGGATGGGCGGTCTTTGTACTCTCTGTTTTCATCCATTTGAAATCACTCCTTACACTGTGAACCACAGTGTAACAGGTAATTGTGTTTATTCTATGTCCAATATTCCGGATTCATGGTACAAAATCCAATGAATCTTCTGGAAAGCTTCTTATAATTTTTCCCCAGGCGGTATCCTAAAAACTTGCAGCCGCTCTGCCACACCAGGCTTGGCAGCAGCCAGGCTTTTTTGGTTGAGATCAGCCATCTGGCAGTCTGTTTCACCATCTTAAGCCCTTCTGTCTCCGATTTTGCCATGGAAAAAATCTCCGGATGATCTGCCTGGGATACCCCCAGGTCAAAGTTTCTGCGAAACTGCTGAACCCCGGTATAATTATGAGAGTGGATCACCCTGGCCCCGGCACAGTAAGCCACCGCCCGGTCTGCCTGGATCAGTTTTCCTGCAAAGATCATATCCTCGTTAAAGATGGTAGGCCTTTCAAAGCCTCCAAGTTCCAGATAAGTACTGCGCCGATAGGCGGCGCACACATTGGAACAGAAGAAAGTCTTGATGCCCAGCTCTGGAAGATCCGCCTTTGTCTTTATACGGCTCTCCTGGCCATAATTAAATCTTCTGGTATAAGCCTCCAGGGGACTGCAGTCCTTATCTGGAAGCTGTCTGGCATAGGCGGCGCACACCCGCTCCTCCTCAAAGGGCGCTGTCAGGTTCTCAAGAAGATGCGTATCTGCTGGTATCGCATCCATAGTCATAAATACCACCAGATCCGTATCCGCCATCCTGACTCCCAGATCTCTGGTTCCTCCATGGTCAAACTCCTTCTTCCCAATGTGAAGTACCGACGCTCCCCGAATTCCATCCACTGCCTGCCAGGAAAAATACTGCTCCTCGGTGTTGATGATCAGGATCCGCTCCGGCGGTCTTGTCTGCTTTTCCAGCCTGGAAAGCAGCTTTTTAAACTTTTCATCCGGCCGGTAAGTGGGAATCACCACTGTCACTGATAAATTCTTCATTATTGAATCCCTGTATAATTAATAATCGTATTGCTGATCTCCTGAACCTTCTGGGAAGGCGTGTAGTTCTCCTCTCCAAAGAGGAACTGATGAAGCTGTGTCACATTGGCTGCCAAATTCACAGGCACCACCACATCCGAACCGTCCACCTGAGTAGCATACTGGTCAAAGGGGAATCCGGTGTTTTCACCGATGGTATATCCTGCAATGCCGGAAGCCAGGCTGATCAGCTCTGTATTGGAAAGACTGGTGGAGACCATGGGAAGCATAGCGTCCACCATGGACAGCAGCGCAGGTACGCCCTGGGTCTTTGCCTTCTCAAAAATCTTCATCATCACCGTCCGCTGCCGTTCTGTCCGCTTAAAATCATATCCTTCCGTGTAGCGGATCCGGCTGTAGGCCAGCGCCTGATTGCCGTTTAAGTGCTGATACCCGGCTGCGGGAAGAGGCTCATACTCTGCCTGCACCTGAGAATTTTCCACCTGGTCGTACTGATAGCCGTTGAGCCACTTCAGCTCTTCCTCTGTAATCTCCAGGTCGATTCCTCCCAGACGATCCACTGCTTCCACCACTGCATTAAAGTTTACGGTCACATAATCTGTAATATTCAGATCCAGATTGGTATTCAGCATATTGATAGAGCGCTCCGGACCGCCGAAATAATAACACTCTGTTGCCTTGCGGTACTCTCCGTTGGTATTATCCAGATAGGTATCCCGGTATACGGACACCATCTTGATCTCTTTTGTCTTTTTATTGATGCTGCAGATCACAATGGTATCGCTGTGGCTGTCTTTGGTGAGCTGATCCTGACGGGAGTCCACGCCGTACACCACAATATTCTGATATCCGCTCTGGCTCCCTGCTCCTTCATTCACTAAAATATCCTTCAGCTTCACACGGTCGATCCGTCCCAGCTGCACAAACAGGAACAGTCCCAGCGCCAAAATCAAAAGAACAAGAATTTCTACAATAAACAGAACCTTTCTGCGCTTTTTCTTCTTCGGCGGCTTTCCGTTTCCGTAACTGCCCTGGAAATTCTGCTGTCGGCCTCCCTGAGGCCCGTATCCCGGTCCGTAACCACCTGGGTTGCCCTGAAAATTCTGCCCGCGGCCGCCTGCTTTTCCACCAACGTTCTGCTGATAGCCTCCCGCATTCCCGGCAAAATTCTGTTGATAACCTCCTGGGTTCCCGCCATAGCCCGGCTGATAGCCTCCTGGGGTTCCCGCATACCCTTGCTGATAACCTCCTGCATTTCCGGCATATCCTTGCTGATAGCCTCCTGGGTTCCCGCCATAGCCCTGCTGATAACCTCCCGCGTTCCCGCCATAGCCCTGCTGATACCCCCCTGCGTTCCCATAATAGCCCTGCTGATAGCCACTGGCATTGCCCTGGAAACCTTGTTGGTAACCTGCTGCATTTCCGGCAAAGTTCTGCCGATACCCCCCTGCGTTCCCATAATAGCCCTGCTGATAGCCTCCTGGGTTCCCGCCATAGCCCGGCTGATCACTGCTTTCCTCTCCATTTTCTTCAAAGCTCTGCTGATGCGCTCCTGTGCCGTCCTCAGCGCCCTGCCGGTCATTCCTCCTGTTATCCTTTTCTTCATAACCGGAAGGAGCTTTCTGCTCCCAGTTCTCCTCTGTCCCCAACGGACGGTAAGCCTCTTTGTTCCCTATGGCATCCCGATACTGAGACTGATGTTCGTTTTCCCGGATGCTCTCATCGTTTCTGGGTGTATCTGACATAACAACGCTCCTTTCTGCGCTCTGCCCCTAATAGGCATTCTTGTTGATAAAACCTTTAAACACTGTCAGGACCAGGATCTTGATATCCAGCCCCACCGTCCAGTTTTCAATATAATAGATATCATGCTCGATTCTCCGCTTGATAGAAGTATTCCCTCGATACCCGTTAATCTGAGCCCAGCCGGTCATTCCCGGCCGTACCTGATGCTTTACCATGTATCTTGGGATCTCCTCCCGGAACTTTTCCACATACTGAGGGCGCTCCGGCCTTGGGCCTACCAGACTCATATCTCCCTTCAATACGTTAAACAGCTGTGGAAGCTCGTCAATGCTGGTCTTTCGGATCAGCTTTCCAATTCTGGTGACCCTGGGATCATCCTTTGTGGTCCATCCCTTCTTCTCATCCCGAACGCTCTGCACCTCCATGGAACGGAACTTGTACATCTTAAAGGGCCGGTTGTGAAGTCCCACCCGCACCTGGGTAAAGATCAGAGGCCCCGGCGAAGTGGCCTTAATGGCCATCGCCGTCAAAAGCATGACCGGCGAAAACAAAAGGATAGCCAGAAAGGATCCTACAATGTCCATCGACCGCTTCACCATCATATTGAAGGTGTTGGTAAGAGGCACATGACGGATATTAATTACCGGAAGCCCCAGCAGATCCTCCGTATAAGGTCTGGTGGGAATAATATCAATATAGTCAGGAACAAATTTCGTGTGAACTCCTGATTTCTCGCACACTGCCACAATAGATTTTAACTTATAGTACTCATTCAGCCCCAGGGTAATGGCGATCTCGTCCAGATTGATTCTGCTTAAAACCCGCTCCAGATCCTGAATATTCCCTACAACCTTGATATTTTTGTAGGTGGTGCCGGGACGGACAAAGTCATCCAAAATCCCATTCACCTGATATCCCCACTGAGGGTTCTGTACAATCCGGTCAATGTATTCCTCCGCCGCCCGGCTGTAGCCAACCAGAATAATGTGCTTTAAGTTCATGCCCCGGCGCCGGATATTCATAAGCACCATGCGGATTACATTCCGCTCGATCACAGTGAGAGTGACGTTGATCCCAATAAACATAATCACCATGGGCCGGGAGAAATCCGGTTCGTTGATCATATACAGCACAAACATAAACACCAGCATTCCGATCATGTTGGCACTGAAAATATTGGCCGCCTCCAGCCGCCGTCCCTGAACCCGCTTGGGCGTATAGAGATTGAAGCCGTAATATAGGATCAGAAAGCCCGGAACCAGAAAGATCAGAGCGGACATGTAGGTCTGAACCGAAAGAGTTCCCGCTGTCCCCCTTACAAAAATATGGATCTGGATAAACCAGGCAAGCACATAGGAAAATGTAATCACCAGCGCATCAATGAGTACGTGCAGCCGATTAAAATATTTTTGATTATCTTTAATCAATTTTTCTCACCTCTGGGGCTTTGTAGATTAAAAACCTGCTCTTCCTAAAAATCCCCGATCCTGCGGATCATATTGAACCACAGCTCCATCTGGATCTTCACATAGTTTTTAAAGTTCTTTTTTTCAAAAACAACCTTATCCTCTTTCTGAGCCAAAAAAATGCCTTTTCGTATCCCCGTCACGTATTGGCGGAAAAAACCCTTTCTGGCAAAAAATACCATTTTGATCACATAACCTGCCATCAAAAAGGGAAAATTCAAAAGGATCTGCGGCCAGGGCATATTCTTCATAATCAAATACACGCTGTTTCTGGAGGTATGGCGCACCTTAAACTCATTGTAAGCGGAACCGCTGGTGGCGCTCCCTGCATGATACACCACAGCCTTCGGCAAATACCAGTTCTCATATCCTGCAATCCTGGCCCGGTATCCTAAGTCCACATCCTCCAGATAGGCAAAATGCTTCTCGTCAAACAGTCCGATCTGCTCCAGAGCCTTTCTCCGATAAATGGCAGCTCCCCCGCAGGAGGAAAAAATCTTTTTGTCCTTCCCGCCTCCCCGGTCTTTTTTCCCTTTCCCTGCCGCGAAGGCCCAGCCCAAAGCGCAGTAATAATCGCCCCCGTCATCCAGAAGCTCCGGCTTCTTCATCTGCAGCATCTTAGCCTGCCCGGAAAAGCTGTTATGGTGCTCCTTAATTCCCTTCAAAAGCTCCTCTACCAAACGTTCGTCACAGACAGTATCATTGTTCAGCAAAATCACATAGGGGGCGTCAGACATGCGGATTCCTGCATTCACTGCATGACAGAAGCCTGTGTTATCCGTATAGCGATGGAGCCGCACCTGCGGAAAATGATCCCGCACATATTCAGGACTGCCATCCTCTGATCCATTGTCCAGAAGCAGCACATCAAAATTTTTCACTGTCTGACGCTCTAAAGAGGACAGACAGCCTTCCAGATAAGGCATCCCGTTTAAATTTGGTATAATCACTGTGGCTTCTACCATTTGCTTTCAGCTCCTTAGGGAGTAATTCCATTTGGACAGAGACAAGTTCTTATTATAATAGGGATCCCCCTTCTTTAAAATGTCCGTCCAATGACTCCTCATATATTCAATCTCATTCTGGAAGCGCTGCACTTTTTCCTTCGTATCCTCGCTTCCTCTGGTCTTTGACTCATGGTGGTAAAGCTCTGCGTAAGGGTCGTACACCACCAGATATCCGGCCTGGCACACCTTCAGACAAAAATCCACATCATTAAAAGCCACTGCCAGTTTCTCCTCAAAACCCCCGGCTGCCTCATAAGCGCTGCGCTTTACCATAAAACAGGCTGCTGTCACGGCACTTAAATCCTGCATCAGGGCTGCTTTATGCAGATAACCGCTGCGTTCTCTTTTCATACCTACAAACATGCTTCCTGCAATACCGCCGATTCCCACAACGATCCCGGCATGCTGGATGGTATTGTCCGGATAATAAAGGCGGCTTCCAACGATCCCTACCTCCGGCCGCTGGCAGGTGCCCAAAAGCTCCTCCATCCAGCCAGGCGTGATCACTTCTATATCATTGTTCAGGCAGATCAGATATTCTCCCTTTGCCTGACTAATTCCAAAATTATTGATGGCGGAATAATTAAATTCCCCCTTCCAGTACAAAACCCGGGTATTTCTCTTTCCGTCGATTTCTTTATAATAGTCAAACGTTTCCTTCTCCGTACTGTTGTTCTCCACAATCAGAATCTCATAATTTCCGTAAGTACTCTTTTCGTAGACAGAAGTAAGACAGCGCTGCAGCAATTCCCTGTGATCCTTGTTGGGAATCACAATGGAGATCAGCGCCTCCTGCCTCACCGGATAGACGACCCGGTAAAATCCCAGATCCTTTTTCTTTTCCACTGCTCCCGGCGTATTCTGCCTCCTTAAGTGCTCCTGTATGGCCCGCTGCCCAGCTTCATAGGCGTAAAGCTTGCTGGCGGGATTATCTGCGGTGGAGGACTGATGCACTCTCCAGTGATACAAAATCTCCGGCACATGCACCACTTCCCTTGCCAGCTCCACGCACCGGAAAATAAAATCGTAATCCTGAGCCCCGTCAAATTCTTTCCGAAAGCCTCCTGTTTTTTCCACCAGGCTTTTTCTCACCACCAGAAAATGACAGATATAGTTATTGGAGCGCAAGAGATCCAGATTAAAATCCGGTTTCAGATGGGGCTGAAAATGCTCTGTCAGATCCCCGGTCACCTTATCCTCATCCGTGTAGATCACATCGGCTTCTGCCTCCCTCATGGGTCTTCTCCCAGCCCTCTGCTCCAAAGCCTTAGCCACCTGGAACAGGGCGTCCGGAGCCAGCAGATCATCATGATCCAGCAGGCCGATAAAATCTCCTTCTGCCATGGCCAGAGCTGCATTGCTGTTGCCTGCGATCCCCTGGTTTTCGAGATTTTGAATCCGTATCCTGGCATCCTTCTCCTGATACTCCAAAAGTACCCCGGACACCGTCTCATCCTCCGGGCTTCCATTGGCAATACACAGCTCCCAGTGGGGATAGGTCTGATCCAGCACTGACTGTATCATCTGCCGCAGGAAAAGCTCCGGCGTTTTATACACCGGCACCACAATGCTGAATACCGCCGGTTCTTTGAAACGGTATTTGCGCTGCTGTTCCAGCTTTGGCTCCTTGGCCCGGTAATTTTCATACCAGGGGCCGTAAGGCACCTCCTCCGGCTCCATCCGCTCAGAGAGACGGATCATAAATTCCTTAAAACCAAAATGCTTCAGATAGCGAACGCCCTTTACAATATTGTAGGGTCTGATTTTCTTTACATAAGAGATCCATTTACTTTCTGCCATGAATCCTCCCAAACTGTCCTCGAATTTCTTCTCTTTAGCGGTTGAACTCCGGATAATCCAGAATGCACTGGGTCACATAGGCCACATCCTCCATGCTCAGATTGTAGAACATGGGCAGACGCATCAGCCGCTCGCTCTCCCTGGTGGTGTACACATCCTCCCCATGGAAACGGCCGAACATCTGACCCGCCTTGGCAGTGTGGAGCGGGATGTAGTGGAACACCGTCCAGACCCCCTTCTCCCGAAGATACTTCATCAGCCGTGTTCTTGCTTCCAGGTCTTTTGCTTTTATAAAATACATGTGAGCATTGTGTTTTGCATACTCCGGCACAACCGGCTGCTCGATATAGCCGGCCTTTGCCAGGGGTGCAAGATGCTCATGGTAATAATCATAGATTGCATGGCGCTTAGCGTCGATCTTTTCTGCTTCTTCCAACTGGGCATAAAGATAAGCGGCATTCATGTCACTGGGCAGATAGGAGGAACCATAATTTACCCAGGTATACTTATCCACCTGTCCCCGGAAAAACTTGCTCCGGTCTGTCCCTTTTTCCCTTAAGATCTCTGCTGCCTCCTGGTACTGGTCATTCTGAAATACGAGAGCCCCGCCCTCTCCCATCGTATAATTCTTGGTCTCATGAAAGCTGTAGCAGCCGAAGTCTCCGATGGTGCCAAGGGCCTTGCCGTTGTAGTAAGCGCTGACGCCCTGGGCGGCATCCTCCACTACCTTCAAATTATATTTTTTCGCAATGGCCATGATTTCATTCATAGCGCAGGACACACCGGCATAATGCACCGGGCAGATCACCTTTGTCTTTTCTGTGATGGCTGCCTCGATCTTAGTCTCATCTATATTCATGGTCTCCGGATGGATATCTACAAACACAATCTTTGCTCCCCGAAGCACAAAGGCATCTGCCGTGGACACAAAGGTATAGGAGGGCATGATCACCTCATCCCCCTCCTTCAGGTCGCACAGATAAGCTGCCATCTCCAAAGCGTGGGTGCAGGAGGTGGTCATCAGCACATGGTTTGCCTGATACTTTTCCCGCATCCAGGCAGAACATCGCTTTGTAAATTCACCGTCTCCGCACAGCTTGCCCATCTCAATGGCCTGCTTAATATAATCCAGCTCTTTTCCCACATAGGGGGGTCTGTTAAAATCAATCATAGGGCTTCCTCCTTATGCGCAGGCTAAAACCTTGGCGCATTTTGTATCTTTTCTCGTTTCTCTTGTATGATTTCGTTCCTACCGCATGCTGCATACAGCGTTTATTTTGATCTGTATGGCTGTTTCTGTATTCTTTTCCTGTACGTATTCTTTTCCCGTCCCATTGTCCTGCCGCATCTGCCCTGCCTCCTTATTCCCGCCTCTTCCGGCTCCTACAGGGTAAACACGAATATTCCAATCACCATGATGCCCATACCCAAAAGCCGGCGTTTACTGATGCGCTCCCGCAGCATAAAGACACCCAGCACGGGCACAAAAATGTAACTGGTGGATTCAATAATCGGTGACATGGTCAGAGGCACAAACTTCAGCGCATACATGGTAAGTATGGTAGATAAAAAGAAAATGCCATAGGCCGTGATCACCAGGGGGTTTACATATTCTTTTATTTTTTTGTCATAGGTTTTATTGGCTGCCACCTTCAGCATCACCTGAGCCACTGAGGAGATGAACACTGAAAGCATCCAGATTGCTATGTATTTTCCCAAATTACTCATTTCCGCTGACTCCTATAATGATCCCTGCCAGTATAATTCCGGAACCCAAAAGCATATTCCAGGTAACCTTCTCCTGAAAAATCAGTACCCCCCAGATGATTCCCCAGATCATAGTGATCGGCTTGTTCGTAAAAGCAAAGGTCAGTGACATGTGCTTTAACACCTGCTGCCACACCAGCGCAAAAGCAAAGGTAATGGCCAACACCAGACCATAAAAAAAGAAAAACTTCAGTGACAGGAACTTTTGTCGTCCTGCCATCTTGGAGGCCGCGCCTGCCATAGAGTTTACGATCAAACTCAGATGCAGGATGAGAAACCATCCAAGAGATACTTCCAGCTTTCCCCGTTTCTTTGGTGTCTTAAGACTCTGTTCCTGAGGCACTGCCCCAGATCCTTCTGTTTTTTTCTTCCGCATCCTTCCATTCTCCTGCGGATGGCGAACCCGCTCTACGCCATAGGATCACATCAATCTGCCGGAAACGGACATCCTTGCAGATTAAGTCTATTTTTTATTATAGCATCTTATAGAAAGGGGCGCAATAGCATTTACTGCGCCTCTTTCAGGTATTTCTGTCTGTTTCTGGAATTTTGTAACTTTGTATACGGATGAACCGTTACGAAATTTTGCCAAGGCAGTAGGGACGAAGTCCCAGTTCCTGCAATTCCCTTGCTGCCCGATCAGCCGTCTGCTCCAGCTCCTGCCAGGGGCCAAGCAGCTCCCGCACCTTCAGTCTCTTTAAAGTTTCCCTGTTTTCGCTGGTCCGCTGCTCTTCCTCCAGAGTGCCTACCACCCGGCAGGGAAGCCCCAGTTCCACACAGGTCTTTGCCAGAATGCAGCTCAGATCCGAGTGAAGTCCTGCATTGATCACCAGACTGTCATAGTGTTCCTCCATCATCCTGCTGATGCAGTCTCTGGCCAGCCCCGGGGTCTCAATAGGATTCTCCTTTGGGCCCTCATGAAGCAGATACTCCATGTCCTGCAGTGTCTCTGTCTGCAGGATATAAAATCCGGGGCGGCTGCCGCTGTCCACAATGCGAGCGGTCTCCACATCCCCCTCTATTACTACCTTCCGGATGGCATCCGGATGGCACCTCTGCAGCCATCTTAAATGCTCCAGGTCTCTCTTATCCATAAGAAAACGGATGGCAGATACCTGCTCCTTCGGTTCACTCATCCGGGGCGGCTGCCCAAGAGCAGTATCCAGCACCATGCCCACAAAATCCTGGCCGGTGGAGAGAGGCACCAGATCAGAGCCGATGCAATCTCCTCCCATACGGGATCCGATCTCAATGATTCGCACCGTCCCCGTTTCGTCAATGCGCACCTCGCTGTGGGCTGCCCCAAAACGCACCTGCAAAGCATCCAGGGCTGCAAAAATCAGCTCCTGCACCCGCTTTTGCACCTTTCCTGAAAGAGGCGCCGGCTGCAGATGCCCTACCTCGATGTAATGAGGCTCTCCGGTGGTAAATTTTTTGGTGATGGCCAGGCAGAGATGCTGTCCGCCGAAGCTGATGGTCTCCACACTGTATTCCCCACCAGGAATATACTCCTCCACAATGGCCCGCCGTTCAAAGGACTGATCCACCGCTGCCTGGATAGCCGCCTTCAGCTCTTCTCTTTTCTCCACCCTGGTGATGGCCCTGCTGCCGGAGCGGTCTGTAGGCTTTACGATCACCGGGTAAGCGGGAGGTTCTATGGCCTCCCCTTCCTCTGCCACCTGAAAATAGGGTACCGGAATTCCCGCTGCTTCAAAGGCCTTCCGCATTTCAAATTTATTTGTGGAGCTTATGATACAGCTTCTGCTGTTTCCCGGAAGGCCAAGCTGCTCTGCCAGATACTGAACAGTCACATTGGCCAGGCCGGAACCAATGGTACACACTGCGTCCGGTTGGATCTCCCGGCAGATCTTTAGAATCTCCTGTTTCTGCGTAATGCTGATCTCATAAAAATAATCTGCATCCTCCGCTCCCGTAGCTCCTTCCCGCCAGGCAAACACATGGGTTTCATAGCCCCGCTCTCCTGCTTTTTGAATTAAGGGTCTCTGAAAATCATTGGCCCCGATAATCACAATCTTTTTCATACAGAACCTCTACTGATACAAATTCAAGATGCTTTCTTTAATCTGCTTCCAATCCCGTTCCATAACCGTCTTGTGTCCGTTTTGATAAAACTTATCCTGCAGCTCCCGATCCCCGCAGATACGCAAAATAGCCTGCACTGCCTGATCCAGATCCCCGGGCCGGTAGCACAGGCAGTTCTCTTTGTCTTCCAGATATTCCCGGTTTCCTCCGTTTAACACAGCAACGACAAAGCCTCCTGCTGCCATCATCTCCAAGGGCGGATAAGAAAAGCTCTCCATCAGGCTGGATTTTAACAAAATATCACAGTCCTGGTACACTTCCTGAATCTGGTCATAGGGAACCTTGGGCAAAAAACGATCCACCCGGTACCAGTCTTTTGGCTCTCCACTGTAGGCCATATACCACACCTCAAACCGTTCCGGATCCAGTTTTTCCACAATTCGAAAGCTCTCATCCACATTTTTATGGGGGGCAGTGGAATCCCCCTCTATCAATATACGAATCTTCTCTCCGGATGTTTCTTCCAGATTTCTGGGCGCAGGAAAAAATTTCTCCGGTGCAATCCCGTTGGGCGCATACCTGGCCTCATGGCCATACTGCTCCATCAGCCATTCCTGACACCATCTGGAAATGGTCAGATATTGAAGATCCTCCCGGTATCCATACGTCTTTCTGGCCCGCATCCGCAGAGGATCTCCGGAGGCGTAAAAGCCCGGCTCATAATTCTGTACCAGATAGCCCCTGTGCTTCACCCTGGGAAACGCCTCCAGCCAGTCCACAGTGGACCACATAGTGGCCACAGCCCAGTCAAAATCCCCGTAAATCGCCGCATCATTTCCATTCAGCACCGGAAAACGGCAGCCTTCGAATTCATACCACCGCTCCCTGCCCCGCTCCTCTATAGAATAAAGAAGCACATCCCAGCCTGCTTCCTGCAGAATGCGGCAATGCTGCAGCGCCACCATAACGCCGCCGCTGACCTGAAAAGCAGGGAGCAGAAAAACTGCGCTTTTGGACTCCTGCCCTTTTAAAAATCTGCCCAGCTCCTGCCCCGTATTGGCAGTGACACAGTGATCCAGACAGTATTCCCAGGCCGCTTCTCCGATAAGAGTCCGATAATCCGGCTGTTCGATCAAAGCACGCAAAGCCGCCTCCCACTGCTCCAGGTTTTGGCAAAGGATCCCGGTTTTTCCATTTTCCACCATTTCATGGAAAGCTCCAATATCGCTGGCTACCGTGGGCACCTTCACCAAGGCAGCCTCCACCCACTTATTCTCCGATTTTGCCCGGTTAAAGGTGGTGGTAGTCAGAGGAGCCAGATTAATATCCACCCCTGCAATCATGGCAGGAAGCTCCCTCCAGCTGGCAAAAGGCTGCATCTGAACCTGCTCCTTCCTCTCTTCCAGCTCCGGAGGCAGATGAAGTTCCCCAGCCAGATGAAGGCGAAGATTGGGATATTCTTCCATAAGCTTAAGCAGCACTGGAAGAATCATCTGAAAATCCTCGTCATGAGTAATGCTGCCGCTGAAATACCCAAGACTCACCACAGCCTTCTCTTCTTCCCCTTTGAATGCCTTTCCTTCTGCCTCCAGGGACAGCTTTACCATTTCCTCTGAAGCCACATTCCGGTTCACCAGCACCTTCGGTACATACTGTTCCAGCTCATGGGCCAGACAGCCGGTGGTGGTGACTGCTCCGTCGCAGAGACGCAGCAGACGCCCCATATCCCGAACTCCCTGGTCATACTCCTGACGCTCCTGGTGACTTAAGGTGTCCAGATAGGCAATCATATCCGTGTACGCAGTGTCAATCACCAGATCATCCACATCATAGAACACTTTCTTGTTCAGCTTATGGGCCTGCTCCACAAATTCTCCGATTACCGGAGTGTAGGGACAGCGGAAAAATACAAAGGTGCGATAGCATCTCACCGTATCCAACTTCAGATACCGGTAATACACTTCACCCGTGGTGATGCCCAGAGACTCCAGCTGTTCTCTCTGATGGGTCACCCGGTATCTCCCCGGATGAGGCAGATGCTCATCGCATCCGTTAATAAACAGCACCTCCCTGAAACACCGGTCTGTGTACTCCTGCCCCACTTTCTCCTCACGGATCCGCTTTAAATATATTTTTGCCTTTTCTCCCACTTTCTGAAATCCGTCCTCCCGAAGAGTGCGGACTGTTTTCTGGGTCAATTCTCTAAGCTTTGCCATAAAATTCCCTCTTACAAATCCCTGGAATACAAAATCAAGGCGGTCAGCTGCCTTTCTATCCCACCAGCTTCAGAAATCTGGGCAGCAGCAAAACCAGATAGCAGTACAGCCAGAAGGCAATCATGGCTGCACACATCCCATATCCTACAAGCTTCACCGCTTTCCCGTTTCTGTCAAATCTGGCAGTAATCTTCTGAATCCCAAGGGTCATAAAGTACATCAGCGGAATCAGCATGGGCATGCTGTAGCGCCCCTGAGGCTGATAGTCCTGAGCATAAGAATTATAGATATTCAAAAGATTGGGAAGAATCAGGGTAATCAGCATACCTGCATGAAATACTGCCCTTTTGCTCCACCGATCCCGCTTATAGGTACAGGTCACCTTCAGTTTGGAATTACCAATCATCTTTATCTGAGTAAAACGCTGTTCCCGCACTGCAAACAGCTTGCGTGCCTGCATCAGAACCCCCAGCAGCCCCACCAGGAAAAATACCATAAAGGCTTTGCCAATCCACTCCGGCGGCCACACAGTCATATAGCCAAAAACGCCCAGAAAGCTGTAATACACCATAAGCATCCAGTTATGCTGGTGGTTATGGGGCTGCAAAAACAGCATATCCAGCACGCCAAAGCCCGGGGTCTCCTGAAGGGTCATGCGCTGAGAGGGCTTCATCCCCTCTGCCGCATACTGCTCTGCATAGACGGTGGTAATGTTCAGACCCAGAATGTCCCCATCGTAAAGCATATAGTTTCTCACATACCACCAGCCGGCCAGAGCCAGGAAAATGGCAGTGATAAACAGCCCTCTGGTAATCAGTTTTTTAAAATTCCACCGTTTTTCCTCACAGAAAAGAATGGACAACGTAAAGACCACCACCGTGGCCAGAATCACGCCGTAGGCATTATAGTAAGACAAGGCGCAGACGGACACCCCCACCCCCACCAGGGCGCAGGATTTGAAACTCCACTGATCTTCCAGCCCCCGAATCCAGGAATAAATCAGCATGGCAGTAGCCAAAAGAGCCAAACTGTCGCAGTTTACATAGGTAAATAAGATAAAGGCCCCCGGAAGAAACACCACCAGGCAGAGAAACATTTTCTCCATGGCTCCCTTGAAAAAGCGTCTGCCAATCTTTAACGTAAACCAGGCCGTTGCCACACCGTAAAGCACCTCCGCCATCCGGGCAGCCACCACCAATGCGTGGGCATCCATGGTAAAAATACTGACGATCTTCATAAACACATAGGATACCATATAGGTAAGCATCGGATAAAAGGCGTAGGATAAGCCATAAGAATAATTCATCACCTCCGGATCTCCCCCGTGAGGCAGCCGGTTGTATTTAAAAATGTAGTCCACTACCTGGAACCGCATGGCTTCATCCGGCGAAAAATTCTTGGGCTGCAGCAGAGCCCAGGAAAACAGAAAAATCCCCACCAGCGTCAAAAAGATCAGTTCAAATTTGGTTTCTTGTTTTAATTCCCGTATTTTTTTCATTACTTCTCCCCAGAGACAGACTGCCTGCCCCCCTCTGTCTTTCCTCTATTTTTCGTTCTGCCTTTTCTGTTCCCTCAGCCAGGTATAATACTCCAAAATTCCTTCCTTGAAAGGCTTCAGAGGCTTCGTATAGATCTGGCGGATCCTGGAATTATCCAGCACCGTCTTTTTCAGATCCACATTCCGGCTGGGCTTAAATACCACCTTCAAATCAATTCCCAGCTCTTCCAAATATCGGAGAATATCATTCTGGCTCTCCCCCTGGCCGGAGCTGATATTAAACACATCTTCCGGTCCCTCATACTCCAGAAGAGCACAGAGCATCTGACACACATCCTCAATGGCCACGTAATCCCGGATCGTCTCTCCATCTCCCCAGATCTCCATAACCTCCCCGGTAAGTGATTTTTTCAGGGCGGCATCAATAAACCCGACCCCTCTGTGGTAATCCTGACCGGGACCATAGGGATTGGAAATCCGGGCAATCACCATATCCCCGCTTTGCTGGGCATGAAACGTGCGAATCACATTCTCAATGCACAGTTTCAAGGCCGCATAGTGATTGATGGGATGGGTGGGGGCTGCCTCTGTAATAGGCTGATGCTCCTGATTGCCGTACACCGTACCCCCAGAGGAGAGAAACAACAGCTTCACACCATGACGCACTGCCATTTCACAGAGACGCACAGACTGGAGAAAATCCCCCTCATAACCTCTCATGTATTTCTCATTGGAATTGCTGGGATTGATGGTGCTGATGGCGTGAACCACCGCGTCCATGCCCTTTAGAATCCCCTCCAGCGTCTGGGTGTCGAAGAAATCCCCGGCAATATAATCCACACCCGGCAGCTCCCAGGATGGCTTTGCCAGATCAAAACTGGTTACAAGGCATCCCCTCTCTGCAAGAGTTTTGGCCAAATTCATGCCGATAAAACCGTTTCCGCCGATAATCAGAACCTTCTTAGCCTTCATCTTCCCTGATTCCTTTCAATATAGCTTCATAAACCTTATCTGCCTCCCGCTCCCAGGAAGTCCCTTCTGCAAAAGCGATGCCCTTCTGACGGATCCGCTCCAGCTCCTCTGGATGGGTCAGATAAAATTCCATGGTATCTGCAATCTGATTGGGTTCAAAATCCACCATCACTGCATTTTCCTCATCTACCAGCCAGGAGCTGTTCTCTCCCTTGGAGCATACTGCCACGCTGCCGGATCCCATCACTTCCAGAGGAAGCAAAGACAGATTGGTGCTGGAGATGATCAGGCACAGATCGCACTGAGCATACAGGTCAGAAAGATTCTCCAAAGATACGATTCCCAGATTTTTATGAGCAAAGGGAATCTCGTAGCTGCTCACATCCCAGCCTGCGAACACCACCTCCACCTGAGGCATCCTGCGGCAAAGCTCATTAAGCGCCAAAAGTCCCAGCTCCCAGTCCCGCCTTGGTGTTACCGGCCGTGCGTAAAAAAACACCCTCTGTCCGCCTTCCGTCTTTTTCTTTGGCTGATAAAGATCCCGGTCATAGGAAAATCCAAAGCTGTCCGCCTTCATCCCATACTCTCGCTCCACCAGATTTTTCAGCCAGTCTCCTGCAGTAATGCCCCGAAATCCGAAGGTGTAAGTATTTTCCGCAAAGGAGTACTCAGATCCTCTGGCATAAAAATAGGGTTCAAAATCCTGAATAAAGTAAAACTTTGAGATGGTATTGTTAAAATTCTTCACAAAATAGGCAGTAATCCAGGAGGTGGCCACCGTAGCGTGAGCAAATTTTGCCTTTCCTGCATCACAGCAGCTCTCCACCCGGGGATCTAAAATAGAAAAATGTTCCCGCAGCAGAGTATGGAGCTTTTCGTCATCCGTCAACTCCACCGCCCGGTACACATAGACCCGGTTGTGAATACCTCTGCGCTCCAGCGCGGAAATAAAACGGAAGATATTAATATGGCCTCCGGAACCCTTACCGAACTCCGGCACAATCCAGTTGACGATCTTTTGTCCGCCTCTGCATCCTTCTGCCTCCTCCGCGGAAAAAGGAATCTCCTTTGTATCCACGATAAAATTCCAGAAATCCAAGATCTGCTGTTTGGGCGGCTCCGGCTTGGTGACGCAGCGCTTCAGCGTTTTTTTTAAACCATTTTTTTTGTAATACCGTTTCATTCTTCCCACTAAATCTCTGTTATCCATAGTTCAACCTTTCTTCTGGCGGTACTGCTGGGAAATATGGCGATCCAAAAACTGCTGCTTTTTCCCGCTGTATCCATGGTACTTCCCCCCCAGATATCCGCCGTAAAAACGTCCGAAATTCCGGAACAGGGAATAGAATGCCCAATACACTTTTTTGCTTAATTTCATATCCAGATGCTTAATATATGCGCAGTCTCCCCGCACCTGCCGGTAAAGCATCCCCGGCAGGCGCTTCCAGTGGTCTGCGATCTCAAAGTGATGCAGCTCATAGAGCGCCTTGTACTCATCATAATACCTGGCAAAATAAGTGGCCGCCTTGTAATTGTGGGAATGATACACCGGAGCAAAAGGACAGTACACCTTTTTATACCCCAGCTCGATCATTTTCTTGGCCCACAGCTGATCCTCCGCAAAATTCACATTTTCATAAGGATATTTTTCCCACACGGATCTGCGGAGACAGGAATTGTTGTCAGAGAAAAAAGCCAGAAAATGGCGGTATCCTTCCTCTCTCTCATAGCGCTCCTTATCCTCCAGCCAGTAAATGGTATTGTCCTCTCCAAAGCCTTTAAAATGACTGGCCAAATCCCGGACATCCAGAAGATTGCACCCAGGATATGGATAATGAATGCCAAAACCTCCCGCAATATCCCGATCCATCTCCATGGCATCAATAAAATTCTGAAGCCAGGTATCGGAAGCCGGCATGGCATCCTGGGTGATAAACACAATATAGGTGCCTGTCCCCTTGGAGGCCCCGTAATTTCTGGTCTTTCCATGGCCAAATTCTGAGGCCGGTATCTGGAACAGGCGGCAGGGATATTTCCTGATTAGCTCCACAGTTTGGTCCTTGGAACCGGAATCCACGCAGATCACCTCATAGGTATAGGAAGTTTTCTGGTTAAATACTGCCTGAAGCACCTGCTCAAACTGTTTTCCCGCATTTTTTGTAGGTATCACGATTGATACATCCATCATTGTCCTTCATTCCTCTTCTTATTCAGCAGTTCTCTGGTCTTTCGAATCACCTTCTGGTGAGGCTTCTGTCTGCTGAAAGCCAGCTGTCTGCGCAGTTCCTTCTCCAGGATTCTTAAATCCATCACCTGAGAGATCAGCCCGTCATTTCTGTGATACATGAAATAGGAAAACTCCAGCGTCTCATAGTCCCTATTTTCCACAATCATCCTGGGATCCTTCCGAAAATAATAATCCTCTCCCAGCTGCAGCTCCCCGTTATGGGAGGAGAGTGAAATGTCCTCTCCGTCTCCTCTAAGCTGCCGAAGCTGCACAATACAGTCTGCATCCCCGGGGCACAGCACAAATGCCTGATAGCGCTCTGTGTCCCGAATCTTCAGCGTCCCCCAAACCTCCTGGAGATAATTCAGGCCAAAATACAATTCTTCTTCTTTTTCCGGATTCTCTTTTAAAATACCCAGCACCCGGACCGGAAAATATACCTGATCCGTATTCCAGTATTCCAGCAGAAAATTTCTGGTACGCATTAGGGGGTAGACCTTAGACAGCACATGAATCTCATCCTTCCCGGAAACGTACTGCTGGAAGCGCACCTCCATCTGATAATAGAGGGCCACCTCCTTGGGCTTTATGCCTGCAATACCGTATAATTCCTCCAACTGCTCTTTCGGTAACGTCTGCAAAGTTCCATGAAGGAGAATGCTTCTGGCATAAATATAAGAAATGGGAATCATAAAATCAAATACCCACTCATAGTCCACCAGAGTCAGTTCTGCCTTCTGCTGCCCATAAGAGGAGCCTGGCTTAGGCTCTGCACCCTCTCCCCCGTTTTCGCCGTTCTTTGTCCCTCCGGACCAAATCAGGTTGGCAAACAGCATATCCAGATTGGATACGGGAGCCGCAAACTGCTCTCCCGGAAGCTCCACTTTCCCAAACATCTGTTCAAACTCTGCTGTGGAAGCAAAGGGGGCCACACCTTTGGCCGTTTTCAAAATCTCATAGAGATACTCTGCCAGCCTCCGGATGTTTCCAAAATCCTTCTTTCTCACCAGTCCATCCAGCACCTGCTCCAGATTTTTCCCCTGGCAGAAAACAAACTCTGCCTCCCCGGCTTCATTGATCCGGCAGGGACACACCGCAAGCTGCTCTTTTGAATACAGCCCGGCAAGAATCCTCTGATTTTCCTCCAGTCTGGCAATATGTCTCTTTCCGGACGGATGCAGCGCCCGCTTTACCACCATGTATTTTCCCTGCCGCTTTGCCATCAGGGTAGCGATCTGGAAAGCCAGACTCCTTTCCCGGGAAAATTTAACGTAGGAAATCTGATCCGTTTCCAAGACACCGGCCCTTTCCCGTTCTCCGGAACATCCCCCTCCCCCATCCTTCTTTTTCTTTACGCTCACAAAAAAAGAATTGGAAAACGTGGGGAAATCCCCGGTTCCCACCATGCTGTCAAAGGCCTTTCCCTCGTCAAAGAGCACATAGCGGTCTCCGTCAAAATTCCTTATATTATTTAATAATTCCCCTTTTCCCGGCTGACGCTCATCCGAATAAACGGACACTGGAAGCTTATAGTCCGGGTAGGGATAATAAAATTCATAGTCTGTAAATCCGCTGCTCTTCAGAAGCTGTTCCAGCTCCCCTTTGCTGTAAGTGCGGACGCCTGCAGTATTCGGGTACCCTTCGATTCCCTCAAAGGCCCGCCCTCTATGATCCTCCATGCAGCCTGCAAAATACTTCAGGCCCAGCCGATTCTCAATGGCAATGAGAATCTCTCCATCCTCCTTAAGCAGGCGATTAATCTTCTCCAGAAACGCCCGCCCCGGATTCGGCTCCTGAATGTAGCTCTCCGCATATTCAAACACTCCGATCAGAGTAATATAGTCAAACTTTTCCTCCAGAGAATCTGCCACCGTGTTAAAATTGCCCACCATAATCTCCAAATTCTGAGCCTCCCGGTTTCTCCAGGCATTGATCAGGCTGCGGCGCTTGGAAAGATCATTGGCCACCACCCGGCCTCCCCGGCGGGTCAAAGCTCCGGTAATAGCGCCGCATCCGGCTCCCACCTCCAGCACGGAAGCGCCTTCTTTCATGGGATACCAGTCAATGATATTGGCTCTCTGCTCTGAAAGATGGTATAAAAAGGGCCAGCTTCCCTTTTTGCGGATCAGCTCCGGAAACTCCTCCGGACTATGGGTTTTCACCGCCTCTAAAAGCTCCTCCTCCACTGCTCCGTCACTGTAAAGATCCTGTCCCTCATAATAATCCAGTTTCAGGGAAACATTGCCGATTTTCTCTGTCATTTGCCGCTCCTTTATTTCAAAGCTTCTCATAACTTACCGCTGCATCCATATCAAAGTAGCCCACTGTATCCTTGTTGGAAAATACTTCCAGGAAGCAGGCATCATAAATCCTGTGGTAAATCACCAGCTGATCCAGCTGATAACCTGTGCATCCCAAAGACAGCAGATACTGGCCGCTCTGAAGATGCATCTCCTGTTCAAAGCACACTACTACCTCCTGTCCTTTCTGCCCCCGTTCCAGGTTGCAGTTCTCCAGCACCGTATTGGTTCCCGTGATCTCCGTTCCCTTCCGGTCCTTGATCGTGTAGGCAAAAATAGGATGGTCAATGTCCTGGTGGAACTGCACCTTCATCTTGATCTTAAAGCTCTTTCCCTTATCCACAGAGGAGGTTACCATACCTTTGTGATCCATCACCGCAAAATCCACAATCTCTGCTTCCTTCTGACCGTAATCTACCAAATGAGCATTGACGATCAGCTGCTCCTTCCAGGGTTTTCCTTCCTCCAGCGCCGTTTCTCCTGCTGCCCCTGCCAGCTCTTCTCCTCCGGGTTCATCCCCCTCATGATACTGATTCGCCAGAATCTTCTTATAAATATCCACTGCC
The DNA here is from genome assembly GCA_902475025.1 of uncultured Lachnospiraceae bacterium. Taxonomy (GTDB): domain Bacteria; phylum Bacillota; class Clostridia; order Lachnospirales; family Lachnospiraceae; genus Merdiplasma. The sequence goes on along the minus strand of CABRXX010000003.1, from coordinate 54,747 downwards.
TGGGAACACTTTCCCACAAACACCGGCTTGCCCTTATTTAAAAGCAGCGCGCGGTCACAGTACTTGATCACACTCCCCATATCGTGGGACACAAAGATAATCGTCTTTCCGGCTTCTTTAAATTCATCAAATTTTCGATAACACTTGGCCTGGAAAAAAATATCCCCCACGCTCAGAGCCTCATCCACAATCAGGATATCCGGCTCCACATTGATAGCCACCGCGAAGGCCAGTCTGGCAAACATGCCGCTGGAATAGGTTTTCACCGGCTGGTGGACAAAATCTCCAATCTCCGCAAATTCCAGGATGGCCGGCAGTTTCTGCTCCATTTCCTCATCAGAAAACCCCATCATGGTACCGTTTAAAAACACATTTTCAATTCCCGTATATTCCATGTTAAAGCCAGCACCCAGCTCCAGAAGAGCGCTGATCTTTCCATTGATCTCCACACTTCCGCCGGAAGGATGAAGTACCCCGGTAATGATCTTTAACAGTGTGGATTTCCCGGAACCGTTGGTTCCGATGATGCCCACCGCCTCCCCTTTCTTTACCTCCAGATCCACTCCCTCCAGAGCAAAGTGGTCGGTATGATAGCTTTTGTGGATAAAAGACAGGGATTCTTTCAGCCGGTCCTTAGGACGCTCAAACAATTTATATACTTTACTTACATTCTTAATCTCTACTGCATTCTGACTTTTCATCTTACCTCCCGGTTCCTCTACAGCACATCAGAAAAATGGATGCGCAGCTTTTTAAAGATCTTAAAGCCAAACAAGCCCAACACAATGGTCACTGCCCAGAAATACAGGCCGTACTGCCATTTTTCCCAGAACCAGACGCCATTGATGTAGCAGTCCCGGTATCCCTCCACAATATACACCATGGGATTTAGACGCACCAGCTTCATCAGCAGGGGATGATCCCCCAGCATCTGCTGCATGTCCCACATAATAGGGCAGGCCCACATCCCCACCTGAAGACAGATATTGATAATCTGCCCAAAGTCCCGGAAAAAGGGTACAATGGAGGAGGTGAAAAATACCAGGCCCAGGGTGAGACAGAACGTACACAGGGCATAGTATATGACCTGAACAAACTGCACAGGCGGCATCTTCCCAAAGGCCACGAACACCACAAACACCAGCCCCATAAAGAACAGATGCACAAACAGAGAAGAGATCACTTTCACCATAGGCAGGATGCTGATCTTAAACACAACCTTCTTCACTAAATAGGAATACTCCAGGAAACAATTGGTGCCGTTTAACAGCGCCTCTGAAAAGAAAAACCAGGGAATGATCCCTGATGTGAGGGTCAGGGCATAGGGATAGCCCGGCACGCTGGGCGACGCCTTAAATCCAAACTGAAAGATCACAATGTAAATCATCACTGTTACCAATGGCTGAATAAATGCCCATATAATTCCAAAATAGGAACCCGCATATTTGGTTTTAAAATCATTTTTGGACAGTTTCCAGATCATCTTCCGGTTGTCCAACAGCTCCTTTGCTGTATTCATAAATGTTTACTCCTTCAAAACGCTGTATCTTCCGCCGCCCCTGCAGCAGCATCTTCTACTCTGGTAGCCTTGTTTTTATATTTAAGAGATCTGCCGGATTTTCAAGGCAGATGACAGAAGCGTATTGGGTGTACGCTGATTGAGGACAGCACCGAACCCCCAGTAAACCTCATGGATTGAGGCGTGTTCTCTGTGGACACAGATGTCATCATATTATCATACCATGAATCTGCCGGTGTTTCAATCCTGAAACCAGAGCCTTTTCTCCGGGAAGCTCCTCTGTCAGAAACCCTTCCCTATTCTTCCCCAGTTTCCACCTCTTTCCCCGGCGTTGCCTCCGGCCCCTCTCTCTGAAAAACCAGCTCTGTCTCTCCGGTTCTTTTTCTTCCCAGGGCTGCTCTCAGATACTTAGTCACTCCACAGAACGCGTAGCTGACGAAACAGGCCAGGGACTGAACCCAGCCAAATCCCATATACCGGTACACCCGAAAGGTCATGCGGGCAGACTTTAACTTGCTGCCTGATTTTCCCTTGGCGGAAAGCCGGTATTTCAGCAGCGGCTCATTAATGCCCGCCCCTGGCCCATATTTTTTCAGTATCTTCAGCCAGGTAATGTAATCCTCATGGCTGTCTTCATGCTCCATAGGAAATTCCAGGGCTGTCTCTCTGGGAAGCAGTACGGAGGAACAGTTGATGCTGTTGTGATGCAGCAAATCCCTATAGGAAATCACCTTCTTCACGGGAATCACCTTCCCGGTCAGCTCTCCTTTGCTGCTCATCAGTTCCCTTGCAGTACAGCACAAGGAAAAGTCCCCTTGTTCTAAAAGCTTCAGCTGCTTTTTCAGCTTTCCCTCCGCCCAGAAATCATCAGAATCCAAAAAGGCCACGTAGTCTCCCCTGGCCTCTTTCACTGCCTTATTTCTGCTGGAAGCAGCCCCCAGATTTTTTTCATTCCGCAAAAGCCGTACCTGGGGAAGCCCCTGATACCGCTTCATCACCTGTTCCAGGTTATCGCTGGACGCATCGTCCACCACCAGGATCTCCAGGGACACCTCCTGTCCCAGCGCCGAATCCAGTGCTGCAGAAAGCGTCCCTGCTCCATTGTGTACCGGGATCACCACTGAAACGTCCGGACGGCCTTCCTTTATTTTTTGCTGCCCTCCTGCTCCTTGTGCTGTTCCCTGGTAGCTGCCGTTACCTGCCACTGTTCCACCCCCTCCGTATTTTCCTTCTGAAACAGGATCTTCGCCGTAGTAGCGATAAGCTGCAGATCCAGATAGAAGGAATAATTCTGAATATAGGTCAAATCCAGCTTCAATTTATCATAAGGGGTGGTATTATATTTTCCGTACACCTGAGCGTATCCGGTAAGCCCGGCTTTCACCTTCAGGCGGTAAGGAAATTCCGGTATCTCTTTGGCATACTGGGCCGCGATCTCCGGCCGCTCCGGCCTGGGCCCCACCACAGACATCTCTCCCTTCAGAATATTCAGAAGCTGGGGAAGTTCGTCAAAATGAATGTTGCGCAGCACCCGGCCCACTGGCGTCACTCTGCTGTCGTTCTTCATGGCCAGTCTGGCCCCGTTCTTCTCAGAATCCACCCTCATGCTCCGGAATTTGTATACCATAAACACCTTCCCATCCTGAGTCAGACGCTCCTGCTTATAAAATACCGGGCCTCCATCATAGACCTTTACCAGAAGGGCAATCAGCAGCAGCAGCGGTGACAGCAGAATCAATCCGGCCAGCGAACACACAATGTCGAAAAACCGTTTGATGGCCTGCTGCTCCACTGTCAGCCCCCGATTCCGAAACAGAAGCAGGGGTGTGTCGAAAAGATGGATCTTCTCTGAACTCATGATCATAATATCTGAAATCTTCGGAGAGCAGTAACAACGGATATTCTTCTCAAAGCAGTATTTCAGCAAAAGATTGCGCTCATGGGAGGGCATATCTCCAATAAGCACTCCCTGATAGTGGGGGATCCGCTCCTTAATATAGTCCATCCCCCTGCCAAGGTGTACTGCCTCGCTGATCACGTATTTATCTGCCCTGGAGGAGATATCCCGAAGCAGCTTCTCCGACGGTGCGTCATACACCATGATCATCTGTCTGGGCGGATAGATCTTTGCATAAATCCACCGCACAAATACCACCCAGCAGATCACAATCAGAAGATTCACTCCCGTCAGCCACACCATGGGCTTTATATAAGTCAGAAATTTCCAGCGTCCGATGAGAGCCAGCTGCAGATACGCCACAACGTTGGTGCAGAGCACTGACAAAATCTGGGAAATAATCACATCCAGCACCCGCATGTAGCCTACCCGGAGCGCTCCGAAAAGCTTCGAAATCACAAATACCAAAAACGCATAAAACACAATCAAAGCCCAGTGTCCTCTGCGCCAGTACTGAAATCCCATAATTTCCTTATAGTTATATTCTGTAAACCAGACATAGGCAAAATTCATGGTCTGAAGGCCGATCACCAGCAGAGAAGCCAAAAACATGATAAGCCTCTTATATCTCTCCCGTCTCACCATACTATCAACCCCTTCTCCCTTAATGGTTATTCTTAAGGTAACAGTTCAGCCATATACAAAGTCACAGAAAAAGCCTGTGAAACTGCCGTTTTGATCCGTTATAGCCAAACTCTTACTTCTCAAGTTCCTTTTCATACACGTTTCTGATTATAAAACACTTCTCTGTAAAACACAACTGAAAAGAACAGGAAAAACAATTCTTAAATCTATCTTAAGTCTGTTGTTCTTTCTTTCCTCTCCTGCTATAATATGGATATCAATAGAATAAGGGAGGAGTGTACATGAACACGCGCAGATTGATCCGCCGGATTCTTTTGCTGCTGTGTATGGTATTCGTATTTGCACTTCCTGCAAATGCCACAGAACCAGAGGGGTCTGGCCCTGACCAGAATGCACAGGTCATCGCCAAAAGAGTTTCCGGTAAATACTATCTTTACTACAAAGATACCAACAAAAAGTGCACCGGGTTCACCGGAATGCAGGAACTGCCAAGAGGTTCTAAGAATTACTATTATTTCAAGGACAACAAAGGCAGGATTTATGCCGGAGGGATGTTCACCAAAAACAATAAGACTTACTACGCTGAAAAAAACGGAAAGCTAAAGTCCGGCTGGCATACCCACAAAGGCAAACGGTACTATTTTTATTCCAAAAGCAAAGCCCAGGCAAAGGGCTGGCTGAAGCTGAGCAAGTCCTATTATTACTTTAACAGCAAAGGACAGCAGGTGCAGGGCTGGCTGAAGCTGAAGGGCAAAAACTATTATCTGGATCCTGCCAAAAAAGGAGCCAGAGCCGTGGGCTGGAAAACGCTCAACAAAAAGACTTACTATTTCAATCAAGGCGGACAGCTTGTGAAAGGCTTTTTGAAAGTAGGAAGTAAGCGGTACTATATGGATCCAAAAACGGGAGAGAGAAAGACCGGCCTTCTTACCATCAACGGCAAACGCTATTTCTTCAACAACAAATATGGCACTATGAAAACCGGCTGGCTCACCTATAAAGGAAAACGCTACTATTTCAGCGCTGTTTCTTCCCGGTACGGCCAGGCAGTAACCGGTTGGATGAAGAAGAACGGCAAATACTATTACTTTGACAAGAGTGGTGTCATGCAGAAGGGATGGCTCACCGTGGGCAACCGGAAATATTACCTGAAGCCCTCCAACGGCCAGATGGCCACCGGAAAGCTCACCATCGGCGGCAAGACCTACGACTTTGGAAGCAAGGGCTATATTTCCCTAGAACCGCAGAATCCTACTGGTCCCTGGTCCATTAAGGTGGACCGTCAGAGAAATATGGTGGCTGTTTACCGGGGCAATACCCCTGTAAAAGTATTCCTCTGTTCCACAGGATTGAACAACGCTACGCCAAAAGGAAACTTTACTCTGCTGGATAAACTGAGTCTGCATGAACTGGATGGGCCTACCTGGGGCTATTACTGCAGCCACATTACCTGGAATATTCTGTTCCACTCACTGCCGTCTCCTCAGCCCAGCCATTACGCTTTCCCGGCAGCAAAATATAACCTTCTCGGACAGCAGGCTTCTGCAGGATGTATCCGGCTTCGCATGGGCGATGCTTACTACATCTACCAGAACTGCCCGGTAGGCACTCCGGTCACTGTGGGAGATTACATTATCCCAAGCAGTATTTCAAAACCCACTTACCGGAAGGTTCCGCTTTCTTTGTATGTAGATCCAACAGATCCCACAGACAGAAGAAATGCCGCATACGCATAAAATATGATTTTGAATATTTAAAAGAGCTTTCAAAAGCCAAAAAGGACTGCTGCCTTAGCTGTCTCCCTGAAAGATCAGGGAAACACCTGAAAGGCAGCAGTCCTTTTTTCGTTTCATAGGATTAAGGCAGCAAAAGCCCTTATCTTCCCAGAAAACAAAAATACTCCGCAAAATCGCGCTGTATATGAATAGGCTTTTATACATGAAAGCGGTCATATTCCTGATAACAGTCAAGACAAAGCTTTTTCCCGCCTCTCAGCCGGATCCAGTTAGCCCCTGTACGCTCGCCGCAGCAATCACATTCATAAGAATCAAAGATTCTGGCAGCCTCTGGAAGTTTGAGCACAGTATCTTTTACCTCAAACAAGTCCTGTGGCTCACAGTTCTGATAATATGCAAAAGCTTCTTCCCTTGTCATTTCTTTCGGCGCTTTTTTCAAGACCAGCCGCACAGATTTTCCCGTCTTTCGATTGTAAAAAGAAAATGCCTGTTTTCCCCGCATATGAAACAGCAGGTTTCCTTTTCCCACACTGCATCCTAAAATCACCTGAATCGCATCTACCCCGCAGGCATCATTTTCTGAAATACAAACCACCTGTTCATCCTCTGAAAAACTCAGATCCAGCAGTTCTATGGCATACAATGCCGCCTGATAACCGATCGTCAGTCCGCCGCACACATGTCCATGGAAAGCTGCCGCTTTTTCCCAAAGCACTTTCTTGTCTTCTTTCTTCACAATTCTCACCTCATTCGCCTAATTTTACTGCCTGATAGCCGCCATAATAGCTGTCGGCAATCGTTTCATACACTTCCATTCCCAGAAAGAAATCTGAAATCTCATTGAACTTTTCTTCTATATCAATATCGGAAAAAGCATCCGGATATACTACAGAGCCAATATAATAGCCGTCTGCGATAGCGATCTCCAGATTCGTATAATACCAGTTATAGGGCATCTGCATATAAACCTTTCCTTCTTTAAATGCGGTCAATGTCTCATAAAAATCCGGATTAGCTTTGTAGTCATCAGAAAGTATCTGGTATCCTCCGGCATCGATAATCATAATATCCGGATCCAGTTCCAAGATCTGTTCCTTATCAATCATTGCATATTCTGGTATTCCTGCTTCTGCCGCCGCATTGCGAATATTCAGAGCCTCAAACAACACATAATTTCCAGCAGTGCTCTCGATTCCATGACTTCCCCGATTTGACTGACATCCCATATACACAAGAGGCTTCTCTTCCATCTGTTCTGTCCGGGCATTCAAATCTTCACGAATCTCTTTCATATAATCCACAACTGCCTCTGCCCGTTCCTCATTTCCTGTAATCTGCCCGATCAACATCATGGACTCATAAATTGCCGGATCAAACACTTCGTATTCTCCATAGCTTAAAGCCACCACCGGAATTCCCGTCTTCTCCTGAAGCTCATCCACGGCTGCCGTTTCCGAATTATACATAGAAAAAATGACATCCGGCGCTGCGTTAAACAGCAATTCTGCATCCGGTGCATTCCCAGGTCCTCCCGGCCCGATTATAACTGCATCTTTCAGATCTCCCAACGCCATTGCATAAGGACGACCGGAGGGATCGTTCTCCACCTCTATATTTTCCACTCCTGCTAATTCTCCTTTATCGGCCACATAGCAGTATAACCTCAAACTTCCTGATCCAATGCAGGCATAGCTGGAGGTTTCCCCGGGGATCGTCACTTTTCTTCCCAACAAGTCTGTTACCTGATATTCTCCCTCCGAACCTTCCATCGTCTCTGACTGTTCTTCTAAAGGTTCCGTTTCTGCCGCGGCAGCCACCACACCCCCTGTTCCTACAGCCAACAGAGCTGCTGCTGTTAACACCATTACAAATTTTCTTTTCATCTTTGTTTCCTCCTTTTATTTTTATATTGTTTCAGGTATGACAACCTTGTGCCCATGGTAGTCGATTACATCAGCTGTTACACCGTACACCTTTTTGATCGTTTCTGAGGTTACAATCTCACTGCCTCCAAAACCAAATACCTGTCCATCCTGCATTGCCAAAAACTTATCCGCATATCGCAGGGCCAGATTCAGATCATGAATCGTAACCACCGCTATAAGATTCTGCTTCTTTACAATCTGCTGAATAATCTCCAAAACTTTCAGCTGATTCCTAAGATCCAAATTGCTTGTGGGCTCATCAAAAAGCAAGATCGGAGTCTGTTGTGCCAGAACTCTGGCAATCGCTACTTTCTGGCGTTCTCCACCGGACAGTTCCAGAACATTCCTCATGGAGTACTGCTCCAGGGAAAGCAGCTGCAAAACCTTTTGCACGATTTCCAGATCGTTCTCCGTCACATCCCATTTGATAAAAGGTTTTCTTCCCAAAAGCACCGCATCAAATACTGTGCTTTCTGAGAACTCGCAGTTCTGGGCCACATAGCCAATTTGGGAAGCCAGTTCGATATCTTTCATATGGCTGATTTTTTTATCATCTGCAAAAATCTCTCCCGACTTCTGCTTATGGATCCGATTGATGCATTTTAGCATTGTAGACTTTCCCACACCGTTTACCCCCAAAACAGCAACCATTTCTCCTGAAGAGGCTGTAAACGATACATTCCGGACTACCTCATGGGCTCCGTAAGAAAAATATAAATTTTTAACTTCAAGCTTCATCTCTTCCGTTTCCCCTTCAATAACATGTAGAAAAACATAGGCGCTCCCAGCAAAGACGTGACTGCCCCTACCGGCAAAATAATCGGTGAAATCAAAACTCTTGCACCGGTATCCGCCATCAGCAAAATAACCGCTCCCATCAATGCCGATGCAGGAATTAAAAAACGGAGGTCTGAACCAACTATCCGCTTCATGATCTGTGGGCCGATCAAACCAATAAATCCGATCATTCCCATAAATGACACAGAAACAGCAGTCAAAAGAGAAGCCGCAATCAACCCCCAAAAACGGATTCTGGAGGTTTTTACCCCAAGACTTTTTGCCGTCTCCTCTCCATTTGCAAGCGCATTGTAATTCCATCTCATCAGCATAAAATAAAGGATACAGGATGCTGTGATCACTGCCAGGATGCCCACTTCCTTCCAGGAAACGCGTCCTAGATCCCCAAAAGTCCAAAATAACGCCGCTGCGATCTGCACATCATTGCCAAAGTACTGAATCAGGGTGGTCCCCGCTCCAAAAAGCGAACTCAGCGCAGTTCCTGCCAGGACAATGGCCTCTGGCGAAAATCCCCGCAGCTTTGACAGAGACATAATCAGCAGCACTGCACCCATGGAGCAAAAGAAAGCACAGATTGTCACGATATAAGGATTGTTGATCACCACTGCATCGGATGCGGTGGCCATAACGCTTCCAGCCCCCAAAACAATAATCGCCAGATTGGCTCCAAATGTGGCCGCTGCAGATACCCCTAAAGTAGAGGGGGATGCCAGGGGATTTTTTAGACAGGTCTGCATCACGCAGCCTGCTATGGATAACCCGGCTCCTGCCACCACGGCGGCGATCACTCTTGGCATTCGTATTTTCCAAATTACCACAAAGCTCCGCTCATCCCCCATTCCAACTATTGTTTTTAATACTTCAAGCGGAGACATGGATGCCGCTCCTGCATTCACAGAAAGTACCATCAACACCAGTGTCACTAGGGCAAGCACCAGCAGACACCACCACTTTTTATATATCATGCGATGATATCCTTGTATTCCACCCTGTCTGCCCTCACAGTTCCCTTTTTTTATCACTTTTCTTTCCCCCATGTTTCTACTCCAGTCTCCGACGATCGAATAATCGATGCGCCTGCTGTGCGATCCGCTCCCCATACAGCCTGCAAAGTTCTTTCTTTTCCTCCATAGCCGCTCTTACTACTGCAGGACCAATATGGATAAACGGCCTTCCGCATCCCGCTCCGCTGGAATAGATCAGCATCCCCTTTACCAGCATATGGTTTACCAGGGTCATGATGGCCAATTCTCCGCCTCCACCGTTGGGACTATTTTCTGTAGAAAATGCCGACCCTAATTTCCCTGATAAGTTGTAATGATGTTTTGTATCAAACCATTGTTTAATCTGCCAGCACATATTGGCATAATAGGTGGGCGTACCAAAAATAATGGCATCACAGCTTTCAATATAATTCTGATCCGGTTCCATTCCGTCTTTCAGATTAAACAGTCTGACTTCCGTGTCCGCCACTGCCTCTGCGCCATCTGCGATCCATCCGGAAACTTTCTTTGTATTACCCGTTTCACTATAGTAAATGATGCCGATTCTCATCTTCGTACCTCCCAAAACATGGTGACCAAAGTGGTATACGTAGTATCCTCCACTCTGCCGTTTACACTAATCTCTTCCAGATAATTGCAAACTTTTTCCACTTTCTTATCTTCCTTCAGGCCAGCCCCTTTCAAACGGTTCAAATACCAATCTTTTGCCTCATCCAAAGACTTGCTGGATTTCCAAACAGTATCGTGATAAACCAATTCCGGGCAATAACCATGCCCCCAGACAGTTCCGAATGCGTATGCCACCGATGTGTCCGCATCCTGCTTCTTCCATCCTATAACCTCCCGCAGCTTATCCAAAACTTCATCCCTTCTCCTTGCCGGTTTGCACAGGGCACAGTACCTGGAAGAAGCTTCCATCATTTTTACCAGCGAACCATAGTCTGCAATGGCTGGAGTTGTGTGTGCAAACACAAAATCAAATTTCCCGCGAAATTCTTCACCGGAACAATTCCACCAATCCCGTTCCAGATACTCCACATTCTGGATGCCGTGCTGCTTCACATATTTCCCAGCCTCTTGTATCATTGCCGGTGAAAAATCCACACCTACTACCTTCTCTGCTCTGGAGGAAAGCGCTACCGAATAAGCCCCGGCGCCGCATCCCACATCCAAAATCTTCACAGGCTTTGTCCAGTCTATTTTATTCTGGATATACTGTAGAAAGGGATCCTTCTCTAAACCTGCCTTTTCATCGTAAAGGTAATCCTTTGCCACACTATCCCAGGCAGTTCTATTTGCTTCCAGGTCCACCGTCATTTCATTGACCCACATTTTCTTTATATACTCCAAATCCATATTTTCCATCTCCCTAAAAAAGAGCTGATGCCCAAACAGACATACCGCTCTTTTCACACTTTCTTGTCTCATTCGCTTCTATTTCTTAAATGCAGCAAACAAATTCCTCGGACAAACATGCAGCAGTAGGAGTGATTTTCAAATTTCCTCCCCCACATCCTCCCCCTGGACAAACACAGTTGCTACCTGAAGAGGCAGTGGAAGCCTGCTGGATTTGATGGCCTGTCTGACTGCATCCGTCAAATCTGCACAGCAAGGCTTATCTGTCTTTACCACTGTCACACTTTTTATATCATTATGCTTTAATATTTTACTCAGCTTCGTCATAACATCAAAATCTGTCTCCATGCAGCAGATCAAAACCACTTTTCCGCCTCCATAAGTCTTGTGAAACTGGGGATATGCAAAAGCACTGCAGTCCGCTGCAATCAGAAGATGACCTTGATGATAGTAAGGCGAAACAATGGGCGCTTTCCACAACTTAATGGGCCACTGTAAAAGCTCACTGCTCTGTCCTTCAAACTCTTTCGGATTAAAATTATCTACGTTCTTCCATGGGTTAAAATCCTTTGTAAGCATAATTTTTTCCTCTTTTTCAAAAATATTTTTGTATCACCTTTTGAAACTCATCAATCGCCTCTGTATCCCCCGCTTCAATAGCATGAATGATACAATGGGTCAGATGTTCATTGATGATTTGCTTTCCCAAACCATTCAATGCAGATTTTGTGGCTGCTATCTGCATCAGGACATCGGAACAGTCTTCATCATTTTCAATCATCCGTTTTACATAATTTAAGTGGCCGATGATACGGGAAAGTCTATTTAACTGCCTTTTTTTCTCCTGAGGATCATGGAGATGTTCATGCGTATGTAACTGTTCCCCTGTCTGATTGTTCAAATTCTCCATGCGTCCCTCCCAAACAATTTCCCTTCCTGTACGCCCGCCGTTCCCGAAAGGATGCCATCTCTTATCATCTGTGGGAATACAAAATAAAATATGCAGGTTCCAGCTAAAGATAGCGTCTCAAGCTCTTACCATTTGCCGGAGTACCAGATATCAAACTATTTTCTGCTGCTTTGCTCCCAGCCGTTATAGTATAAACTATCACAAATCTCATCTGCTGCGAAGCTCCCGGGGGGGATGTTTCTCCCTTATTTCTCTGAAAAAACTTCCTCTCGTCCTTTTAGCATCATTCTTCTGCTCCTCTGTAATGTGATCCTGCGGAGCATTTTAGTTTCATAGGAAGGAGTTTCCTATGAAACTAAAAAGGTTGCCGCAATTCCTGTTTTCCACAGTACATTGCGGCAACCTCTGCCAGACAGACCGAACCTCTGCTGTCTCTCTATTCTTTTTTCAGCTTTTCATCCAGATTCTCTGACAAAAACCCGGCCAGCTCTTCCAATGCCTCTTCTTCCCGTTCTCCATCACACACCAGCACAATCTCTTTTGGCGCGTTCACCTGAGCGCTCAAGACGCTGAGTACGCTCTTTAAGTTATAGGTTTTATTTCCTATCTCCATGGTGATCAGACAGGCATATTCCATAGCCTTCTGACATAACTGTCCTGCTGGTCTTAGGTGGAGGCCACTTTGATTGCATATCTGTATCTTTCTTTTTACCATCCAATCACCCCGCGCTTATGGTTTCCGATGAAGTCGTCTGTTTGGCTGAGGCTACTGTAAGAGTCACCTCCGAAGCCAGCTCATATCCTTCCGGCAGCTCCACCTCTGCTAACAGTTCATGGGTTCCTTCCTCACTGCAGGGCGATAGATCCACCCGCACCTTCAGATCACCGGAAACCAGCTCTCTGGCATCCTCAGAAAGTGCATGAACCGGAATCGTCAGCTTCTCCGCCGGAGTAAATACCAGGCTCATATTTCTGGGCTGATTTAAAAATTCCACTTCCCCGATAGGAACACTGACGCTGGTATCTCCATTCTTTTCCACCTGAATCTCCACGGTCACAATAGGGTCTGCTCCATTCAGAAGCTTCAGCTCCGGCAAAAGCGCCACGGTAGCTGTCAAATCAATCTCCTGTGAAAAGCTTTCCTTCACCCCGGCTACCGAAATAGCCTCCGAAAGATCCAGTACGTTTCCCAAAGCTTCCAAGGCCTTTTCTGTGCCTGCCAGGCTGATGGTAGCCGGTATGGTGTTGATGGCGCTTACCCGATAACCGAAAGCCGGCGTTCCCGTGGTCTCCACCTGCATCTTAACATCATTGGCAATTCGCCACATTTTCAGGCTTACCTGCACCTCCCGGTTGGTAATCACTGCGCCGCTGCTATCCTTAAATTCCAGAGAGTTGAGCTGATTTTCATTTAGCTCAGAACCGTTTTTATCATATACCTTCAAGGCCACGGTCTTGGTTACATCGTTTTTCAGGCCGGATGCCGGTACCTGTGCCACCACCTTGTCAATGATCTGCATAATGGATCTTGGGCCTGCCAGATAAATATTCTTGCCCTGTGCGATCTCCGTGGCTCCCACCTCATATCCGCTGCTTTCTCCCACCGTGGAGACTGTGATGGCAAACTGCTGCTCTACCTTATCCTCCAGCGTCACCTTCAGAGAAGACGGCCAGATCTGAATCTCATCCCAGCTCACCGCCGGATTACTGCAAATTACCGTGAGAGGCACACTATTCATCTCATTGATGTTCTCCATGTCTGCCTCCACATAGAAGTCTGAATTTTTCAGCCGATCTCGAATGGAGCGGCGTTCTGTCACCCGGACCGTCACCATTCCGCTGCCTTCCGCCTCCACTACTTTTCCGATATCTGCGATGCTGTCCTGATTCACAATGGTGATAGGCACATTCGTGTACAATTCTGTACTCACCGGATTCTCCGTATTGGTCACCAGAAGCCAGATGAAAAAGGCAATCAGGAGCGCTGTGAATTTTAAAAGCACATTGCCTGCCAATTTTTCTATGATCTTATTCTTCATTTTTCGCCCGTCCTTTCCACAATTTAAACTTTCTGGAAATAATTGACTTATTCTGAAGAACAGTCAGCCTCTCTTTTAATTCATCTCCTGTAATATTTCTGGTAAGCTGCCCTTTATAAGCAGTGGAAATATAGCCGGTTTCCTCTGAGACAATAATGGTAAAAGAATCCGTCACTTCACTGATACCTACGCCTGCCCGATGTCTGGTGCCAAGTTCCTTGCTCAGGCTCATATTGTCAGAAAGAGGAAGATAACAGGTGGCTGCAGTGATCCTGTCTCCCCTCACAACTACTGCGCCGTCGTGAAGCGGCGTATTGTGTTCGAAAATATTGATCAAAAGCTGGCTGCTAACCAGAGCGTCTACCCGAATCCCGGTACGCTCGTATTCCTCCAGGGTCTCTCTCTTCTCAATCACAATCAGAGCTCCTGTCTTGGCCTTTGCCATCTCAGCAGTAGCTTTTACCAGCTCATTGACGGTCTTATCGCTGAACAGTTCCTGCACGGTCCGCACGCTGTCCAGGGGAAGCAGATTAGAGATAAAACGCTTTTCCCCCAACTGTTCCAGAACCTTCCGAATTTCCGGCTGGAACACAACCAGAGCTGCAATGATCGCCAATGTAATTCCTTTATTTACAATGTAAATCAGGGTATCCATCTCCAGAATGTACACCAGGGAAACAAAGACCACAATGGTAAGAATTCCCTTCAACAGGGTCCAGGCTCTGGTATTTTTGATCCACAGCAGCAGTTCATATACCAGAAATGCCAAAATCAAAATCTCAAAAACGTCGCTGATAGAAAAAGAGGCCGTAGGAAACCTAAGCCAGGATAAACGATCGCTTAGCCATAAATATACTCTGTTCATGATCCCTCGTCTCCTTTTTTCTGCATAACCGCTTCCATTTTGGGAATCGCTTTTACATAGTAATAATAATCATCATCCTCAAACTGCAAATGCTGTACTTTCTCATAATCCAGATCAAAGGCAAAAAACTGCACCGCCAGCCCTGCCGCCGCTCCTGCCAGCAGATCCAGTAAAAAAAGCACCAGTGAGACAGAACCTTTTAAGAACAAAGCCTCCATGCCCCGAAGCAAACCGTATGATACGGTTCCAGAAAGTATTGCCAGACTCCAGCTATACCGCACCGGCAGCCGCCGTATCAGATATACCACCAGAAAAACAGCCGTCAGAATCACCAGCATAAACGCTGCTTCCTGATTTTTCCAAAAGCTCATAATCAAGGTTAAAAACTCATCTGCCAGTTCTGTACCCAAAACCTGGCTTCCTGGTTCCCAAAGTCCAAGGCTTACGGTTCCGTAATAGGCGGCTGTTCCGAAAATGATCCCGGCCAGCGTCCCAGAACCGCATAAAAGTCCGCACACCACCGGAACCGCCAGCGGAACCTTCAGCCCCAAAAACAGCGCTGTCACCGCCACAATATATCCCTGCTCAGGAATAAAAGAAAAATAGAAAAGCAAAAATACAAAAAGGACTACACCCCCAGCCAGGCCGCTGACCAACGATCCCCCCCAGAACTTGGCTTCCACAAAAATTGCCGCTATCAAAACCAGCCCGTTAGCAGGCAGAATGGCACAAAAAGCAGAAAACATCAGCCGGATCGTCAGCAGCTCAAAAATCCCCGCCTCCCCCGGCAATGCACAAATGCTGGAAAATAGTGAAAAAGCCAGCACAAACTTTAAAACTGCTTTCAAGTAAGTATCAAATTCTGAATAAAAGCGTATCAGTGCATACTTGGCTTTTCGCACTCTATTTTCCCCCTCTATTCCTCATATTCTGTCCACTCTTCCCCCTGCTCTAACAGCTCCAGAAGCTGACAGTACTCCTCCCAGTCACGTCGATCACGCTGATATCTTTGATTAGCCAGCAAAAAGGAAATCAGGCAGGTCACCAGAATCAGGCTTCCATAAAGAATTCCCAGCAGCCCCAGCAAATATCTCATCCGTAGCTCTGATACCACATTCAGCAAAAATTCCATGTGGCTCGCTGCCCAAAGACCCAAAATCAGCAAAAATACCAAGGTCATTCGCAAGCTGTTCTTCACCATGGGGATTCCTCTGTAATCGCTTCGGAAGCTTTCCCGCATCATCCTCAGCCCTGATTTGTTTTCCTGTTCCCGTATAGCCAGGCGGGTCATAATCCGGATACGCTGTTTGTCAGGCTTCATAGCAACCGCCCTTTCCTCTTTTCTCATGCAGTTTCCGGGGAGTACGCCGGATTTTTCTCTGCATATTATGGCCATTATAACACATTTTTTCTTTTGTGCCTACCTGTTAATCCCCATTTCCCGCTGCCAGCGCCAGAAAATAAATCTTAGAAATTCCCTGTTTCTGCAAAGCCTGGCAAGCTGCGTCCATCGTGGCTCCCGTTGTATAGATATCATCCACCAAAAGCACTGGTTCCTTCACAAGCTCCGGATTCTTTACGTAAAAAGCCCCTCGCAGATTCTTTTTCCGTTCCCCTGCATCCAGCTCCTTCTGAGGCAGGGTTTCCCGTTTTCTCACAAGGCATCGACTCTCTACTCTGATTCTGGTAAGCTCACCAAACTTTCCAGCCAGCAGAACGCTCTGGTCATATCCTCTGCGTCTGGCTTTTTTTGCATACATAGGAACCGGCAGAATTGTCCGGATTCCCCATCTGCTTAACGATCTTCTGTAAACAGCAGCCATCTCTCCGGCATAAAAATCCACATACTCCCGGCGATTTTGAAATTTCATCCGGCCGATGCTTTGCCGCAGAGATTTTTCATACACAAACACCGCCCGGCCCTCACAGAAAAGATGGTTTCCTCTTTCGCAGCCCCTACAGTATTCCTGCTCCCGACTTCTTATCTTCTTACCGCATTTTTTGCACAGCGGCTCCCGGATGTAGGGCAGTTTTTTTCTGCACTTCCCGCACACCAGCCCTTCCTTTGGCAGGAGGATCTCCTCGCAAAGAGGGCAGCGCCTTGGATACAAAAGATCCAGAAGCATCTCAAAAAAGAATCTGACCGGATTATTTCTTTCTAGTTTCATTTCCTACCACGCTCTCTCCCCAAAAAGCCGCGGTTTTGCAACATTCCTCTCCCGATTCTACAGCTCTCCCAGCTGCCGCATCCGAAGAGCCAGGCTGCTGTAGCGTTTCTGCTCCATGGTATTGTCAATCATCTGATCGTACACCCTGGGATCTCCCACCAGCGTCACGCAACTTTTGGCTCTGGTCACTGCGGTGTAAAGCAGATTTCGGTTCATCAGCATTCTTGGACCTCCAAGCAGCGGAATCACCACCGCTGGATATTCGCTTCCCTGTGATTTATGGATGGTCACTGCGTAGGACAGCTCCAACTCCTCCAATCCGGAAAAAGGATATTCGATAAACCGGTGGTCATCAAATTCCACTGTCAGACGCTCCGCATATTCATTGATCTCCCGGATCACGCCCATGTCCCCATTGAATACTCCGGTTCCCTTGTCAATGGGCATTCCGTATTTTCCCCGGACTTCCCACTCCAGCTGATAATTATTCTTGATCTGCATCACCTTGTCCCCTTCCCGGAACAGGGTATCTCCTCTGACATACTCCTTTTTCTTTCCATCTCTGGGATTTAAGTATTCCTGCAGGATCCGGTTGAGCCGCTCTACGCCCAAAAGTCCTTTTCTGGTAGGCGTAAGCACCTGAATCTCATTCTGGCTGGCGTGAACGTATCTTGGCATCTTTTCCTTTACCAGTTGGATGGCGATGCTGATAATCACATTGGCATCCTGACGTTTCAAAAAGAAAAAGTCCCTGCTTTTGTTGTCCAGCTCCATGTGTTCTCCCCTGTTAATCTTATGGGCATTCACTACAATATCGCTCTCACTGGCCTGCCGGAAGATCCTGGTCAGACGCACCACCTGGCACTGGCCGGATTCAATGATATCCTTCAGCACACATCCCGGTCCCACGGAGGGAAGCTGATTCACATCTCCCACCATCACCAGCCGGGTGCCCACTGTGATGGCATTTAACAGCGCATACATCAGATGGATATCCACCATAGACATCTCGTCTACAATGATCACATCTGCATCCAGCGGATTTTCCATATTCCGCCCAAAACTGCTGGAGCTGTCCGGGCCTCCGGCCACTTCCAGCAGGCGGTGTATCGTCTTGGCCTCATATCCCGTGGCCTCTGTCATCCGCTTGGCAGCCCGGCCTGTAGGCGCTGCCAGGGCGATCTCCAGCCCTTCCTCTTCAAAGTAGGAGATCATCGTATTGATGGTGGTAGTCTTTCCTGTACCCGGGCCTCCCGTGATCACCACCAAACCGCAGCGCACTGCCTGGATAATGGCCTCCCTCTGCTTCTCATCCAGCACGGTCCTGCTTCTCTCCTCGATCTTTCTGATCTTCTCCAGAATTTTCTCCTGATTGATCTCTCCGGTAATATTCAGGTCATGAAGCATCCTGGCTGTATTCATCTCTATATAGTAATAGGACGCGGCGTAAACTCTCACCTCGTCCTCCTCTTCCCGAATCACTACTTTCCGGTCAATGGCCAGATCCGACAGATGCTGATCCATCTGTTCCACCTGAACCCCCAGAAGTTCTGCCGTTCGCCGCGCCAGCTCCTCCTTAGGCAGGTACACATGCCCCTCACCGGTGGATTGCTGAAGCGTATAAAAAATACCGCTCTTAATGCGAAAATCCGAATCCGTATGGATCCCAGCTCTGCGGGCAATCTCGTCTGCAATCCGAAAACCGACGCCGGTAATATCATCAGCCATCTGGTAGGGATTTTCCCGGATCACCCGGTAAATATCCGAACCATATTTCTGATAGATCTTCAGAGACAGGGCCATGGTGATGCCATACTGCTGCAGAAAAATCATGGCTTCCCGCATCCCCTTCTTCTCTTCCACCTGCTCTGCAATCTCTCTGGCCTTCCGCTCGCTGATTCCCTTAATCTCAGCCAGCCGTTCCGGCTCCATCTCAATAATCCGGAAAGTATCCTCCCGAAACCTGCGGACAATCCTGGCCGCCAAAGCGCTTCCAACACCCTTAATGGCACCGGAACCCAAGTACCGCTCCACTGCCTCCATGCTCTCCGGAGATTTTACCTCATAAGATTCAATCTGAAACTGCTCTCCGTATGCAGCATGCTCCGTATAATGGCCGCTGGCAGTAATCAGTTCTCCCTCGCTGATCATCGGCAGCATTCCCACGCAGGTGATCTCCTCATCTCCGGACACTACATTCATCACCGTGTAGCCATTGTCGCTGTTCTGATACACAATGTGCTCCACATATCCTTCTATCTGTTCCATAGATTCTTGTCTATTCCTCTTCTGTTCTCTTGCCCGGGGCAGTCAGCTCCACAAAGCGCCCCGTTCCCACTGCCACTGCTGTCATGGGATCTTCCGCTGTCATGGTATTCACTCCGGTCTTGGCCTCGATCAATTCCTCCAGGCCGCCCAGCAGCGCGCCTCCGCCCACCAGGATAATTCCCCGGTCCGATACGTCCGCAGCCAGCTCCGGGGGAGTGCGCTCCAATACATTGTGGACTGCATCCACAATCTGTCCCACAGTATCTTTCAAAGCCTCCCTGGTGTCCTCAGAGGTGATCTTTACATTTTTCGGCAGCCCGGTTACCAGATCCCGGCCGCTCACCTCCATCACCGTCTGCTCCGGCCGTTCAAACACCGTGCCGATGGTGATCTTGATCTCCTCCGCAGCCTGTTCGCTGATCATCAGCCCATAGTGATCCTTCACGTATTTTACAATGGCTGCGTCAAAATCATCTCCTCCGATTTTGATGGAATGAGTCACCACAATGCCATTGATAGACAGAACCGCCACGCTGCAGGTTCCACCGCCGATATCCACGATCATATTTCCGCTGGGTCTGGAAATGTCAATGCCGGAACCAATGGCTGCTGCAATAGGTTCCTCCACCATATGTACCTCTCTGGCTCCCGCCTGGTAAGTGGCGTCTTCCACTGCCTTGCGCTCCACCTCTGTAACGCTGCTGGGCACACAGATGCTCACTCTGGGTTTCCGAAAAGACAGCCGTCCCACTGCTTTCTGGATAAAATAGCGGAGCATCTGCTCTGTCACCATGTAATCCGAAATAATCCCGTTTTTCATGGGTCTCACTGCCACAATATTTCCCGGAGTGCGGCTCAACATCAGCCGTGCCTCCTCGCCAATGGCCTTAATCTTGTCGCTGTCCCGGTCATAAGCCACCACCGAAGGCTCCTTTAACACAACGCCCTTTCCCCGTACATACACCAGGATGCTGGATGTTCCCAAATCAATTCCGATATCTGTTCCTGCCATAGTCTCTCCTTTTGTAAATCTTCCCCTTATTCGGTGTTTTCTCCCCTGCCTTTGCATCTTGCTAAGGCCCTGTTGTCCTGCTTCTTTTACTTTCTGATAGTCTGCTGTTTTGCTGGTTACTGTTCCCGGTCAATCCGATAAACAGCGCCTTTGTACTTCTATCTTTTTGCTCTCTCTTCTGGATCAGTGTTTCTTCCTATTGCTTCTTTTCTCAACGGAAAGGCGCTGGCCCTGTCTGCGCCGCAGCACCAGAATCGCTGCCAGGGAACCGGCCGCCAGCACGCCTGAGAGCACCTGGGAAACCGGAAGCCCAGTCACAGGCAGCAAAAGCTGATCCGTCCGCAGCCCCTCAATCCACATCCGTCCCAGCCCGTAAAGCAGCAGATAAAACAACACCACTTCCCCCTGAAACTTTTTCAGCCCCTTCACCGTGATCACCAGCAGCACTGCCAGCACTGCCAAATTCCAAAGGGACTCATAGAGAAAGGTGGGATGTACCTGAATGAATTTTACCCCGTCAATCTCCTGGACATGGGCCATCATCTCCTGAGTCACCTCACTGGCCCTGACTGCATCCAGGGGAAGCTGCATAGCCAGCAGTCCATCGGTGTATCCCCCAAAGGCCTCCCGGTTAAAGAAATTCCCCCACCGCCCGATAATCTGCCCCAGTATCAGTCCAAGGCAGGCGGTATCCATCAGTTTCGCGTAATTCATTTTTTTCATTTTCCCATACACAATGCAGGTAGCCACGCCGCCGATCACACCGCCGTAGATGGCCAGCCCGCCTCCCCGGAAATTCAAAATTTCCAGGAGATGGTCCTTGTAATAATCCCAGGAAAAGACCACATAGTACAATCTGGCGCAGATCAGCGATACCACAATGGCGATCATAGCCAGGTTGAAATAGTCATCTGGATCCTGCTTCGTCTTTTTGGCTGCCCACATGGCAAGAAAAAGCCCTGCCATCATG
Source organism: uncultured Lachnospiraceae bacterium (assembly GCA_902475025.1). Classification (GTDB taxonomy): domain Bacteria; phylum Bacillota; class Clostridia; order Lachnospirales; family Lachnospiraceae; genus Merdiplasma. The sequence goes on along the minus strand of CABRXX010000003.1, from coordinate 33,635 downwards.
GCCAGTGCAATTACAATCCCATAATATGCGATCTCAAATCCAAAGATGGAGACCGTCTTGCCCACATGAGGCAAAGCGATCCCCAGGTTGGGAAACAGAATGCTGTCTGTTGTCATAGCGCTCCTTCCATACTAAAAACTGAACCCCGTTTTCCTGCTGTCCGGAACTAAAGTTACACATTGAAACGGAACAGGATCACATCGCCGTCCTGGACTACATAATCCTTTCCTTCCAGCCCTACCAGACCTTTTTCTCTGGCTGCTGATAAGGAGCCGCAGTCTAACAGGTTCTGATAGTTGACTACCTCCGCCCGGATAAATCCTCTCTCGAAGTCAGAATGAATCTTACCTGCCGCCTGAGGCGCCTTGGTGCCCTTGCGGATGGTCCATGCTCTGGTCTCCGTCTCACCTGCTGTGAGGAAGCTCATCAGTCCCAGAAGATCGTAGCTGGCTGCGATCAGTTTTTCCAAACCGGACTCCTTCAGTCCCAAATCCTCCAGGAACATGGCTTTCTCATCTTCCTCCAGCTCTGAGATCTCTTCCTCGATTTTGGCACAAATCACAAACACACCGCTTCCAGTCTCCTTGGCATACTCTCTCACTGCCTGAACGTAAGAATTGGAAGCTCCGTCATCCGCCAGGTCATCCTCGCACACATTGGCTGCAAAGATCACCGGCTTTGCGGTAAGCAGGTTAAAAGAATCCAGAAGCGCCTGCTCCTCCTCATCCTCTGTCTGATAGGTAATGGCCAGCTTGCCGTCCTCCAGATAGGCCTTCAGGCTGTTAAGCAGTTCCAGTTCCTTTGCCAGCGCCTTGTCATTTCTGGCTCCCCTGGAAGTTTTAGCGATTCTTCTCTCCAGGATCTCCAGATCGGAAAAAATCAGCTCCAGGTTAATGGTCTCAATATCCCGCACCGGATCCACACTGCCGTCCACATGGATCACATTGGTGTCCTCAAAACAGCGCACCACATGGACAATGGCATCCACCTCCCGGATATTGGCCAGGAACTGGTTCCCAAGGCCCTCCCCCTTGGAGGCTCCCTTCACCAATCCTGCAATGTCCACAAATTCGATCACTGCCGGAGTCACCTTTGCAGAGTGGTACAGATCAGCCAGCAGTTTCAGCCTCTGATCCGGCACAGCCACCACCCCCACGTTGGGGTCGATGGTACAGAAGGGATAATTGGCAGACTCTGCGCCAGCCTTCGTCAGCGAGTTAAACAGTGTACTTTTGCCCACATTGGGCAGTCCTACAATACCTAGTTTCATTTTCTATATTTCCTCCTATAAATCCTTTGATGCTTATCCTTTTGCTTTTTCAGCATGGTAGCTGTTTTCTTTTTTATCCTAATCCAGTAATCAGACCAAATTCTTTGCTTTTTAAATCTTTTCCCATATTCCGGCTCTTTTCTCAAGAAGCCCTAATACAGCAATTTATATTGTACCATACCATTATATCTTTGTGAATATTCAGTTTCTGCCAGATTTCCTTTCTATTGCAGCATTTAACTAAAAGGCAACCTGCCTCAGCAAGTTACCTGTCTCTAATCCCTTGCCTCCACCACCAGCAGCCGGCCGCTGCGAAAAGTAATGTGTCCCATCTCCTCCTGTATCTCATTGCTCACAGCCCTGGTTCCCACGGAACCTAGGGTGTACTCATGGAGGGGGTATTTCATACCGTGAAGAGTCAGTCCCTCCACATCGCCTCCCAGGGCAAATAGAGATACATAGGTACCCCATTGGCTCCTTTTGTCCACCGTAAATTCCTGATCCCGAAGATAGATCTTGTTTTTCGAATCCAGAAGATAGCAGTCCACGCCCCGCTCCAGAGCCAGGGACAACAGCTGAAGGTTTCCAATCAGGTGATCCACCCGGCTGCCCCCTGTGGCTCCCAGAATATTTACCCGGGTACAGCCCAGGGCTGCCGCCTGCTCCAGAGCAATCTCTGTGTCCGTCCAGTCCTTCTCTGGCTGGAAGGTGCGAATCTCTACCTGTGGATTGTCCCGGTAGAGTTCCAGAAGCTCCTTTCCAGAGGAATCAAAATCTCCCACAATATGGGTAGGCACCAGACCCTGCTCCTGCAGAAACTTCAGCCCCCTGTCTGCTGCGATCAAATAGTCAAACTTCTCTTTTTCCAAAAAACGAAGGGCAAAATCTTCCTCGATCTTACCCCCGCTGACAATCACTGCTGTTTTCATTCGTACTCCCGCATAATCTTCAGATATTTTTCCACGTTTTCTTCAATATTTCCTTTAAATACCGCAGAACCGGCCACCAGCACATTCGCACCTGCTTCCAAAACCGAGCGGATGGTGTCCTCATTGATACCCCCGTCCACCTCAAGATCCATATTCAGTCCCCGCTCATCCATTATTTTCCGCAGGGCGGCCACCTTCTCTGTCATCTCCGGAATGTATTTCTGTCCTCCAAATCCGGGATTCACGGTCATTAAAAGCACCATATCCAGCTTATTCCACAGGTAATCCAGAACCGTTAAGGGAGTAGAGGGGCACAAAGCCAGTCCGGCCTTTACGCCCTTGCTGCGGATATAGGACAGCGTACTGTCCAAATGGGTACAGGCCTCTGCGTGAATCGTAATAATGTCAGCTCCGCAGCGGACAAACTCATCGATATACCGCTCCGGCTGCTCCACCATCAGATGGACATCAAACACCTTCTCCGTCACTTTGCGGATAGACTGAATTACCGGCATCCCAAAAGTAATGCTGGGCACAAAAAAACCATCCATCACATCAATGTGGATATACTGAGCCCCCGCCTGCTCAACTTTTGCGATCTGCTCTCCCAGGCAGGCAAAATCTGCTGATAAAATAGATGGGGATAATATATTCATAGTTCTAATACCTCCTTTGGTGCTTTAATTCTTCTTCCAAAAGTAAATAATTCTCATAACGGCAAGCCGGGATCTTTCCCTCTGCCAGCGCCTGCTTCACGCCGCAGTCCGGCTCCGAAATATGCATACAGCCCTGAAAGCGACACTCCCCCTCAAAGGCTGTAAATTCCGGAAAGTAGGCTGGCAGCTCCTCCGGCTTTAAATTCTGCAGATACAAGGAACTAAATCCAGGAGTATCCAAAAAATAGGTGTGTTCTTTCACCCAGATAAGCTCTGTATGTCTGGTGGTATGACGCCCCCGGTCGATCTTTCTGCTCACCTCTCCCACCTCCATCCCGGCCTTGGGCTGAAGGTAATTGGTGAGAGAGGATTTCCCAACTCCGGAAGGCCCCGCCACCACTGTAGTCTTTCCGGTAATCAGCTTCTCAATCTCATCCAGCCCTTCCCTGCAGGACACGCTGATAAAAAACACCTGACATCCGCAGTTTTCGTACACTTGGCCAAACTCCTGCATTTCCTGTTCCGATACCAGATCGGACTTGTTGAAACAGATGGCTACCGGAATCTGCTGCTGCTCCATGGAGATGAGAAAACGATCCAGAAGATTTAAGTTGGGCTTGGGACTGGCGGCGGCAAATACCACCAACGCCTGATCCACATTGGCCGCTGCGGGCCGGATCAGTTCATTTTTCCTGGGGAGAAGCAGTTCCACATTTCCCACCATCTTTTCCTGATCTAAAACTGTAATCTCCACATTATCACCTACCAGGGGCTTCTTCTTGTCTTTTCGAAAAATGCCCTTAGCCCTGCACTCATACACTCCGGCACCTTCTACATGCACATAATAAAAACCGCCGATTCCCTTAATGATCTTTCCCTGCATCCCCGCTCCTACTCTGGTTCCTGCCATTCTCCGGCTTCTGCCGTCCTTCTGCTTCTTCTGTTCTCCGACTCCTGCCATTTCCATTGCTTCCGTTGTCTGTTCAGCTTACCGATTCAAATTCAATCGGATATTTAATCGTAGTCTCAATCTCCCAGGTCTGGGCATCCAACACATAGACGTAGGCAGTGCCTGTACTCACCCCTGCGGCTCCCTCCACATTCAAACTGTAAGGAAAGGTAATAATTCCCTCAAACACAGTATTCTTCGTCTCGTTTTCCAGTCCTTCATTTTGAACCACCACGATCCGCACCAGCTCCTCTTCATACACTTCCCCGGTGTCCTGGGGCGCTACCAAAAGAGCGCTGCACATCCACTTGCCTGTGCCCGTACCCACAGTGGCCTCTCCCTCTCCGGATCCTGCACTCACGGTAATCGTTACGTTGGTTCCTGTCTTAACGCTGGTTCCTTCCGGAATATCCTGCGCAATCACCAGTCCTTTTTCCACAGACGGATCCACTACCTCTGTATAATACACAAACAGCCCAAGATTTCCAAGGGCGGTTCTGGCATCCTCCACATAATGGCCCACCACCTTGGGCACTACCACCGTAGACCCTTCTGCTCCCTGACTGATATAGAGGGTCACTGTATCTCCCAAATTCACATTAGAACCTGCTCCCGGGTTGGTGGTGATCACCATTCCCTCCGCTACCGTATCACTGTAGCGGCTGTTATCCACAGAAACCATCAGCCCCATGCCGGTAAGCGTTTTTTCCGCCTCCTCCCGGGAAACTCCGGAAAGTCCCGGAACGGTCAGAGGCTCCTGCGAGCCGGAACTTAAGGTATATCCTACCGTAGTATTTTTTTCCACCATAGTGTCTGCCTCTACGGTTTGGCTGATCACCAGCCCCTTGGCATACTGCGTGGAGGGAGCTTCTCCCTGATATTTATATCCCAGATTCAGTTCCCGCAGCATGCTCTGCGCTTCCGCTTCCGTTTTGCCCTCCAGGTTCGGCACCTGCACCGAACGGTTGTCCACTGCTTCTGTCTCCGTCACAACCGTCTGCGGACTGTTCTGGGCGCCTCCCTGATTTTCACTGGAACCAAAATGAAAGATTCCCAAAGCCCGGCCCAGCATGGCCAGCAGTACGCATCCTACCGCCACCGCCAGGACGATGCTGATCACAGTGATCAGCCGCTCTCCTCCCGGATTTCCCGCGTCCTCCCGGTCTCTTCTGGCATTTCCGGAAAAATTTCTTCGCTTCTTGCGTCGGAACTCCTCCATCTCCTCATCAAACTGATTCTGCTGCTCCTCCAGCTCCTCCAGCGCGGAGTAGACGCCTCCGTCCTGGTACATTCCCGCATAGGAACCTCCGGGATAATTGGTCTCCCGATTGTAGGCCACCCCCTGGTAACCGCTGTTCTGATAATAATTTCCACCGTAAGGCTGTCTTAGCTTCTCGCCTGTCACATTTCCGGTATCAGAAAATTGCCGCACTGCCCCGGTATTCAGGTTTTCATCGTACATGGGCATTGCGCTGCTTTTGATCTGATCCATCTCCTCCTTTGACAGAAGGATGGTGTGAGCATTGGGATTGAGCTTGGGAATTGTGACAAAATTCCCTTCCGGATTTACTAAAGATTCCTTCAAATCCCGAATCAGCTCCGTCATGTTGGCGTATCGTCTGTCTGGACTCTTCTGGGTGCATTTTAAAATGATCTGCTCTGTGCTGAAAGGTATCTCCGGCTCCAGTTTTCTGGGAGACTGAATCTCCTCCTGAAGGTGCTTTAAAGCCACTGCCACTGTGCTGTCCCCATCAAAGGGCACCCGCCCGGTGAGCATCTCATACATGGTAATGCCAAGAGAATAGATATCGCTCTTTGCATCGCTGTAACCGCCTCTGGTCTGCTCCGGAGAGCTGTAATGCACCGAGCCCATGGCGCTGGAATTGATCGTGTTGGAGGAAGCCGCTCTGGCAATACCAAAATCCGCCACCTTGGCTTTTCCATCCACAGAAATAATAATATTCTGAGGCTTTACATCCCTGTGGATGATTCCATTATTGTGAGCCGCCTCCAGCCCGGCCGCCACCTGGAGCATAATGCTGGTGGCCTCCCGAACAGAAAGCTTTCCTTTCTTTGCAATGTATGCTTTCAGGGTAATACCCTCCACCAGCTCCATCACAATAAAGTTGATGCCGTTCTCCTCTCCCACATCATACACATTCACAATGTTGGCGTGGGCCAATCCCCCTGCCGCCTGGGCTTCCACCCGAAACTTGGAGATAAACTCACTGTCATCCTTAAATTCCTGTTTTAATACCTTCACTGCCACAAAGCGGTTCAGCTTATGGTCCTTGGCTCTGTACACATCCGCCATCCCGCCTGAACCGATGCGGCTTATGATCTCATACCGGTTTTGAATAAATGATCCTGCTTTTAACATACATTATACCCCGCTTGCCATAGGTTCCACCAGAACCACTGAAATATTGTCCTTTCCGCCGTTTCGGTTGGCCATAGCCACCAGCCTGTGTGCGGCTGCTTCCAGCGAAGTCTCCTTCTGTACCAGTTCCAGGATATCCTCATCTTCCACCATGTTGGTCAGTCCGTCCGTACACAGCAGAAACTTATCCCCAGCATACAATGCCACGTCAAAGAAATCGATCCTCAATTTATTTTTCATGCCTACCGCCCGGGTGATGATATTCTTTTCCGGATGGTTTCTGGCCTCCTCCCGTCCAATCTGTCCGGCTCTCACCATCTCCTCCACCAGAGAATGATCCCTGGTAATCTGCTGGATCTGATCATCCAGCACATAGAGACGGCTGTCCCCCACATTTGCCACATAGAGACAGTCCTCCACCACAGTGGCTGCCACCACAGTAGTTCCCATCCCCTCCAGGCTCTTATCTGACTGGGATTTCTCCATCACCTTCCGGTTGGCTGCCAAAATCGCGGCCTCCAAAAGGGGAATGGGGCTTTTTTCTCCTGCGCTCTCTATGTAATCCACCATGGTCTCCACTGTACTTCTAGACGCCAGGTCTCCTGCATTGTGGCCTCCCATTCCGTCCGCCACAATAAACAGGTTGGGCAGATTCCCCACCGGCTGTTCGGAGGCATATACAAAATCCTGATTCATATTCCGTTTTACGCCAATGTCTGTGACACAATACGATCTCATAGCTCTTCCTTTCCTCCAACGCCAGCGTTATGTTTCCTCATTTTTCTGTATATAGCTGCGGCGCAGCTGGCCGCAGGCGCCGTCAATATCCCGGCCCATTTCTCTTCTAATAGTAACATTTATTCCGTTTTTTTCAAGTTTATTTTGAAAGGCCAGAGTCACCCTCCGGTCCGGCTGCACAAAAGAACGCTCCTTCACCGGATTTACAGGTATCAGGTTGATATGGCAGTTCAGCCCGGCTGCAAGCCGGCTTAATTCCCGGGCATCTTCCTCCTGATCATTGACTCCTCCTACCAGGCTATACTCAAAGGTCAGCCTGCGGCCTGTCTTTTCAAAGTAATAGCGGCAGGCATCCAGCACCTGGGAAAGCTCATATTGATCGGCAATAGGCATCAGCCGCCGGCGCTTCTCCTGACTGGAGCCGTGAAGGGACAGGGCCAGAGTGATCTGCAGCCCCTCTTCCGCCAGTCTGCGGATATTGGGTACGATTCCGCAGGTGCTGACCGTAATATTTCTCTGGCTGATATTCAGCCCGTTTTCATCGCTTATAAGACGGACAAAACGGAGAAAATTGTCAAAATTATCCAAAGGCTCCCCGGTGCCCATCACCACCACATTATGAACCCGCTCTCCAAGAAGTCTCTGGATGCGGTAGATCTGATCCAGCATTTCCGAGGGCGCCAGATTTCTTGTGAGTCCTCCGATGGTGGAAGCGCAGAAGCGGCAGCCCATGCGGCAGCCTACCTGTGAGGAAATACAAACAGAATTTCCATGCTTGTAGCGCATCAGAACACTCTCGATCACATTGCCGTCCTCCAGTTCAAACAAATACTTTCTGGTACCGTCCGTCTGAGAGGTTCTCACATCCACAGGCTTTAAGACAATCAGAGAAGCCTCCTTTTTCAGCCGCTCCCGAAAAGCTGCGGATAAATTGGTCATCTCGTCAAAATTTTCCACCAGCTTCACATGCATCCACTGATACAGCTGTTTGGCCCGGAAGGGCTTCTCCCCAAGACTGGCCACATACTGGGAAAGCTCCTCCATGTTCATTGATTTCAAATCTGTTTTCTTCATATTTCATGCTCCAGACGTTTCAGCCGGGCTATAAAAAATCCATCGGATTCATGGATACCCGGCAGTAATTGTATGTAACCGCCCTTTGTGGTCTTTCCCCGAAGCTCCGGACAAATGTAGGAGTCTATGCTCTCCAGCTGGAACGGATAATGTTCCAGAAACCATTTTACATTCATCTGATTCTCATCCATTCCAATGGTACAGGTGCTGTAGATCAATACCCCGCCGGGTTTCACATAATTCTGCACCACATGAAGGATCTTCTGCTGCAGGCGCACCAGCTCCATCTGTTTCGCCTCTGTCATTTTGTACTTGATATCCTGCTTTTTGCCAATAACCCCAAGACCGGAGCAGGGAACATCCGCCAGCACAATATCTGCCTTCTGGAACGAATCCGGGTCATACACCGTAGCGTCCATCACTTTTGCCTGAATATTGATCACTCCGGTACGCTCAATATTTTCCTGCATCAGCTTTACCTTAAACTCTGACACATCCCTGGACTCCACAAAACCGCTGCCGCAAAGCTTATCCGCCAGATGAAGGCTTTTGCCCCCCGGCGCTGCGCACACATCTATGCAGTGATCTCCCCAGTTGGGAGCCGCGATCTCGGTCACCAGCATGGAACTGATATCCTGAACCTGAATCCAGCCCTTTTTGAATGCACTGACTGCTTTCATGTAATTATAATCTGAGATCTCCAGGGCATAATCCAGATAGGGATGCTGCTTCACCGTAATGTCCTGCATCTTCAGCTCCTGGATAATCTCCTCCTTGGAAGCCTTATCCAGATTGCAGCGCACCACGGTTCCCCTGGATTCATGGAAGCTGCGGCAGATGATCTCCACTGTCTCAAAGCCAAACTGATCCAGCCACTTTAAAATCATCCACTCCGGAACCGAATAAATCACAGACAGATATTTTACCGGTTCTTTCTCCCTGTCCGGATACGCCACGCTGTCCAGACCTCTGGCCGCGTTGCGCAGCACTCCGTTTACAAAGCCCTTAAGATTATAAAAGCCCCGTCTCTGAGCGATCTTCACCGCCTCATTGCACACTGCCGAATCCGGCACGCTGTCCATATATTTTAGCTGAAACACAGAGATGCGAAGAAGATTCCGGATCAGTGGCTTCATATTGTATACAGGCACTTTGGAAAAACACTCGATAATGTAATCCAGCTGGAGCAGATGCTCCAGCGTCCCTTCTGCCACCCGGGAGATAAAAGCCCGATCCCTCTTTTCCAGATACTGGTACTTTTCCAGCACATTGCGGATCACCACATGACTGTAGGCTTCCTCCTCTGTAATCTCCATAAGAATACCCAGAACGATTTCCCTGATGTTTACTGATCTAGTCACCGTCATTCCTCCTTGCCAAAATTACAAGGCGCAGCAGTTGAAGCAGCGAAGAAGCCACTGCTGCCACATAGGTGAGGGCTGCCGCTGTAAGCACCTTTTTCCCGCCTGTCAGTTCCTCCTCCGGAACAATGCGGTTATCCCTTAAAATCCTGAGGGCTCTGGAGGAGGCATTAAATTCCACCGGAAGGGTCACCAGCTGGAACACCACTGCCAGTGAAAACAGCAGAATTCCCGCCGTCAAAAGCGGCTTGAAGGAAAAAATCAGCCCTGCAAAGAAGATCGGCCAGGACAACTGGGCACCGATATTAGCTGCCGGCACAATGGTGCTGCGAAGCACCAGAGGCCCATACTGCTGCTGATCCTGGACCGCATGACCGCACTCATGAGCTGCCACACAGATGGCTGCCACAGAAGAGGAACTGTAAGTGCTGTCGGAAAGGCGAAGGGTTTTGCTTCTTGGATCATAATGGTCGGTCAGGCTTCCGGATACCCGCTCAATGCCCACGTTGTAGATACCGCAGGCGTGAAGCACCTGTTCCGCTGCCATGGCTCCTGTGAGGCCGGAACGGCTTCTCACCTGATTGTATCTTGCAAAAGTACTCTTTACCTTTGCGGAAGCCAGCACAGTCAGAAGAAGTCCCAAAACTGCCAGAAGATAGGTAGGGTCAAACCCCCAGCCGTAATAGCCCCTTCCGTAGCCGTAATGATAACCAAGAGTCGATGTGAGTAAGTTCATAAAAAGTTGCTCCTTTCTGTCTAAATTCCAAACTTTTCTCCAGTCTTCAGGGAACAGCCGCGAAGAAACGCATCTGTCTCCATCCGCTTCTTTCCCTCCAACTGAAGCTCCCTCACTGCAAGTACTCCCTCTCCCGTCTGTATCTTCAACGTTTTTTTCGTCACTTCCACAATCGTGCCCGGCTCCAAAACTGCTGCATCTCCTGCTTGGCTCCCTCGCTCAGCCCCATTCTCCTGACTGCCCCTCCCATGGGGTTCCGCGGCTGTCTGGCAGTCCGGTTCCACAGATGCAGACCACAGTTTCAGTGTTTTGCCCTCATAAAAAGTATAAGCGCTGGGCCAGGGATTTAATCCCCGAATCAGACACTCGATCTCTCTGGCCGGCTTTTCCCAGTCAATCTGTCCCATCTTCTTATCCAGCATGGCCGCATAGGGAGTGGGACTCTCCTGGGGCTGTTTTTCCGGCCGAATGGTGCCTGCCTCCAGACCTCGCAAGGTCTTAAGCAAAAGCTCCGCTCCTGTCCGGCTTAATTTTTCAAACAGGCTCCCTCCTGTCTCCTGCTCTTCGATAGGAACCACTGCCTTCAGCAGCATATCCCCCGTATCCAGCCCGGTATCCATCTGCATGGTAGTGACTCCGCTTTCCTTTTCTCCGTCTATCACCGCCCATTGAATGGGGGCGGCTCCCCGGTACTTGGGAAGCAGAGAAGCATGGACATTGATGCAGCCGTAGGGGGGCAGCTCCAGGATCTCCCTGGGAATGATCTGTCCAAAAGCCACCACCACAATGGCATCCGGCTGATACTTCCGCAAGATCTCCAGATTTTCCGGTTCCCGGATCCGTCTTGGCTGATACACCGGCACCCCGGCCTCCAGCGCCACCGCCTTTACCGGAGTCATCTGCAGAGCCTTTCCCCGTCCTTTTGGCTTATCCGGCTGGGTGAATACCGCCTGCACCTCATATTCTGAATCCAGCAATGCTTTTAAAGTTCCCACGGAAAAATCCGGGGTTCCCATAAAAATAATCTTTTTCATCTGCTGCTCCTTCTGTCTGCTTTCCTGTTCTACTCCTCCGAATCCTCCGCATCTATCAGATCCGGGTCTGTGTCATAGAGATCTCCTTCCACCTTGGAAACGTACATAATTCCCTCCAGGTGATCGCATTCATGGCAGATTGCCCTGGCCAGAAGCTCGGTTCCCTCCAGCACAAACTCATCCATATTCTCATCGAACGCCCGCACCTTCACATAATTGGGGCGGGTCACTGTGCCTGCCTGTCCAGGAAGGCTTAAACAACCTTCCGAACCGGTCTGGCTTCCTTCTGTAGCCTCAATCACAGGATTGATCATCACATAAGGACCCTCCCCCACATCAATCACCACAATCCGGCGAAGCACTCCCACCTGCGGCGCTGCCAAACCGACACCCTGAGCCTCATACATGGTGTCCAGCATATCCTCGATCAGCTCCCGGATCTTGGGCGTAACTTCCTTTACCTCTCTGCACTTTTTTTCCAAAACCGGATCTCCCATGATCCGCACCTGTCTTAAAGCCATTTTTATTTCCTCCTTATCTTATCTCTGATCATCTGATTGCTCCGATCAGCCTGATGCTCTGTTTTTCTATCTCTGACTCACCAGTCAGCAGCCTCTCTGCACCTGGGCACAATGCCCCTTGTACACAGCTGCTGTCTAATCCACATCAATCTGTATTTGAATGGCATCGAACCCCTGGTTCACTGCCACATACCGCTCCATTTTATTTTTCACTGTTCTCAGCAGCTGTTCCTGATCTGCTTTCAGGTATAGCACCATACGGTACTGATCCTGAATCTTGGCAATGGTCTCATCTGCCGGCCCCAAAATCTGCACCTGCATTCCCGCTGCCGCCCGCTTAAGATACTGTGTTAAATAGCTGCAGGCCATGCGAAGATAGGCTTCATCCCCACAAGAACAGTGAATCGCCAAAAGGCTCCCTGCCGGAGGATATCCGGCCAGAGACCGATAACGCATCTCCTGTTCAAAAAATCCCTCATAATCCTGCTTTGCCGCCGCCTGGACAGCGTAATGCTCCGGATCATAGGTCTGAATGATTACCCGTCCCGGCTGTTCTCCCCGGCCAGCTCTCCCGGCTGCCTGAGTAAGCAACTGAAAGGTCCGTTCCCCGGCCCGGTAGTCCGGAACGTGAAGAGATACGTCCGCAGCCAGCACTCCCATCACTGTCACATGGGGAAAATCATGTCCCTTCACGATCATCTGGGTGCCTATCAAAATATCTGCCTCCTGGTTTGCAAAGGCTGCCAGGATTTCCTGATGTCCTTCCTTTCCTTTGGTAGTGTCCAGATCCATCCGCAGCACTCTCGCTGTCGGAAACTGGCGTCTGACCTCCTCCTCGATCTGCTGAGTGCCTGCCCGAAAGCTGCGCAGGAAAGGAGAACCGCATTCCGGACACAGAGAAGTTCCCTGCTCCTGATGTCCGCAGTAGTGACACACCAGCCTTCCGTTGCTGTGAAGGGACAGGGATACATCACAGTGAGGACACTTGATCACATGGCCGCAGGAACGGCAGGACACAAAGCCTGCATATCCTCTTCTGTTTAAAAACAGCATGGCCTGCTGCCCCTGTTCCAAGCATCCCTCCAGCGCCTGATGAAGATTCCTGCTTATGATCGACCGGTTTCCCTGCCGAAGCTCCTGCCTTAGATCCACAACCTCCACCTGAGGGAGCACAGCCTTTTGGGCCCGCTTCTTTAAAGTAAATAAACGGTACTGGCCCTTTTGGGCTCCATAATAGGCCTCCAGGGAGGGCGTCGCTGACCCCAACACCACCTTGGCCCCTTCCATCTTTCCTCTCTGCAGCGCTACCTCCCTGGCATGATACCTGGGCATGGACTCGCTTTGGTAAGCCGGCTCATGCTCCTCATCTATCACAATCATTCCAAGATGGGGAAAAGGGGTAAACAGAGCGGAACGGGGGCCGATCATCACATCCAGTTCTCCCTTCCGGGCCCGCTCAAACTGATCGTATCGCTCCCCCTGGGACAGTCTGGAGTTGATCACAGACACCCGGTCGCCAAATCGGCGGTAAAACCGCATCACGGTCTGGTAAGTCAGGGCAATCTCCGGTATCAGCACAATGGCCTGCTGCCCTTGTTTCACCGCATAATCGATCAGCGCCAGATACACTTCTGTCTTCCCGCTTCCTGTAACTCCATGAATCAGATACCTGCCTTCCTTAGCCCTCTCCCACTCTGCGATGATCTCATCCACAATCTCCTGCTGCTCTTTGCTGAGCGAAACAGCCTTTCCTTCCTTTTTCATTCCCTTCAGGGGATTACGATATATTTTTTCACTTTTCAGCCGGACTATACCCTGCTCCTCTAATCCCCGGCACACCGCCCTGGAAATGTTCAGCTTGGCCGTCACCAGCTCATAGGGAAGAGCCGGTTCCTCCAGCAACGCCTCCAGAAGTCTTGCTCTGGCTGTCTGATGCTTCTTTCTGAAAAACTCCAGTTTTTCTTTTGCCGCCTCCCGATCAAGCTCCAGGTACAGGGTCTTTTTTTCTTTTTCTTTCACCTTCTGTTTTACCGGAAGCACTGTCTTTAAGGCCTGGATCATGGTAGAACCGTATCGATCCCGAATCCAGGCTGCCAGCCCTATCAGTCTGGCCTCCGCACTGCCTCCCCCTGCAACCACCCGGTGAATCTCCTTGATCTTCTCCGGGGCAAGCTCTGCATGATGGGAAATTCCGGTGACATACCCTTTGATTTTCCGATTCCCGGCTCCAAAGGGAATCTCCACCACCATTCCAGGCTCCAGACTGCCCTGAAGGGTTTCCGGCACCCGGTACTGGAATACCCGATCCAGCTTCTCACTGGTAATATCCACAATCACATCTGCATAATATTCCTGCATCCGCCATCACAACCTCCGGCTTCCTTTTATCTGGCATCCCATCCTCCGCTTCTCCTGTTTCTGCGTTCCTTTCTGGGCGTTTTCCTATGGGCTTTTGCTGATACAAGATCTGCCCTTGCCGCTTTCTCGCATCAAGCTTTCGCTGATGCGGCATCCTCTTCCAAAATTTCTTGTATCAGCACCCGCTCATCCATGGGATACTTTTTTCCTTCGATTTCCTGATAATCCTCATGGCCTTTTCCTGCCAGCACAATAATGTCCCCCGGTTCTCCATGATGAATGGCGTAAGCGATGGCCTCTTTCCGGTCTGTAATGCACACATACCTTCCATCGGTCTTCCTCATACCTGTCACAATATCCGCAATGATCGCCTCCGGCTGCTCATATCTGGGATTATCCGAGGTAATGATGGTGAGATCTGCCAGCTTTCCGGACACCTCTCCCATCTCATAGCGCCGCAGCTTAGAGCGGTTGCCTCCGCAGCCAAACAGACACACCAGGCGATGGGGGTTGTAATCTTTTAATGTAGTGAGCAGACTTTCAAGAGCCATTGCATTGTGGGCATAGTCGATCATCAGCGTAAAGGCATCCGACACCGGAATCATCTCGATTCTTCCCTTTACCTTGGCTGCCTTTAATGCCTTTTTGATATTCTCCTCCGACACCTTGAAATGGCGGCAGATGGCAATCGCTGTAAGCGAATTATAGACGCTGAACTTCCCCGGTATATCAATCTCCACCTCAAAATTCTGCAGCCCCTGCACCCGGTAGGCAACTCCCAGATAGCCTGGTCTTGTCACCAGATGGGTGTCCACTGCCCGAAGATCATTTCCCGGATCAAATCCAAAGGTCTCCACGGTACAGGTGTGTCCCTCCAGTATTTTTTCCAGATGAGGATCATCTCCGTTTACGATGCCCATCTTGCACTGGCGGAACAGCCTGCTTTTGCACTCCATATAATCTTCAAAACTGCTGTGCTCCGCAGGGCCGATATGATCCGGCTCAATGTTGGTGAAAATGCCGATCTCAAAAAGGAATCCTGCTGTGCGGTGCAGCATCAGCCCCTGAGAGGACACCTCCATCACTGCCACCTGGCAGCCAGCTTTCACCATGCGGTAAAAGTACTCCTGGATCGTAATGGATTCCGGCGTGGTATTGCTGGCAGGGATCACCTCATCTCCGATAATGGCCTCTATGGTTCCGATCAGCCCTACCTTGTATCCAGCCGCCTCCAAAATGGATTTCACCATATAGGTGGTGGTGGTCTTTCCCTTGGTTCCCGTAATACCGATCACCTTCAGCTTCTCCGCCGGATAATCATACCAGGATGCTGCGATCAGCGCCATGGCCATCCTGGTATCCTCCACCTGTATCACCGTAATGCCGGAGGGCACTTTCACCGGCTCCTCCACTACCAAAACCTTGGCCCCTTTTTCCACCACCTCTGCCGCATACTGGTGGCCGTCTGTCACAGCACCTCGGATGCACAAAAACAAAGAGCCCTCCGTCACCTTTCTGGAATCGTTGGCCACTTCCGTCACATCCACATCCAGGGATCCCCGCAAACAGGTATATTGCACTCGTTCCAGTAATTTTACTAATTTCATAGCTATCTTACCTCCTGGGTATACTTTCAGCCAGTATATCATCTAACCATTATAGCATCCGAAAGGGAACATCACAAGGATTTCTTTTTGCCCCCATCTGTTCAGAAAACCTGAATGTTCACGCTCCTTAAAAATTGGGGGCTTCCGTACACCCCAAGTCCGGGATAGGGGAATAGCGCCCTGAGGCTGTTTCAAATTTCAAGCACAATTTCCCTTGCTTATTAAGATACCTACTGCAAAAAAAGATGGAGATGCTGCAAAATACGAAATCCGGTGGATTTTCGGTGTGTTTTTCTCCGGAAAAATGTTATTTTTCGAAGAAAAATCACCCGAAAGGGTACCGCCGGAGTATATTTTGCGACATCTCCATCTCCTTTCAGAAGCCCCTATATGACACTAATGGTGCACCGTTTCGAATCGGTTCCCTCCGCTTTCTGTCACACACCTGAAAGCCATTTTGAATGTTACGGAAGAAACTCTTCCTGATACAATGGCAGGGAAAACCAGAATTCCACCCCTTTCTCTCTGTTCACAACACCGCACTGTCCGTGATGAAGCACCATAGCGGATTTTACGATGTAAAGCCCAAGGCCGGCATGATCTTCGTTTTTCTGCCCCTGGTAGTAATTATCCCAGATCTTCTCCAGATCTTCCTCCCGGATGGACGCTCCCTCATTGTACACCAGAAAATATACCTGTTTCTCCCGCTGTTCCAGGGAAATTTCCATTCTGCCCCCGGATCCGGTATGGGCAAAGGCATTCAGCAGATAATTGCTCATCACCTGCTCCAGGCTGCTGCGATCCCCCCATACGGTACAGCTTCCTTCCATATAGAAGACCCGCTTGATCTCCTTTTGCCGAAACAGAGCGTCATACTTCATCATCAGATATTCTGCCGCATCTCTTAAATCCACCGGCTGCATATCCAGATCTCCCAGATGATGCTCCGCCGCAGAGATCTTCAGCAGGTTGCGGATCATACTGGACATTTTTTCAATCTCCTCCCGGATAGAGCCAAAATAATACTGTCTCTGTTCCTCCGCCTCCACAATCTGCAGCATCTCCACCTGACTGGAGATCACCGCCAGAGGCGTTTTCAGCTCATGGGAGATATTGGCGGAAAATTCCTGGCGCATCTGCTCCAGCGCCTCCTTCTGCTCCTTCTGCTCCAGAAGCAGCCGGTTGCCGGCGCAAAGCTCCGCATTATTTTTCTCCAGTTCCTGAATATAATACTGAAGCTGTCTGGCCATCTCATTAAAATTTCTGGCCAGAATATTGACCTCTTCATAAGGGGTACTCTCCTTCACCCGGGCGGAGAAGTCATGGTTTGCCAGCTGTTTTGACACTTCAGCCATCGTCTCGATGGGCCGGGTAATCCGCCGGGACATCGCATACATCACAAGCGTACCCAGAAACACCGCCAAGATCACCACTGCCAGCAAAAACCGCTCCGTGTAGGTAAAGGCTCCATAGGGACTGGCAGACGTCTCCCGGATATAGACGTAATACGTCTCCCCATCCTGAGAAAAAGTACCCTGCAGACGCAGACCCTCATAATTTCTTCCGTGGCGCTGCTCCACCTCCGGCTGATCACTGAAATATTCCTGCCGAATCACAATATTTCTCCGTACCTCTCCCTCCGGATCTCTTTTCGCTGTAGTATACACAGGATGGAAAGCGGAATCCGATATGGTGAAGGAATAATGATCTGCCTCATAACTTTCCAGCAGTTCAATGGTGTCCCCATCCATCCTGGACATATCTGCTTCCCGCACATCCTCAAATGCCTCTCTCATGATTCTTGCCTTGGCCTTTGTATAAATGGGGGCAGCAAAAATAGCATACACCATCCCGCTGCCCCCAATCACAATGAGCAAAAACGCAATTTCCATGAAAATCAAATTGGTTTTCAGTTTACTCTTCATGAAACTCTTCCTCGAATAAATATCCCACACCGTAGACAGACTTGATCCACTGGCCGTAGTCTCCCAGCTTTTTCCGAAGCTGCTTGATAATGGTATCCACAGTCCGGGTGTCTCCCATATAGTCAAATCCCCACAAAGCCTCCAGCAGCATCTCTCTGCGCTGGATTTTTCCCCTGTTTCGGATGAGAAATTCCAGCACCTCATACTCCCTGGGCGTCAGTGACATTTGCTCCCCCTTCAGATACGCTCTTCTTCCATCCGGCACCAGCACCAGTTCTCCCACTGCAATCTCCTGCTGAAGTTTCCCGGCCCTCTTTAAGACGGCCTCAATATGTACCTTTACAAGGGACAGCACATAGGGCTTGGTAATATAGTCATCCGCACCGTACTGAAAGGTCTGGAGCTGATCCCTCACAGAATCTCTGGCCGTAAGCACGATCACCGGGATACCCGATTTCATGCGGATATCCTTTAAAATCTCCATTCCCCCGATATCCGGCAGCATCATATCCAAAAGTACCAGATCCAGCTCGTGCATTTTGTCATAAAATAATTCCAGTCCTCCGTATCCGGTAACGGAATCATACACCTCATATCCGTCCAGCGTCAGATAATCTGCTAACGTTTTTGCCAGTTTTACTTCATCCTCTATCAAAAGGATCTTTGCTTTCTTTCTCCTTACCTCCGTACCAGACAACTTTCATCCTCCAGTCCCTGTATTTGTACTGTTCCGGTCTCCTCATACTCTTGCTTCAGCCGATCAAAATCTGCCTGCCGCATTTTTACATACTCTGCTGCATTCTCCCTGGTCACATGATACCCGAAGCCAGGATAACTGTCTGTCCCATTGATGGTATCAACGATCAGATCTCCCACTTCGTAATAAAAGTGCATCTCATCGTAAAAGTTAAACGGATTCATACTGATATCGTGATATCCGCTGAAATCCCAGTAATCTGTAATCCAGGCCATCTCTCCCAAAAATTCACGGTAATAGGTGCTGTCATAGCCTTCATACTCTGTAAAAAAGGAGGGAAGAATAATCACCATAAGCTCCGTCCCATGCTGGTCGCACACAGACTTGATCCGCTCCAGAGACTGCAGGCAGGCCTCATAGTCCTTGGATTTTCGGTTTCTGGTGATCAGGCTTTTGGTATGGCTTTTAAAGGATCCTAAAACACTCTTCTTCGTATATGCCGTCCACTCTTCATCATCATCCATGCGTTTATAATAATTGTCCAGATTTCGCTCTCCTCCGGTGCGCCCCTGGTAATTTCCTTCCGTTCCCCTTCTGGTATCCAGACGCTCAAAGCTGTTTTTTACATCTTTAAACAGAAAATCCACGGTTTCCAGAAGCTTGGATTCTCCGGTAACTTCCGCAGGAATGGTATTGTTGAACTTTGTCTGATCCCACTGATACCCGTTTACCTCACTGCCGCTGATATTTAAGATAATACGCTTTGGGGTCGCATATTGGAAAATAAAATCCGTCAGCAGCTCATACTCATAAAAGCTTCCATGAAGTCCAAACAGATTGTAGGTATGATATCCATCCAGTTCTTCCAGCTTTTCGTTCCGATAGCTTCCGGTTTTGGAGCCTCCCAGAACAAAGGTGTCATACTGGTCTCCAAAGTGCTTCACATGCTGAGCTTTCAGCTCTCTTAAATAAAACTTACTGTCAATACTTACAATATCTTCATAGTCTCCTGACTGAAACCGGAAATAACAGAAAGGATCCACAAAGTAATTCATCCCTGCCACAAATACCAGGACCGCTGCCATCAGTCCCAGAAAGGCAATATTCCACCGTTTAAAATTCATTCTGCCGCCTCCTAAAACTGAAAATAAAGAAACTGCACTACCTGGTTCATCTTGGTAAGGCAGATGGCCAGCAAAGCGCCTGCAAATACAAAATGCTTCCAGTCCGGTTTAAACCGTTCTGCCATCTCTTTGGTGGTAGGTGCAAACCAGCAGATTGCAAGGCTGATCACCACCAACACTCCCAGCTTCTGATGATTCATCACAAAAGCGGAGAACTGATTCCAGAAATTCTGAAAGCCCATGGCAAACAGCCCCTGGAAATCAAACATACTGCGGTACACCATCATGGTATCGGTCATATCCTGAGCCACAAAAATCACCCGGGTCAGAATGATGCACAAAAAGGTGAGTCCCGCTCCCACCAGGTAAGGGGGATACTTTTTGTGATACCGCTGCCAGGCGCCGATACAAACCAGCACGCCGTTCATCAGCCCCCAGATAATAAAGTTCCATCCCGCCCCGTGCCAGATACCGGACACCAGGAAAGTGGCCATGGTAGCGATGTAATAATTTCTCCACCAGCAGCCCTTGCGGAACACGTTTTTGAACACATAGCCTCCCAGGAACCGTGACAGGGTCATATGCTGCCTCTGCCAGTACTCCTGCATAGTCTGAGCCTTCCAGGGAGCGTTAAAGTTCTGGGGCAGATGAATATTGTAAAACAGCGCCAGGCCAATGGCCATATCTGTATACCCGGACAGATCAAAATAGTAGGAAATGCTGTATTCCAGAGTATAGAACCAGGACTCCCACATGGTAATGGAGGGGGAGATGGAGTTGTAAAACTCTGCCGCATTGTTGTTCATGGGATCTGCCAGCAGCATTTTTTTTGCACAGCCTATGGCGAAAATAAAAATTCCCAGAGCAATGTTTCTCTGATTCAGTTTCCGATTCTCCGGGTTTTCAAACTGAGGCGTGATCTCCGCATGGTGCACAATGGGACCTACGATCAGCTGCGGAAAAAAGGTGATAAACAAAAGATACTCTGTAATCCGGTACTTTTTCGTCTGTCCCCGGTAGCAGTCCACCAAAAAAGCAATCAGCTGAAATGTGAAGAAAGAGATGCCGATTGGCAGAGCCAGCTTTTTCATCACAAAGTCTGTGCCTGCAATGGCATTTACGTTCTCCAGAAAAAAGTCCATATATTTATAATAACCTAAAAGTCCCACATTGCCAAGCACTCCCAATGCCAGCAGCAGCTTTCTCTGCCCCCTTTGGGTATTCTCCTGAAGCTGGCACATGGTGATTCCCAGCACATAATTGATCACCACGCTTCCCAGAAAGAAAGGGAAAAAGGCAGGGCTTCCCTGGGCATAAAAATAAAAAGAGGCCGCCACCAGCCAGAGCTTGGCGGTCTCATAATACTTAAAATGGTTGAGAACCCAGTAAACAATTGTCACAATGGGGAAAAATATCAGCAAAAACTGATAGGATGAAAATATCATAATGTCCTCCCTCTATCACTCCGTCATTTTCCATTTGTTCATATGTTTTTCCAGGGCGCGGAACAAAACCTCTTCCATGAATATCATCACCACGCCCAGACTAATGATTACGATCAGCGTCACTGCTGTATTTCCCGTATTCCGGCCCACACTCAAAACGTAGCCCATACCTCTTGGTACGCCCACCATCTCGGCCGCGATCACGACTCTCCAGGCAAACCCAAGCCCCAGGCGGAAGCCTGCCAGCACATAAGGCAGGATGCTGGGGATCACACAGTAGCGAATACGCTGCAGCCAGCTGGCCTCCATAATATCCAGCACATGGTACAGCTTTCTGTCCACATTCTGAATACCCTGGTAGGTGTTCACAATAATGGGGGATAAGGACCCCATAATAATGATGAAGATAGCCGCGCTATTCCCCAATCCAAACCAGAGGATGGCCAGCGGAACCCAGGCAACTCCCGGTATAGGGGATAAAAATCGGATAATGGGGTAGATCATATTCCTCACATTTTCGCTGGTTCCGATGAGAATACCAATAGGAAGACCGATCAGTACTGCAATCCCGAATCCTACTAAGACCCTCTGCATACTCACCCAGATGTTAAACAAAAGATACCCGGACTTCAGCATCTCCATAAGCTCCGCTCCCACCTGGGAAGGCAAAGGAAACAGCATCTGGGCAGTTTCCTGATCCATTTTTCCAAAAAGGCCAGTCACCGAAGTCAGTGTCCATAGTCCCATCACCAACAGCACTCCAATGCAGCCCTGTATCCATTTCTTTTTCACATTACTCTCCTTTTTGCTTTACAGCCAGTCTTTTCTTGCTCTATTGTTTAAAAAAGAAGTCTGCGAGCAGACTTCTCCGCCTGCGGCGGGTCGCTTCGGCGACATCTTCCCTGTCCGCCGCAGTGCGATCCTTCTGAGCATTTTTATTTCATAGGAAGGAATTTCCTATGAAACCAGAAAAAAGTTCTCATCCGGCAGCTCCTCCAGATAACCAAGATCCACGGACCACTGAAGTACGGACAGAGCCGCCTCCTGATCCATCTCCCAGTGGAAATCCGTTCTGGTTCTGGCCTGTTCAATTACGCCTGCATCCAACTGCAAAATATTCCCCAAAAGCTCATTGGCCCCCGGATCCTCATTCAAATAATCCGTAGTCTTTTTGTGGATCTCCAGGAACTGCTCCAGCGCTTCTCCATGGTTTTCTATAAATTCTCCGGAAGCAATCACCACATTCCCGGGATAAAAGCTGTCGGCTCCATTTTCTTCCTTCCACACAGGAGCTGCGTCATAGAGCACCTTGATCTCCTCCCCATACTCTGCCTCTGCCTGGGACGCATACGGTTCCCAGGTGATCATCGCGTCCACCTCCTTGGTCGCCATAAGGGCTGTGGACATATCCGCCGGCTTCATACCGGAAATCAGCAGCACGTCCATATCCGGATTCAGTCCTGCCTTCTTTAAAATCTCGTCTCTTAACAGCGCATCGGTCACCGTGGCCACACTGGGGGAGGCAATCATCCTGCCCTTTAAATCTTCCAGAGTTTCGATTCCTGTGTCCGCCCTGGTCATAAGAACATGGCCGCCTCCGTTGGTGCCGGCCACCACTTTCATGTCCACTCCTTTGGTATACCAAGTGGCTGCCGGAGCAATCCCCACCAGAGCCACGTCCAGTTCCCCGGCTGCAAAAGCCTCCATGATGGCTGCGCCGTCAGAAAACTCCGACACCGTAAGCTCCATACCTGCCTCTTCATAGTAGCCCAGTTCCTGAGCCGCAAAGGGAGCCGCCGTTCCCAAAGCCAGCAAAGAGCCCACCCGGACAGTGGCGTCCTCCTCGGCAAATGCAGCTGTTCCAAAAGCCGCTGCCGCCATCAGGCCGCAAAGAGTTCCAGTCAGAGCTCTTTGCCAATTTTTCCTGTATCTGCTCCCACGTTCCGTTTTTCTGCACCCTGCCGCATTGTTCATCCCGTTTTCTCTATTGTTTTCTCTATTGTCTTCTCTATTGTTCTGCATTTCCTTCTCCACTTCTTTCCCCATATTGTGTTGTCTTTCTGCACCGCTTTTGCATTTTATCTTCCCGCCTTAGCTCTGCCTCTCATCTACTTTTCAGCGCTTTCCTCCGCCGTCTGTATCCGGCTTTGATGTTTTTCTGTCCTATGCCCAAAAGGCTTATTTATCCTTCTTTTGTCTGTTATACACTTCCACCAGCTTCAGCCGCTGAATTTTCCCGTTGCCGCCCTGAGGGAGGTGTGATACAAAAAACACCTCCCGCGGCACCTTATACCCGGCCAGCTGTTTTTCACACCAGCTTTTTACCTCCTGCTCCGTCAGAGTTTCTCCCTCTTTCAGCTTCAAAAAGCAGACTACCTCTTCACCGTAAACCGGATCCGGCACGCCCACCGCTGCCGCCAGCTCCACCTGCGGGATCTGGTACAGCACTTCATCCACTTCAAGAGGAGAAAATTTCTCTCCTGCCCGGTTGATCAGCTCCTTGATTCTTCCGTTCAGGAACAGATACCCTTCCGAATCCAAATATCCCACATCTCCGGAGTGGAACCATCCCTCTGTGAAAGATTTTTGGTTCTCCTGTTCCTTATGATAATAGCCGCAGGTCACATTCTCTCCCTTGATCCATACCTCTCCGGAGACTCCTGCCGGTACTTCCTGTCCCTTTCCATCCACTATTTTAATCCGGTTCCCATAGGCCAGCCCTACGGAGTTGGTTTTATGGACTGCCGGAGGCAGCGGATTGCTGGTAATCTGCGCACAGCCCTCTGTGATGCCGTAAGATTCGATCACCGGAACCTGACAAAGCTGTTCAAATTCCCGAAGCACTGCGCCGGGAAGGGCTGATGAGGCAGATCTGGCAAACCGAAGGCTGGAATGGCGTCCATACTCCGGAATTCCTCTTGCCAGAAGATGGGAATACATGGTCGGCACTCCGCTGAACCAAGTAATCTCATACGCTTCCACATACTGCCAAAACCTGCTGACGGAAAATTTTCCTCCGATCACAATCTTCTGCCCGGAAACCAGGGGCGTCAGAAGGGTGATCACCAGCCCGTTAATATGAAACCAGGGCAGCACGCACAGCACCCGATCCCTGCCGGTAAGAGCATGGGCCTCTATAATATCCCTGGTCTTTGCCATCAGATTGTCAAAGCTTAGGATCACGCCCTTAGGATGGCCGGTAGTCCCGGAGGTATACAAAAGCATGGCGGTTCCTTCCGGTAGATCGTTCAGGGAAGTCTGTTCAAATGGAAGGTAATCCTCAACCAGTTCCTGACTGCTTTCGCCTGTTTTCCTAAGCAGGCAGTCTCCTGCCTGCCGATCATCCCCTTCTGCCATTTCCAAAAGACGCGCGCACTCCTGCCAACCGTCTCCCTCTATTGCCTTCAAAGATCGCTCTCCGCTCCTCTGGCCAGCTTTTTTTGCCGTCTCCGGAAGCCGCTCCCGATAGCGCTCCTCTGCCAGGATTCCCACCGCCCCGGTATCCTCGATCAAGTAGGATATCTCCTGGGTTTTCAGATTCGTATTCACCGGCACCACAATTCCGTGGCAGAAGGTCACTGCAAAAAAATTCACCGCAAATTGAAAACTGTTATCCATCAACAAAAGAACCCGGTTCCCCGGATTCACGCCTGCGCTGCGAAGAGCCTCCCCCTTCTTTCGCACTGCCTGATAAAACTCCCTGTATGTCATAGAACCGCCGTTCCTTGCATCAAAGAAAAATGTTTCTCCGCCTTTTTCCCTGGACAACTGCTCCAGCAATTCTTCAAATCTGTTTTTCATCTCTGATTCCCCCTTCCCAATTCCAGCACCCGATTCCGGATCGCCAGAAACTCCGGGCTGGTGCGCTTTCTGGGTCTCGGCAGATCCACAGAGATCACTTCTTTTACCTGCGCCGGGGTCCCGGAAAACACTACGATCTTATCAGACAGATACACGGCCTCATCGCAGTCATGGGTCACAAACACCGTGGTAAAATCCTTGCGCTTACAGATATCCACCAATTCATCCTGAAGCTTCATTCTGGTAAAGGAATCCAGAGCACCAAAGGGTTCATCCATCAGAAGAATCTCCGGATTCATCACCAGCGCTCTGGCGATGGAAACCCGCTGCTGCATACCTCCGGAAAGCTGATGGGGATAGGCGTTTTCAAAAGCCTTCAATCCTACCAGCTCCATGGCCCACTCCACCTTATTCCGTATGTAATCCCTGTCCTTCTTTTTCACTTTCAGTCCAAGGGCAATATTGTTTTTTACGCTCATCCACGGAAACAGCACATAGTCCTGGAACACCATACAACGGCTGCTCTCCGGCTTTCTCACCGGCACCTGGTCTACCAGAACTTCTCCCTCGTCCGGCTCCAGAAGCCCTGCCAGCATCCGCAGCAAAGTGGACTTTCCGCAGCCGGAAGGTCCTACCAGAGAAACAAACTCTTTATCCTGGATTTCCAGGGAAATATCATGGAGAATGGACAGATGATCCTCCTGATCATTTTGGGGAAACGATTTTGATACATTTTTGATTTCAATCATGATTTTATCCTATACGCCTAATTATTTCTTTTTCATTAAGAAAATTACTTTTCTTTCTCGATATTATTACGTCATTGTGATGTAATTGTGATGCTCCATCACTTTTACAGAAGAAAAACTGCTGCAAAAGGAGAAGGAGACCTGTGGAAACAGCCCAGTCCCTCTGCCTTTGCAGCAGTTTTTGCTTTCTGTTTATAATTTACAAAATTTATTTTTTCACCGGAAACTTCATCACAATCTTTTATAATCCTGCTGCGCCCTGTTATAGCCGCCGGATCTGTGACCGCTCTACGGAGCATTTTTGTTTCACAGGAAGAAATTTCCTATGAAAGAACCTCCCTAAGAGAGCTTTACCACCAGCGCTGGTATGGGCGGATGATTCGGGCGGTTGTAATACTCTGTCACAAGAACCAGATACTTCTTAGAATCCAGGCTACGAAGCCACTGCAGCACTGCATCCCGCTCATCAAATCCGCTGTCTCCTCCGCTGTAGATGCACACACTCAGAACACCTCCCGGTTTCAGCAGGGAGAGACCTGCCTCCATAGCCCGAATGGAACTCTCCGGCCTGGTAGCCAGCCTGTGATCGCCTCCCGGCAGATAACCCAGATTAAACAACACAGCGCTTACGCTCTCTTTTGTTCCATACTTTTCCAGATGTTCATGACTGTCCAGATGCAGCTCATAATTTACGAACTCCAGGTTATGGAAAAGCCGCTCCCGGGTATGCTCCAATGCCGCCTCCTGAATATCGAAAGCCAGCACCTGACCGGATGGCCCCACAGCCCGGCACAAAAACTCCGTATCATTTCCGTTCCCCATGGTGGCGTCTATGCACACATCTCCAGGCTGAATGTGTTCCTGCACCATACGGTGGCACCACTGGGTGATCTGATAATCCTTTTTCTTAATGTTCTCTCTCCTCCAACAGGGTAAGCTTGTCTTTGTAATTGCTCTCCATGGAATTTTTCATCTTGGACTTTTTCATGGTCACCACAATCTGCCCCTTGGCCTTAGTGGGGCCCTGCATGGTTCCAGCACCGCCTACACAGCCGCCCGGGCAAGCCATTCCTTCCAAAAGATAGCCATCATATTTTCCCTTCTGAGCATCCTTCAGCAATTCCTTGCACTCCCGCAACCCTTCTGCCTTGGCAACCTTCATCTCCCGTTCAGGAGCCATCTCCTGAATACAGTTGACCACAGCGGACGCCACTCCTCCGCTGACTGCAAAGCCCCGGCCATCCGCAGATGCCTCTGTAAAGGAATCTGTAGCAGCTACCTCTTCAAAATTGATTCCCTTGGCAGTAAACATCCCCATAACCTCCTCAAAGGTCATGACAAAATCAATATCGCTGCGGATTTCCTTCCGGCTGGCTTCCAGCTTTTTCGCAGAACATGGCCCGATAAATACCACCTTGCATCCCGGATGCTCTTTCTTGATGAGACGTCCGGTAAGCACCATGGGCGTCAGCGCCATGGAAATATAGGGAGCCAGATCTGGAAATTCCATCTTGGCCATGGTAGCCCAGGCTGGACAACAGGAGGTAGCCATAAAGGGCTGCTTTTCCGGAACCTCTGCCAAAAAGTCCTGAGCCTCCTCAATGGTACACAGGTCTGCTCCTACAGCCACTTCCACCACATCTGCAAATCCCAACTCCTGCATAGCTCCTTTTAATTTTTCAGGTGTCAGTTCCTTGCCAAACTGGCCTACAAAAGCCGGAGCCACGGCTGCATACACCGGAGTTCCGCTCTTAATGGCATGGATCACCTGGAAGATCTGGCTCTTATCCGAGATGGCTCCAAAGGGACAGTTCACCAGACACATGCCGCAGGATACACACTTATCATAGTCGATCTGCGCCCGCCCCAGCTTATCGCTGCTGATGGCGTCCATGCCGCAGGCTGCGGCACAGGGCCGCTCCATCTTCAAAATAGCATGGTAGGGACACACATTGGCACATTTACCGCAGTTAATGCATTTGCTCTGATCAATCACAGATTTTCCATTTACAATGGTGATGGCTCCCTTGGGGCAAACCTCTTTACAGGGGTTTGCCAGACATCCCTGACAGGCATCTGTCACTTTCATCTCATTATCCGGGCAGGAGTGGCAGGCGAATTTAATAATATTGACCAGGGGCGGATCATAATATTTCTCCGCAATGGCGCTCTCTTCAATTCCTTTGGAAACAGGCGCATGCTCCGTCATATCCCTGAGCGGAAGGCCAATGGCCAGGCGCAGACGCTCTTCTACAATGGCTCTCTCTAAAAACACGCTTTCCCGGTAGCTTCCCACTTCTCCCGGAATAATTTTATAAGGCAGATCGATAATCCTGGAATAATCGCCTCCCTCAAAGGCCATTCGGGCCACTTCCGTAAAAATTTTCTGCCGTATCTCTACTACGTTGGTGTAAACACCGCGCATGCTCATATATGTTTCTCCTCCTGTTGACTGTCTTCTTTTCCATGAGATACCAATTCTGGATCACCGTTGCCTCTGGCTGTCTGTTTCCCAGCCTGATATTCTCACTCAGCTTCTGAAAATATTATAACTGGAATTTTTCAGCGCTTCAAGCAAAAAACATTGCCAGGCCTGTATTTTATAGGAAACAAAAACGCTCATATCCTTATTGAAAAACTGCAAACAATTCATTGACCGCTCTTCTTGAATCCACCTGTATGCAGTGTTCCACATAACGCCCAGGTATGGGATGCTCCCGCAGATCTGTCACCATCATTCCCCGGCAATAGGTTCCCTGACACTCTACTCTTGTAATCCGCTTCTGAGTAATCACTACGCTGGGATCTACTGCCACAATCATAGCCAGCGGGTCATGCAGTGGGCAACACTCCCGCATCCAGTTCTGCCGTCTGGCTCCTTTCATATAATAAATCAGCTCCTGCTGCACGAAGGAAAGGATTGGTCTGCACTCTTCCCTGCAATATCTCAGTGCCATTTCCACATCCTTCTTATGGAGAATGGTCTTTAATGTCACATCCAATCCCACCATAGTCACCGGCCAAGAGGCCAAAAACACCAAATCTGCTGCCTCCGGATCTCCTCCTATATTCGCTTCTACTGAAGGCCCTACATTTCCAAAACCATTTACTGCACCTCCCATTCCTACGACCCGTTTTACCTTTGTACAGAAATCAGGATACTTTTTTAGTGTATTAGCAATGTTGGTCATTCTTCCTAAAGTTACCAGCACTGCTTCTCCCCCTTGTTCACAGGCTTTTTGATACAGAAAATCCCTCACATCCATATCCTTTGGTTTCTGCTCTGACGGGGGAAGGAACACATTTCCCAATCCATTTTTCCCATGTATAAATTCCGGAAATTCTTCTGCTCCCCCATTCAAAGTTTCCTCTGCTCCGATGCAGACTGGAATCTCTCCCTCTCTTCCCGCCAGTTTTAAAATTCGCAGCGTATTATCTGCTCCCTGCTTAGCGCTCACATTGCCAGCTCCGGTAGAGATACCTATGATCTCCACATCTTTTCGGTATAACGCAAACAAAAGCGCTATAGAATCATCTACTCCTGTGTCACAGTCAATTAAAAGCTTCATAAAACTGCTTCTCCCATCTACTACTACCTGATATTTACAGTTCCTATCTCATACAGCCAGCAAATCTCATGACTTGAGGCGTGTTGCCTTATGTACACGGATGCTAAAAATACTTCTTACTTTCCTAAGTAAAAAAGCGGGCTGGATCTTAAAATCAAAAATCCAGCCCCTCACTCTTGATCAGAATTCTAAATTTTATATCAAAGGATATTTATCCGTAAGACTCTTTACCAGTTCTCTTGCTTTCTCCGCCCCGGTTTCTCCTTCTTTCAGCATCGTGGCAACCGCCTCTGCAATCACATCCATATCCTCCTCATTCATGCCTCTTGAAGTAACGGCAGGAGTCCCCAGACGTACGCCGCTGGTGACAAAGGCAGATCTGGGATCATTAGGAATGGTATTCTTATTGCAGGTAATGTTCACACTGTCCAGCAGATTCTCCACTTCCTTGCCGCTTTTTCCCACATTGGTAAGATCTACCAGCATCAAATGGTTGTCCGTACCTCCGGACACGATTTCGATTCCCCGTTTCATCAGCCCCTCGCAGAGAGCCTTGGCATTCTTCACAATATTTTCCTGGTATGTCTTATATTCCGGGGTCATAGCCTCCTTAAAGCACACTGCTTTGGCTGCAATCACATGCATCAGAGGGCCTCCCTGCGTTCCCGGGAAAATAGCCTTATTCAGATGATGCTCCTCTGCAAATTCCTTGCTGGAAAGAATCAAACCGCCTCTGGGGCCTCTCAGAGTCTTATGGGTGGTTGTCGTAGTCACATGGGCATAAGGAATAGGGCTTTGATGGCAGCCGGCTGCCACAAGACCTGCAATATGAGCCATATCCACCATCAGGTAAGCGCCCACCTCATCTGCAATTTCCCTGAATTTCTTAAAATCAATGGTGCGGGCGTACGCGCTTGCCCCTGCCACGATCAGTTTGGGTCTGCACGCGATAGCGATTTCTCGAACCTTACCGTAGTCAATAAATCCCTCATCATTTACTCCATAGGCCACAGCCTTAAAGTAAGCTCCTGATAAATTGGCAGGGCTTCCATGGGTAAGATGCCCGCCATGAGCCAGATCCATGCCAAGAACGGTATCCCCTGGCTCCAAGAGGGCAAAAAATACGGCCATATTTGCCTGGGCACCGGAATGGGGCTGCACATTTGCATAGGTACAGCCAAAAATCTTCATCGCTCTGTCTCTGGCCAGATCCTCCACTACGTCTACGCACTGACAGCCGCCGTAATAACGCTTTCCCGGATAGCCCTCTGCGTATTTGTTGGTCAGGGGACTCCCCATAGCAGCCATCACAGCCTTAGACACCCAGTTTTCTGATGCGATCAGCTCGATATGGCTGTTCTGCCGTTCTTCCTCTGCCACAATGGCATCCGCAATTTCAGGATCTGTTTTTCTGATTTCTTCCAGGGAATACATACTTACAATCCTCCATCTTTTTATTTTTGCTTCTTGTCTTAAAAGCGCTCTGCCCTTTACGCTCCAAAATGCTCCGCCCATATGGATATCAGGTTTGCTCCCATGTGAAATACCATCGGCAATGCCAGACGTCCGCTTTTTTCGTAAAGAAGCTGCAAAAGAAAGGCCATCGGCAGCGCATAGACAGTCTGGATCAAATTTCCATGTCCTATGGCAAAAAGCAGGGACGCAATCACCATTGACATCCCTATGGGAAAATCTTCTCTCAGCCGCTCATACAAAATTCCACGATAAAGAAGTTCTTCCATAAACGGCGCCAAACAGCCAGGCCCTAACAGCTGCGCCCAAAGAGCAGAGGCAAACAATCCTTCCTGAATCTCATTGGAAAAATGGTTTTTTAACCCTGCGGCCTCTATCAGGCCACTTCCTAAAATGGCTGCCAAAGCTCCAGTTAAAAACGCTGCTCCATAGCCCCAGGCCGGAATCTTCCGCTTCTTTGCCGAGGGCAAGTACTTTTTTCGATCCTCCTGCCAAAGCCTATAGAAAACCGGCAGAAGAAACGCTGCCGTAATGCCGGTAAGCAACGCCTGATCCAGCGTTTCCGGCCCTTTTCCACGCAACTGCTGCATTCCCACACCTGCTGCCGTCACAAAAAAGCTGACCGTCATATAAATAAGCAGCGGAGTCAAAATTCTGCCTGTTTTTTTTACAATCTCCTGCATCTTAGCGTTTCCTTTCTTTATGGTTTATCCTACCATAAGAACCCCCAAAAGTCCACGTTTTCTTTCGGTAACGCCATATAATCCAGCGGCAGACAGCGAAGATTCCCAATCCTGCGCACACGCAGACAACTGCCCATCTTCCACCGCTTTCCCCCAAAACATTTGCTTCTCCTGTCCTGTCTCCATCCTGATACATGGAAAAAAAAGCGGCGGTTCTCCAGGTGTTTTTTGTTTCCGGATTCTGATCGTTTGCCCCTGCGCGGCTAAACATCCCCTTCTCCTCTCCTTTCCTTTCTCCTGTTACCAGAAAAGAAATCTCCTCCGTCCAAAATGAATTTCCGGCCTCATCCTCCACATAAATTCTCAAGTTCTGCCACTCTCTGTTCCCTTCTGCCTTCCACTTCACCAGTCCTCCCAGTTCCCTGATCTTCGCCCCATCAAAAATTTCCTTCTTTTCCCCATTCAGATAAATCTCCATTTTTTTTAGTTTGCCGTTATCTCTTGGCTCCAAAATAAGCCACAGTTCCTCCGTCTGATAAATCTTCTGATCCTCTGCTCCCACAATCAAACATTCCGGCGCTGACCGATCGATTACAAACCGCACGGACTTTTCCTGCGTCTGAGTATCCTGACTGTTCCTGGCTCTGTCCTTAGACAAAAGCAGCACCTCATACGTTCCTTCTTCCTTAAACACATTCGGCGAAATCTCATACCGATACTGTTTCCAGCTCTCCTTTTCTCCCTTTCGCTCTCTGATATAATCTTTTCCCTGCTGCAATTCCAGTAATTCTCCATTGCGGCTGCAAAGAATCTGCACTTCCCCCACAAAGTCAATATTATTTTCCAAAAATACAACCGGAAATGCCTCACTGTGATACACTGACTGAAGCTTTTGTCCTGTCTCTGTCTCAAGATCATACACAGAACCAAAGCGATTCACTGAAAAGGTAAAGGTTTCCAAAGACTCATTTCCAGCCTGATCCCTGGCAGCGACCGCTACCGTATACACATCGTCAAAGGCCTTTTCATACGGAAAATCTGCAAAATACAGAGCGCCTCCCATTTGGCCATCCTCCTGTTTTAAAACAGAGGGCGCCCTCCCGCCGTTGGCTCCGGAAAACTGTACCGTCAGGGATCCCTTCTCATAATGGTGATCACTGCAGGAAACCGTCAGCGCCGCCTCCTGGCTATTGGCACTATTGGGGCGGATACCCTGAAACAGAAACTGAGGAGCAGTTGTATCCACCACGATCATCCCGCTTTTCGCAACAGCCCGGTTGCCGGTATGATCCTCCGTTTTTACATAAACCGTATAGGAGCCTTCCCGGGACAGCTGAAAAGCAGTTCCCTCCCTGCAGTCCTGCCATCCTCCCTGGATAGCCCCGGACAGAACTGCCTCTCTACTGGCAAAAATAAAATATTCTGCGCTTTTTATCCCGCTTTTTCCATCCTCCGGAATTCCAATCTCTACTGTCACAGGCTGATTGCTGTAATAGCTTTCCCGCTCATCTCCTGCTCCCTGTATACGAATTTCCCCAACCGGAACCTGCTCGTCTATCCGATAAGCAATCTGAGCATTTTCAGAATCTGCCAGGATTTCTCCATTCTCATTTCTTCTTTTTAAAGAAAAGGAAAAAACTCCGTCCTGCCACAGCGCTCCGCTTGCTGCGCCCTCCGAATAGCCGCTGCCTTCCAGGACGGACACTTCAAGAGAGGTTCCCCTGCGTACCCACAATGTCCCATCTGCAGAATAGCCAAACTGTCCCGCCTGATCTCTGATCTCATAATCTCGTCCCAAAACCGCCTGGTTTTGCACAATTTTTAAATCCCCTTTTTTATATTCTCCCTGTCCGGGAAATACGTAATTTTCCGTAGGATTTCCCAGTATTTTCCCTTTCTTATCCCGTTGAAGAACCAATGCGCCTCCATAATTTTTCTGTGCTCCCTGTTCGTAAATCTCACTCCACTGGCTTACTTTTCCAGCATCCAGACACACCCTTGGCATCTGAAATCCCTTTGGTATCTTCTCCTCTCCTTTTTGATTTTTTATAAATCCTTCCACCTGCACTTCTCCCAAAAGGTGGATATATTCCATAGCAGCCGGATAGCCGTAAACCTTCCATCCATCCGGCACCGTCACCGTCAGTTGTTTTGGCAAAACCTGAACCGTAAGGTCTGCCTCCTCCACCTGAATCTGATACCTTGTCTCCTGACCACTGATCCAAAAACGATAGTTCACCTTCTGTTTCCCTGCACTGCTTCCTTCCAGGTGCGCCTCATACTTCAGCAAATCCCTATCTTCCTGCCTCAGCCCTTCCGTCTTGTACACCAGAGAAATCTGATCCGTTCCGTCATAGATCCGTCCTCCTGCTGGAATCTCAGCCTGTATATTCTTAACGGTGACCACCGAAGGTACTGGCTCTGTCTGTGTTTCTGTTTCCTCAGGTTCTGAGCTTGACTCCGGTTCTATTGGAGGCTCCGTTCCTGGTTCCGGCTCGCTCTCCGCTTCAGTCTCCGGCAGCGGCTCTGGTTCCGCAAGCTCTGAGCTTGACTCCG
>CABRXX010000002.1:0-97265 GCA_902475025.1 uncultured Lachnospiraceae bacterium | reverse complement strand
TGAAGCCCGTTGCCGGACTTCGTTGCCGACACCCTCTGTCTGGCTATTTTCATGTGCGCAGGCGATGAGCCAAGCGGATACGCTTGCGTATCCATTTGGCGAATGCTGCGACAACGATAGTTATGGAGGATAACTGCCTATGGCGAATAATAAGATGAATATTGAAGGAAAAAATTACTCGGATATTCCGGTGTGGCGTAGATATACGCTTACCATTGAGGAAGCAGCCAGATATTATCATATCGGCGAAGGAAAATTGAGAACGCTTATTGACACACATCCCAATGAGGATTTTTATGTGATGAACGGCAATCGTGCCCTCATTAAGCGTGAGAAATTTGAGAGGTATCTGGATCAGGCTACTGCTGTGTAAACAGAGCTGACAGATTTACCAATTTCACATGATATAACTATGCGGAGAGCCGGATTTGTGCTATGATAAGAGTGCAAGTCTGGCTCTCTTTTTTTGAAAGGAGAGTTCACGATGAGTGAGAAAAGACGAGATAACCGTAATCGGATTTTGCGAGAGGGCGAGTACCAGCGTAAGGATGGGAGGTATCGGTTCCGCTATATTGATGAGGACGGAAAAGAGAAAAATGTATACAGTTGGCGTTTGGACAAGAATGACCCAATGCCAAAAGGGAAGAAGCGGGAGCCTTCCCTGCGTGAGAAAGAAAAACAGATTGAAGCGGATTTGTTTGACCGTATCGTAACCAACGGTGGCAACTATACTGTTTTGGAACTGGTAGAAAAGTACATTTCATTGAAAACAGGAGTTCGTCACAATACGGTTGCCGGATATAAAACGGTCATCAATATGCTGAAAAAAGAGAGTTTTGGGAATCTGCGAATTGATAAGGTGCGTTTGTCAGACGCCAAGGCATGGTTGATTAAGCTCCAACAAATTGATGGGCGGGGATACAGTTCCATTCATTCTATCCGGGGAGTCCTCAGACCAGCATTTCAGATGGCGGTAGACGATGATTTGCTTCGTAAAAATCCATTTGAATTTGAGCTTGCATCCGTCATTGTCAATGATTCTGTTACCAGAGAAGCGATTACCCGAAAGCAGCAGAGAGATTTGCTAAAGTTTATTCAGGAAGATAAGCATTTCAGCAGATACTATGATGCGATTTATATTCTTTTTCACACAGGGCTTCGTATTTCAGAGTTCTGTGGGCTGACGGTTTCAGAGATTGAGTTTGGAGAAATGCGTATTAAGGTAGACCATCAGTTACAGCGTACTGCACAGATGCAGTATGTAATTGAAGAACCAAAAACTGACAAAGGCATCCGCTATGTGCCAATGACGGAAGCTGTCGCAGCGTGTTTTCGCAGAATTATTGCCAACCGAAAGACACCGAAGGTTGAACCGATGGTGGAAGGATACGCTGGATTTTTATTTCTGGATAAAAACGATATGCCGATGGTTGCCCTTCACTGGGAAAAGTATCTGGAGCATATCATTCAGAAATACAACAGGATTTAACGTATCCAAATGCCGAAAGTTACCCCTCATGTATGCAGGCACACCTTTTGCTCTAATATGGCAAAATCCGGTATGAATCCGAAAACCTTGCAGTATATCATGGGTCACGCAGACATCAGTGTAACCTTGAACACTTACACCCATGTGAATTTTGATGATGCAAAGGAAGAAGTATATCGGATAGCGAATAGTTAAAAAAGCCCGTTGGTAAGGACGCTTGCTTTACCAATGGATTTACCAAGATTGCAGGGAAAAACATAAGAAAATACGAGAAGATTTGAGAAGATACCTTGAAAAGAAAGGAAAACTCAAAAGTCGGAAAACCCTGAAATATCAAGCGTTTGAGAAGAAATACAAGACTTAAATGGAGATATAAAAAGATGATTAAAGTATTATTCATTTGCCACGGCAACATCTGCCGTTCCCCTATGGCAGAATACATTATGAAAGATTTAGTAGAAAAGGCAGGTTTGGAAGGGATGTTTCAGATTGCCTCTGCGGCTACCAGTATGGAGGAAATCGGCAATCCGGTATACCCCCCAGCGAGAAGAGAATTGGCGAAACATGGCATTTTGGCTCAGGGTCACCAGGCAAGAAGAATAGAGCGGAAGGATTATCAGGAATATGATTACCTGATTGCCATGGAACAGTATAATATACGGAACATGATGCGGATATTGGGAACTGATCCGGAGGGAAAGGTAAGCCTTCTGTTAGATTATACGAGTCAGCCGGGAGATATTGATGATCCCTGGTACACCGGGGATTTTGCAGGAGTGTATCGGCAGATTCTGGAAGGCTGCCAGGGGTTTTTGCAGTATTTGCGGGAGCGGGGCAGATTGAAAGTGTGAAATATATGTGAAAGATTCTTAATTATTGAAAAATCTATTGCAATTCTAAATAGAGAGTGATATAATCGCAAAATGTATCAGGTAGGAAATACAGAAAAGTATATTTTATCGGATATGAGAATAAACATTGTTGACTGGAAAGGAAACAGTCGCGATTCTTGATCAAGGAGAGTGTTATTATGAAAAAGAGAGTATTAGTTAGCATGATGGTTCTGGCTATGGCTGCTACAGCAATGGTTGGATGCGGAAAGAAAGAAAAAGAGACTGAAGCACCGGTTGCTACCGAGGCTACTACAGAGGCAAAAGCGACTGAGGCAGCAGCTACTGAGGCTACTACCGAAGCAAAAGCGACTGAGGCAGCAGCTACCGAAGCTACTACTGAAGCAGCAGCTACTGAGGCTACTACCGAAGCAGCAGCTACCGAGGCAGCTACTGAGGCTTAATTGCCGCAAGAGACGAACAATGGATACCCGGAAGGCATTTTGCCAGCCGGGTATTTTTGTATGAAAAAATAGGGATTTCCCCGTTGTATTTGGACCAGTGGGGACAAAAGAAGGATAGTGCCAATAATAAGAGAAATTTAAGTATACATTAGGGGTAAAATATATTATACTGAAATCAATTATCAGCTTTATGAACAAAGGGGTATGATGCACTGGAAAAGAAATAGAATCAGTTCCTGGAGTGCTGGAAACTGTGAAAAGCAGGCTGGGGATATATGGCTATACGGAAAAATTAATCAAAGCAAGAAGCAATGGAAGCAAGAAGCAATGAAAGTAAGAAGCAATCAAAATAAGTGATCAAAGCAATGAGAGGTCAAAATAATCAGAGAGCAAGACCATAAGAGATTGAAGCATAAGAGATTGGAACGATACGTGATGGAGAGGAAAATGGAGAATCAGAACTGGTACGATATGGGGGCAAAGATTGGAGATTTGGTGCAATCTGCCATTGACAATAACGATTTTAAACAGTTGAATAAGTCGATTTCAGATACGATTAATTACACCATGGAAACGGTGCAAAAGAGCATGAAAGATGCAGGAATCTATAGCAGGGGAGGTGGGATGCAGCCTGCTTGGAGAGATGGGGAGAGTGCTTTTGAACAGGCCAGAAGAAGAAACCATGTTTCGCAGGATTTTCAGGGAAAAGCAGTCCGATACAAAGATATGGATATTAGAAAAAACTCCGGAAATACCATAAGATTTGGGGCTGAGGAATTCTCCAGGGACATCGGGAGCTATAAGGGACTGGCCTTTATGGGCGTAGGGTACAGTTTTATGGGAATATTTACAGCGGCAGCAATTGGCTTTGCTTTGATGGGGATGCTTTTTTGGAGACCTTTTCTTGGGGCGGCTTTGGTGTTTGGCATTTTGGCAGCAGGCTTTTTGGTGATGGGAGTGAAAGGCAGCGGACAGCGGGCTCAGGTAAAGCGTCAGAGACAGTATCTTCAGATCATGGGGGAGCGGGATACTTGTACCTTAGAGGAGCTGGCAGCAGGCACAGGAAAGAGCAAAGGTTTTGTGGCTAAGGATCTGAAAGAAATGATACAGAAGCATATGTTTCCTCAGGGGGCATTTCTGGATGCCCAGGAAACCTGTCTTATGACCAGCCGGAAGGCTTATCAGCAGTATAAGGAAACCATGGGACAGTATGAACGGCAGAAGGCTGCGCAGGAGCGCCGGGAGGCCATGCAGGAGCAGAAAGAAAACCATGCACAAAACGGGAAGCTTTCCGGTGAGGTAAGAGCGCTGGTGGAAGAGGGAAAAGAATTTATTGCGCATATCCATGAATGCAATGTGGCGATTGAGGAAGAAGAGATGTCAGGGAAACTGGACCGGCTGGAAACTGTGGTGACCAGAATTTTTGAACAGGTGGCTGACAAACCGGAGAATGCGCCAGATCTGCGGAAGATGATGAGCTATTATCTGCCAATTACCAGAAAACTGGTGGATGCCTATCGGGATCTGGATGCCCAGAAGCTGGAAGGGCAGAATATTTCCAGAACTAAGAAGGAGATCCGGGACTCTTTGGACACGATTAATACTGCTTTTGAAACGTTGCTGGACAGTTTTTTCCAGGAAACCGCCTGGGATATTTCTTCTGACATTTCGGTGCTCCGAACCATGATGGCCCAGGATGGTCTGATGAAGAAAGATTTTGTTCAGGAAGGGACAAAGGCCTCGAAGCAGGAGTAAACAATACAGCAGAGACGGGAAAGGAAAGAAAAAATGAGCAATCCGTTTGAAGAATTTGAACAGGCGCAGGTAAGACCAACCTTAAGTTTTGGCGAACCCGAGGTGCAGGAAGAAACTGAAAAGCAGCTGCCAAAAGAGCAGGAGACAAAGCTTGAGCAGGATGACAGTATGCTGAATGAGGAAGAGAAAAAGATGGTGGAGGAATTTTCAAAAAAAATCGACCTTCACAACAGCAGCGCTATTTTGCAGTATGGGGTAGGTACTCAGAAGAAAATGGCGGATTTTTCGGAAAAGGCCCTGGATAATGTAAAGACCAAGGATCTGGGGGAAGTAGGGACAATGATCTCCGGGCTGGTGACGGAGCTTCAGGGCTTTGAGATTGAAGAGGAAGAAAGAGGGTTTTTGGGCCTGTTCAAGAAACAGGTGAATAAGGTCACTGCCCTGAAGGCCAAATATGAGAAGGCAGAAGGCAATGTGGAGAAGATCTGTGAAGCTTTGGAAGGACATCAGGTTCAGCTGATGAAGGATGTGGCAATGCTGGATAAGATGTATGAGCTGAACCTTAATTATTTTAAAGAATTGTCCATGTACATTCTGGCAGGTAAAAAGCATCTGGAAAAGGTACGCAGGGAAGAGCTTTCCCAACTTGTGGCGGAGGCGGGAAAAACCGGACTGCCGGAGGATGCTCAGAAGGCCAAGGACTTGGAGGCTCTCTGTGTCCGCTTTGAGAAAAAGATCCATGATCTGGAACTTACCAGAACGATTGCAATGCAGACCGCACCCCAGATCCGTCTGGTTCAGGACAGCGATACGATGATGGTGGAGAAAATCCAGTCTACTCTGGTGAATACCATTCCTCTGTGGAAAAATCAGATGGTGATTGCCCTCGGAGTGGAACATTCAAATCAGGCTGCCAGAGCCCAGCGTCAGGTGGTAGATCTCACAAATGAGCTTTTGAAGAAAAATGCAGAGCAGTTAAAGACGGCCACCATTGAAACTGCCAGGGAATCGGAACGGGGTGTTGTGGACATTGAAACGCTGAAGAGTACCAATGCTGCCTTGATTTCCACGTTGGATGAGGTGGTGAAGATCCAGGAGGAGGGACGTGCAAAGCGCCGCAGTGCAGAGTTGGAGATGCAGAAAATGGAGGAAGATCTGAAACATAAACTGCTGGAGATGAGCAGCAGGTAG
Organism: uncultured Lachnospiraceae bacterium; assembly: GCA_902475025.1. GTDB lineage: Bacteria > Bacillota > Clostridia > Lachnospirales > Lachnospiraceae > Merdiplasma. The sequence continues at coordinate 91,536 of CABRXX010000002.1, read as the reverse complement.
AGGGAAGAGACAAAGAGGAAAATGAACCTGTTTTAGGAAAACGTATTTTTGCAGGCAAAGCAGAAATAAGCAAGGCGGTTTGTCAGGCCGGGAGGAGTTTATGGAAATCATAGAAGAGTTTTATCACGGATTTTGCAAAGGGCAAAATCAGATACGCACAGTATTGTGCGAGTTTGAGCAGCGGGCGGACGGAACAAAGGTACTGCTGGAGGCGGACTGCGCTTATGGCGACTGTCCTCACAGCAGGGTGTGCCGTCTCATGGCCCAGGCGCTTGAATTGTGCAGGCCATAAACCTGGAGCAACGTATCTTTTTTATTTAAAATGTCTGCAGTATCTATTTACAAAGTCTGGCATCCGTGTACATGAGACTATGCGGTCAGAAAAGAGTCCATTTCGCTTCCTGTCTGAGTATATCCGGTACGCATCACGCAAGCACCTTGCAGGAAACGAAATTCAGCCTCTTCTACCTCCAAGATCTCAGCCTTAATGATGTGTTTTTAAGTAAAGGCTGTATTTGGGGGCTCTGTAGAAGAGATCGGGAATAGTATACAAACTACTTGACGGATTTTGGGCTTGGGACTAGAATAAGAAACGATGAACCTTTGCAGAACGGACAAATGTATTCTCTGCAAAGACATTTAGACGGAAGCCTGGAAATGAGGAGGAGCTGGGCGCTGTCTGTGAGGAGAGTTATGAGGAAAATTTATCAATATTTATGATGGAGGACAAAAATGAGACCTTACTGCGAGAGAACCAGGGAAGAACTTTTACAGGAAAAGCAGAATCTGGAGGCCAGATACCAGGAGATCAGGGAAAAAGGCCTGAAGCTGGATATGTCCAGAGGAAAGCCTGCCAAGGCTCAGCTTGATCTGGCCAATGGCATGATGGATGTGCTGAACAGCGATTCCGATATGGCCTGTGAGGCTGGAGTAGACTGCAGAAACTATGGGATTATGGACGGTATCCCGGAGGCAAGGCGTCTTTTGGCAGATATGTCTGAAGTTCCGGAGAAAAATATCCTGATCTACGGGAATTCCAGTCTGAATGTGATGTTTGATACGGTGTCCAGAGCCATGTCTATGGGCGTCTGCGGACATACGCCTTGGGGAAAGCTGGATAAGGTGAAATTTTTGTGCCCGGTGCCTGGGTATGACAGACATTTTGGAATTACAGAATTTTTTGGAATTGAGATGATCAATGTTCCTCTTTTGGAGACTGGTCCGGATATGGATCTGGTGGAGCAGCTGGTGGCGGAGGATGAGGCCGTAAAGGGAATCTGGTGTGTGCCAAAGTACTCCAATCCCACAGGGATTTCCTATTCGGATGAGACGGTGAGACGGTTTGCGCGTTTAAAACCGGCAGCCCCGGATTTCCGGATTTTTTGGGATAATGCCTACTCCATCCATCATTTGTATGACGATGATCAGGATGTGATACTGGAATTGCTGACAGAATGTGAGAAGGTGGGCAATGAGGATCTGGTTTACAAATTCATTTCCACTTCCAAGGTGAGCTTTCCGGGTTCTGGAATTGCCGCAATGGCAGCTTCTGAAGCCAATCTTGCGGATGCAAGAAAGGCCATGTTTTACCAGACGATTGGCCATGATAAGTTAAATCAGCTGCGCCATGTGCGGTTTTTTAAGGATATGGACGGCGTGCGGGAGCATATGAGAAAGCATGCAGCCATTCTGCGGCCCAAGTTTGAGGCGGTATGGGATGTGCTGGATCGGGAACTGGGAGGACTCAAGATAGGTACTTGGGAAAAACCGAAGGGAGGTTACTTTATTTCTTTTGATTCTCTGCCGGGCTGTGCAAAGGCAATCGTAGAAAAGGCAAAGGAAGCCGGGCTGACCATGACGGCAGCCGGAGCCACTTATCCCTACGGAAAAGATCCCGGAGACAGCAATATCCGAATTGCGCCTTCCTTCCCGACGCCGCAGGAGCTGACTCTGGCCTGTGAAGTGTTTGTACTGAGTGTGAAATTGGTCAGCATTGACAAAATATTGGAGAAATAATACCTTCTGGATACTTGCCCTCCGGTTTTGAATGAGATATAATGGAGCGTAAAGAACTACTGAAGGAGAAACCAGAGATGAAAAGATGTATGTATTGTGGGAATGAGAATGACGACAGCAGTCAGAATTGTTCCAAATGTGGGAATAAATTGTTGGATTTGCCGCCGCAGCAGTCCATGATGGCAGAGGAAGTGCCGGAGGAGGAAGCTTCCCTGCTTCAGGAAACGGAAAATGAGACACAGGATATTCAGATTTCTGAGGACAGCCTGGAGAATGCAGCTTTCCAGCCGGAGATCGGACGGGAGGAGGAACCGGCTCAGGAGGAAAGCGCGGAGTCTCAGGCGGAAGAAGAATATGAGCAGGATGAGGAAGCTTTCGGCGGGGCGGAAGGTTACCAGCAGCAGTATGGCGGAAGGGATTATTTCCAGGGATATCCGGGAGAGACCAATGTGCAGCAGCAGTATGGCGGCCAGGCCTACGGTTATGAACAGCAGCCTCAGCAGTATGGATACGGAGCGGAAGAAGAACAGGAAAATTATGATTATGGCCAGACAAGGCAGCCGGTGAGCGGGAATGGACCGCTTATGACAGCGGCCAGAAAGGCAGTTCGCTCCCCCTTGTTTTTCCTGGCAATTTTATTCCAGACGGTGATGGTGGGAGCTTCTGTGTTAAATCTCGTTCTGGGAGATGTGATAGCCAGCATGAATGCCATGCAGGCTACAGCACAGGCAGTATTAGGTTCCAGTATGGCGATCCGCTTTATGAATGGAATCATTGACTTGGTGGAGGGCGCTTCTTCCACTGCGATTGTGGGTGTTCATGCTGCGATCTGTATTCCTGGAATTTTACTTTGTGCGGCGCTTTGGATGATCTTTTTTCAGACCAGTCCTTCCAGGAAGCATATTTCCACTTCAGGACTGAGTATGGCGAAAGGTACAGTGATCTTAAAATTTGTAGGCATTTGTCTGCTTTTGATCGGCGGCCTTCTGGTTTCTGTTGCTTTCGTAGTGGCAGCCGGTGCAGCAGCGTCCACAGTGTCCATTATTGTGGGTGTGATCCTGCTGATTTTGTTGATTTTGATTTCCGTTCTGGTGATTCTGTTTTATGTACAGCTTCTCCATGCCATTAAGGTAATACGGTACAATGTGGAGAGCGGAGAACGGAGAGGAAGAATTTCTTCCTATGTTCCTGCAATGGGAATTTTGCTTTGCGTATTTACCATTTTGTGTATGCTTCCTATGGCGCCGGACGATTATTTTGCACTGGCCAGCAGAGGGGCTTCCGCAGCGTGGTTGTTATTTGCCAGCCTGTGGCTGATCCGGTACCGGAAAAAAACAAGATAGAATGTGTGGCAGCTCACCGTTTCTGAGAGGGCAGAGACGATGGGCTTGCCGTTTATAAAGGGAGAGAGAGCCAGACGTAAGGGGAATTACAAATGAAGACAACAAAAGTACTGAAAACAGTGATTGTGATCTGTCTGGTGCTGCTGGCCGGAGTCGGGATTTTTGCCGGAGTTTATTTAAAGCAGCAGTATGACCGGACTACATATTTTGAGAATACCACAGTAAATGGCTTTGAGGCTGCAGGCAAGACGCCGGAAGAACTGTTGGGGATTCTGACAGAGGCTTACAGCGCGCCAGTGATACATATAAATGAGAAGGGTGAGGAAGCTTTTTCCTCAGATTTAAAGGGATTGGGCTATGAGATTGATGAGCAGGCGCTGTCTGTCTCTCTTCAGGATGCATTGAAGCGGCAGAAGAGCAGCGTTCTGGTTCTGATCGAAAGCCTGATGTATGGCAACAGTTTTCAGGTGGAGGTGCCTTTTATCTATGATGAGTCTGTGTTCCAGAGCAAGGTAGCCAGCGGATCATTGAAAGAGGCGCGTTTTCCCAGCGTGAACGCAGAAATGCGCTATAACGAGGCTGAGAAAAATTATTATATCGAACCGGAAGTGAACGGTAATGAATTTGCAGATGCAGATCTTCAAAAACTGGTGAAGGAACAGGTGGATCAGTTGGTGGCTGCCAAGACTCCTCAGAAGGATCTTGTCATTGATATTCCGGACAGTATTTATGTGAAGCCGGAGATTACCGGAGACGATCTGGAACTGAATAATACCTGTAATATTTACAATCATTATGTAAAAGCAGAGATCACCTATCTTTTTGGAGCACAGAAAGAGGTTCTGGACTGGAATACCATTCAGAACTGGCTCACCATTGTAGACGGCAGCGGTGTTCTGGATGAAAGCGCTGTTCGGGAATATGTGGCGGAGCTGGCTTCCAAATACAACACGATTTACTATGACAGAGAGTTTCAGACCACGGGAGGAACCACAGTATCCTTCCAGGGAATGTATAATGAATATGGGTATCTCATTGACGAGGAGGCAGAATTTGCTCAGCTTCTGTCAGATATTCAGGCCAACACCGCTGTTGAGCGGGAACCGGTGTATTCCCATACCGGATATGCCAGAGATGGAGTGGATGATCTGGCAGGTACTTATGTGGAGATCAATCTGACGGCCCAGCATCTCTGGTTTTACAAGGGCGGAGAATTGATTGTGGAGAGTGATTTCGTTTCCGGAAGCGTGGCGAAAGGGACAGAGACTCAGACCGGTGTGTTTCCATTGGCATACAAGGAAAGTCCTTCTGTGCTTACCGGAGGCAATGCGGAGAATGGCTGGGAGCAGGATGTCACCTACTGGATGCCCTTCTTTGACGGCCAGGGACTCCACGATGCCACCTGGAGGGGATCCTTTGGAGGAAATATTTACCAGACGAATGGATCTCATGGTTGTGTGAATCTTCCCTTTGATGCGGCAAAACAGATTTATGACAACATTGATGCCGGAGTGGCAATTATTTTATATAAGTAATTATAAGGGCTGCTGCAAGGAATCCTTTGATTTTTTGTGACAGCCTTTTTATAAGGAAGCATATCCTGGTACAGATGGTGAAAATATGGGAGAATAAAGGGCAGGATTGCAGGATAGAATAAAATAGAAAGATTCTTATTTTGAATAAGTAATAAGGGATTTTAAGGAGCTTGAAATGGACAGGGAAAATGATCGGAATGAGAGAAAAAATCTCTGGGAGAAGCAGGGGCGAAGGGGTGGCCTGGCAGAGAGTGAAGGTGTAAAGAAAAAAACTGGCGGAAGCCGTTACAGCCGAAGAGAGGAGAGCGCTCCATCCGGAAGCCGCTACAGCCGAAGAGAGGAGAAGGCTCCAGCTGGAAGCCGTTACAGCCGAGGGGAGGAGAGCACTCTATCCGGAAGCCGCTACAGCCGAGGAGAGGAGAGCGCTCCATCCGGAAGCCGTTATAGCCGAGGGGAGAAGAAGGCTCCATCCGGAAGCCGCTACAGCCGAAGAGAGGAGAGCGCTCCATCCGGAAGCCGTTACAGTCGAAGAGAGGAGAGCGCTCCATCCGGAAGCCGTTACAGCCGAAGGGAGGAGAACGCTCCATCCGGAAGCCGTTACAGCCGAAGGAAGGAGAACACTCCATCCGGAAGCCGCTACAGCCGCGGGGAGGCAGCGGCTGCCCTGTCAGGAAAGAGCGGGAGAGAGAGACAGCCGGGAAAGAGACGATTTTCTATAGGAAGAGATCCTGTGAAGATCGCGTTTGCCAGCCTGGGGGCAGTGTTAATTTTGGCGTACATTGTGGTTGCATTCTACTTTGGAGGTCATTTCTATTCCGGCTCCAGCATTTATGGCATTGACTGCAGCCGAAAGACCAGTGAGCAGGTGAAAAACGAGGTTAAGGACAAGATTGGAGATTATGTACTCACGGTGGAGGGACGGAATGGTATTTCCGATAAGATTACTGCAGCTCAGATCAATTTGCAGTATCATGATGAAAATGGTATTGAGAAGGAGATGCGGCGGCAGCATTCCTATGTGTGGCCTGCTATGATGCTGTTTGGAAAGTCCAATGACCTGCAGATCGGGACCGTGTATGACAGAGAGAATATGGACTCTGTGTTAAAGCAGATGAACAGTTTTCTGCCCGGAAATGTAGTGGCGCCCCGGGATGCGTACCGGGGAGATACAGAGGAGGGCTATGAGGTAGTGCCGGAGGTGATGGGGACTACCCTAAATTATGACAAGACCAAAGAGGTGATTATGCAGGCGCTGGATCAGGGGGCGGTCAGCGTTTCCCTTGAGGAGAAGGGGTGTTACATTGATCCGGTGGTTTATCAGGATGATCCGGAGTTAAATGCGGAGGTGGAGGAACTGAATGCGCTGCTGAAAGCCAGGATTACCTATGACTTTTCTGACCGTCAGGAGGTGGTGGATGCCTCCGTGATCAAGAACTGGATCTTTCAGGATGAAAACGGAGCTTATTATATAGATGACGCGTATATTTGGGATTATGTGGAGGAGCTGGCGGAAAAATATGATACCTTTGGAAGAGACCGGGTATTTTATACCAGTATTGGAACCACGGTAAATCTCACAGGAGGAGACTATGGCTGGTGTATTGATCAGGGAGCTACCGGGGAATATTTGATTAACGCAGTTCATGAGGGAAGAGTGGAGACGATTGAGCCGGAATACATTTATACAGGCATGAGCAGGGAAGAGAACGATATCGGAGGCACTTATGTGGAAATCTGTATATCCAGACAGGAAATGTGGTGTTATCAGGACGGCTATCTTATAGTGGATACCCCAGTGGTAACAGGAAATCCCAATAAGGGAAATGGAACTCCAACAGGAAGCGTCTGGGCGATTGATGCGAAAATGACAGATTATGTGCTGAAAGGAGAAGGGTATGCGGCGCCGGTAGACTACTGGATGCCCTTTAACGGAGATATCGGTATTCATGATATGCAGAACAGAGCCTATTTTGGGGGCAGCATTTATCTAAGCAATGGTTCGCACGGGTGTGTCAATACGCCTTACACAGAAGCCCAGACCATCTACAATATTGTTTCCATTGGAACACCGGTGATAGTTTACGATTAAGGAGAAAAAGACATGTATCAATATTTACTTTTTGATTTAGACGGAACATTGACCAACCCAAAGGAAGGCATTACGAAGTGCGTTCAGTACGCGCTTCGTGATCAGGGGATTGAAGAGCCTGATTTGGATAAGCTGGAGCCTTTTATTGGGCCACCGCTGCTGGATTCTTTCCAGGAATTTTATGGTTTTACCTCCGAGCAGGCCAAGCGGGCGCTGAAAAAGTACAGGGAGCGGTTTCAGGATATTGGAATTTTTGAAAACCAGGTGTTTGAAGGCATTCCGGATATGCTTAGCGCACTGCAAAGCCAGGGGCGAAAGTTGGCGGTAGCTTCTTCAAAACCGGAAGAGTTTGTGCTGCGCATACTGGAAAAATTTAAGCTGCGCCAATATTTTTGTGAAGTGGTGGGGGCTACTATGGACGAGCGGCGCACGGCCAAAGCGGATGTGATCCAGGAAGCGTTCCGGAGGCTGGGGATTACAGAAGACAAGAAAGCACAGGTATTGATGGTAGGGGATCGAAAACATGATGTGGAAGGCGCGAAGGCCTGCGGGATTGACTGCCTTGGCGTATATGTGGGTTTTGCAGCGCAGGGAGAACTGGAGCAGGCGGGAGCCGCTTACATAGCCCATACGGTGGAGGAGATGGGAGAATTTTTAAAAAAACATTGATGCAGACCGGGATAAGTTTCAGCCGATTGTTTTATCAGGAAAGGCGAAAAGACTGGAGTCAAAAGTCAGTTCATCCAGAGGGGAGGATGCAGCATGAAAATCGAGAAAACACAGATGGATCAGGTATTTCGGGCTTTGGGAGATCCGCACAGATTGCAGATCCTGGATCTTTTGATGGAGCGGGAACAGAATGCCGGAGAGCTTTTGCAGCAGGTAAATGTAGTACAGTCTACCCTGTCTCATCATATGAAGAGTTTGTGTGAGAGCGGTCTGGTAAGAGCCAGAAAGGCGGGAAAATGGACTTACTACTCTGTGGACAGCTGGGTGGTGGAGATGGCCCGGAGATTTTTAGGGAAGTATCTGCAGGAGGAAACGGATGAACCGACGCCTTCAGAAACGCCGGATCTGAAGAGCGCAGCGCCAGAGGGAACGGTTAAGGAGCCGGAGAGACCGGAGGCGGAAAACGAGTCAGAGATTCGCCAGAGTGAGAGCCAAGCCGGAGAAGAGCCGAAGAACGAGCGGGAGATTCGCCAGAGTGAAGAGCGGAAGGGAAAGCAGAGAAAGAAAGGGTCCGGGAAGAAGAGCGGAGAAAAGAAAGACTCTGGAAAGAAGAAGGAGAAAGGCAAAAAAGGAGAAAAGAAAAAGGGGAAGAAGCACAGTAAGAAATCCGATCATAGCCAAAAACAAATAGAAAATGGCTGATAGAAAGAAAAAGACAGAAAAAGACAGATAGAGGCGAAGAAAATGGCAAAGAAGAAAGAAACGAAAACCAATGCCATGCGGATATTGGATCGTATGAAGATTTCCTATGATACAAAAACTTATGAGTGCGATGAGTTTGTGGATGGGCTCCAGATTGCAGATATGCTGGGGTTGGATCATGCAAAGGTGTATAAAACACTGGTAACAATGGGCAGCAGCAAAAACTATTTTGTGTTTGTGATCCCCATTGATCGGGAGCTGGATTTAAAGAAAGCGGCTCGGGCAGTAGGAGAGAAGTCTGTAGAGATGCTTCATGTGAAAGACATTCAAACCGTAACAGGGTACATAAGAGGCGGCTGTACGGCCGTTGGAATGAAGAAGCAGTATGTTACCAGGATAGATGAGAGTGCAAAAGCCCTGGAGACGATGGTGGTCAGCGGAGGAAAGCTGGGAGTTCAGATGGAATTAAAACCTGAGGATTTATGCAGAGCTTCAGCGGCAGAGTTCGCAGGACTTCTGGCGGATTAGATCTGCCAGAAAACCGGAATTACCAGAGAGAAAAAGAAAGACAGGACAGCGGCACCTTATAAAACAAACGATTTTTTGAGTTTGTGGATGGAATTTGAATAAAAAAGGTAGAATGATTATACTAAAAAACGAATATTCATGAAACAAATTGACAAAAAACTACAGTTGCGATATAGTAACAAACAAAAGACCGGAAGGGAGAGATGGTATGCTGAATGATTTGGATAGAAAAGACAGAGACGGCCGCTTGGAGGAGTTGGTTCGTTATTGTTTGATTTCCGGTGCATTGGATTTAGATCTGTATCAGAAGTATGATGTGAAGAGAGGACTTCGAGAATCCAATGGTAAGGGCGTACTGACGGGTCTTACGGAAATTTCAGATGTAATCGGACATAAAACTGTAGACGGAGAGAATGTTCCGGTAGACGGAGAACTGTACTATCAAGGGTATGCGGTGAGTGATCTGATTAAGGGATTTGAAAACCGACGGTTTAATTTTGAGGATATTACGTATCTGCTTTTGTTTGGAGCGCTTCCCAATAAAACTCAGCTTCGCACCTTTATTGATCTTATTGGGAAATACAGAGATCTGCCCAGCAAGTTTGTGCGGGATGTGATTATGAAGGCTCCCAGCGCCAATATTATGAACGGGCTGCAAAAAAGCGTGTTGACACTTTATTCCTACGATGAAAATCCAGATGATACGTCTATTCCCAATGTGCTGCGCCAGTCACTGACTCTGATCGGAACGATGCCTCTGATCTCGGTCTACGGATACCATGCATACCAGCATTATAATAATGACAAGAGCCTGGTGATACGCTATCCAAAGCCGGAGCTTTCCACAGCAGAGAATATTCTCAGAATGATGAGAGACGACGGAGCTTACACAGAACTGGAAGCCAGAGTACTGGATATTGCCCTGGTACTTCACGCAGAGCACGGCGGTGGTAATAACTCGACGTTTACCACGCATGTAGTGTCTTCCACAGGAACGGATACCTATTCTGCGGTGGCGGCTTCTCTGGGATCCTTGAAAGGCCCCAAACACGGCGGAGCCAACCTGAAGGTAGAAAATATGTTTGCAGATATCCGGGCCAATGTAGACAATCTGGAGGATGAGAGCGCTCTGCGGGAGTATCTTCAGAAGATTATTGATAAGAAGGCCTTTGACCGCAGCGGGCTGATTTATGGTATGGGACATGCGGTTTATACCTTGTCAGATCCCAGGGCGGTGATCTTGAAAGAGTATGCAAGAAGCCTTTCAGAAGAAAAGGGACTTCAGGAGGAATTCCATTTTTATGAATCTGTGGAACGCATCGGCTCAGAGCTTTTGACGGCTCACAAAAAGCTGTCCAAGCCCATCTGCTGCAACGTAGATTTTTACAGCGGATTTGTGTATTCTATGTTGGGAATTCCTACTCAGCTGTTTACGCCGATCTTTGCGATCTCCCGTATTTCCGGCTGGTGCGCTCACCGGATAGAAGAGCTGGTGAATGAAGGGAAGATCATCCGTCCGGCTTACAAGTATGTGGGCCATCACAGGGAGTATGTGGGGCTGGAGGAGAGAGAGTAAAAAGAGAGACGGTTCTGCATAGGCAATGTTATTCCAGTGGACAGTGAGCCAAGCCGCCGCATTTGTGCGGATGCTTGGCTCATTGCCGTCGTGGATTCGATTATGTTTGCAGATAGAACCGTCCGCGATCGTCTCTGCAGGCAGAACCGTGCGCTTTTTGGTTACCTATATATTTTTGCCCATTGTGTACGCCTGTTCCATAGCGGCCGTGTTTTTGATTTCGCCCGCATCGTGAACGCCTTTTCCAATGATGACACCCTTTTCTACAGCCCCCTCTACGCAGTCTGCATAGCCACGGAAGCAGGCAAGCGTTGTATCTGCGGAAGACAATGTATCATCTGCCATTGTAACAATGTAATAAAATTCCTTGTTTTTGACTTCCAACCATCTTGCTACCGTGCGATCAATAACTGCCTTCAGCTGTGCGTTAATGGAATAAAAATAAACAGGAGAACTAAGCACAATGACATCGGCATCGATCATTTTTTGTAAAATTTCCGTCATATCGTCTTTGTGCGCACATTCGCCATTATGGGTGGAACAATAATAGCATCCGGAACATGGAGCAATTTTTTTACTTGCCACTCTGATTTTTTCTGCTTCATTGCCGCTTTCTGCGACACCACGCATAAATTCATCACATAACAAATCAGAATTACCGTTCTTTCTCGGACTTCCTGACAAAATCAACACTTTTTTACTCATAGAGATTCTCCTTACCAGTTTTTCTTTTCTTCTTTACAATGATTCTGTTTTTTGCGTTCCTCTACCATTTTTACAAACCACTCTACCATAGCAGGATCATAGTGAGAGAAGAAAGAACTTTCCTTTTTATCGAGATTCGCAATCTGTGCCATTTCTTCGTCGGTCAGCTCAAAATCAAATACCTGAAGGTTTTCTTTCATCCGCTGGATATGGGTTGATTTTGGAATGACAACGATTCCTCTTTGCAGATGCCAGCGAAGGATAACCTGTGCAGGTGTTTTTCCGTATTTTTCGCCAATCATTTTTAATTCCGGCAGTTCAAACATACCGCCTCTGCCCTCTCCGAAGGGCGCCCATGCTTCTAATTGTAACCCATATTTTTCGTTCCACTGCTTTGCAGTTTCCTGCTGATTGTGGGGATGAATTTCAATCTGATTTACCATAGGCTTAATTCTGGAAAAAGATGCCATATCTACCATACGGTCGGGATAGAAATTGGAAATTCCGATTGCCCGGAGTTTACCGGCTTCATAAAGTTCTTCCAATGCTCTCCATGCACCATAGTAATCCCCAAACGGCTGATGAAGCAGCATCAGATCAATGTAATCTGTTTTCAATTTTTCCATAGATATCAGAACGCTTTTTTTACATTCTTCATATCCGTAATGTTCAATCCACACTTTTGAAGTCAGAAAAATTTCTTCTCTTGGTATGCCGGATTTTTCAATGGCACTTCCGACCTCTTCTTCATTAAAATAACTTTGTGCGGTATCAATGGAACGGTATCCTGCTTTCAGAGCATCCAGTACACAGCGTTCACATTCTTCTTTTGTCACTTGATAGACGCCATATCCAAGCTGCGGCATCCTTACGCCGTTTGATAAAGTAACGTACATCATATCGGAAAAAGCAGTATTCGGTTCTCCAATAGGGAAAACCCTAGAGTTTTCATGTTCCTGACTTTCTTCTGGAACACTCGAAACGCTCCAGATTTCTTTTGCTAATCGAAACGCTGCCCACGCCTTTGGCCAGCCTGCATAAAAGGCTGCGTGAGTTAAGAGTTCTGCGATCTCGGTTTTTGTAATTCCATTTTCTTTTGCTGTTTTCAAATGATGTTCTAAGGAACTGTCACAAATCCCCTGTGCCATCAAAGCTGTAACCGTAACCAGAGAGCGGTCGCGGGCGGACAACTTATCATTTCTTGCCCACACTTCTCCGAAAAGGACATCATCGTTTAATTGGGCAAATTTTGGCGCAAATGTTCCCAACGCATCTCTGCCTGCTGTAATTTTTTTCATACGTTTATTTCACCTAACTTTCTATTTCTTTTCTGGAATTTTTGACACGGCTGCCATAAATGGCAAGCCCCTTTTCAACGGCTGCATTTGGACAAAGCTTTTTAATATGAGAAATACTGCTGCCCATTCCACCTCCTTCATGTGTGCAGAGGGGGTTGATGATTTTCCCGGAGAAGTCAAAATGTTCCAAAAATGTGAATACTGCCATTGGCATGGTGCTCCAATAATTTGGATATCCAAGATAAATCACATCATAATCATTCATCGAATCCGGATAGTATTTCAGTTTTGGTCTGGCATTTTTCTGCTGATCGGCTTTTGCCTCGGCAGTACAGTCGTTATACTTTTCTTTGGCTGTAATCAGCATAACACACCGGTACGTTGACATGGAATCTCCCATATGTTATCATTGCATAAACTAAAAGTTTATATGAGGTGCGCCATGTACAATCCATTGCTTACTACCTTTTTAGCAGTGACAGAGTGTGGAAGTTTCACAAAAGCGGCAGAAAAGCTGTTTATTTCTCCCACTGCTGTGATGAAACAGATGAACAGTCTGGAGGAACATCTGAACCTAAAATTGATAGAAAGAATGTCTGTCGGAGTTCGCCTGACGCCTGCGGGGGAAGTGATCTGCCGCAACGCAAAGTTTATGATAGATTATTCAGAAAAATCGATTGCAGAGGCGGCGGCTGCATCGGGAAAATGTGATACGACCTTTTGCGTTGGAACTTCCATGTTGAATCCCGCAAAACCTTTTATGGATTTATGGTATAAGCTCAGTCATCATTTTCCGGAATATAAGCTGCATCTTGTACCGTTTGAGGATAACCATGAGGGAATTTTGTCTGAAATAAAGAAACTGGGCGAAAAATTCGATTTTCTGATCGGTGTCTGTGATTCAAAAGCCTGGCTGTCTCTTTGTAATTTTCTTCCTCTTGGCAGGTATCAAAAGATGGTTGCCGTATCCTGTGAGCATCCTCTGGCAAAAAAATCCTGTCTTGATATTCAGGATTTATATGGGCAGACACTTATGATGGTCAGCAAAGGAGATTCTGGTGTGAATGACTTTATTCGCAATGATCTGGAAAAGAATCATCCGCAGATTCAAATTGAAGATACGCCGTATTTTTATGATTTGTCTGTATTTAATCGCTGTGCAGAAACAGGAAATGTTCTGCTTACGATTGAGTGCTGGCAGGATGTTCATCCTGGACTTGTATCCATTCCGGTTCATTGGGATTACAGCATTCCTTATGGACTGTTGTACAGCCTTCATGCGGATGACGATGTTTTAAAACTGGTTCACATTGCAGAAAAGCAAGTGGCTGAACGGGAAACCATAACTTAGTCTTCTGCCCGGAAGGGCAGGCTGCTTATGAGGGCGTCCTTTTAATTCTTCACAAAAAGTTTAGGAACCCCTACTTGTCGGAGCCCGGATTCTATTTTATACTATTAGCATCCGTGTACATAGGGCAACACCGGACGCACGCAGAGTGAAAGCAACGCAGACAGGAAACGAAAGTGGCTCTTTTCTGACCGTATTGTTCCATGTACACGAATGTTATGATCAGGTAAGAAAAGGGATGAGGCGTACATGAAGACAAGACAAGAGGATTTTGTGAAGTTGACAGACGTGACCAAGGTCTACCAGATGGGAGAGGTGGCGATCCGGGCGGTGGACGGCATCAATATGACGATATCCAAAGGGGAATTTGCCGTGGTAGTGGGCCCCAGCGGAGCGGGAAAAACGACGGTGCTGAATATTCTGGGCGGAATGGATACGGTTTCCAGCGGATCAGTCTGGGTGGATGGGGCGAATATTGCCAAATACAATCAGAAAAAGCTGACCAAGTACCGCAGGGATGATATTGGTTTTGTGTTTCAATTTTATAATCTGATTCCTAATCTGACGGCTTTAGAGAACGTGGAGCTGGCGCTTCAGATCTGTAAAAATCCGCTGGATGCCAGGACTGTGCTGGAGGAGGTAGGATTGGGAGAACGGCTGATGAATTTTCCTGCCCAGCTTTCCGGCGGAGAGCAGCAGCGGGTGTCCATCGCCAGGGCACTGGCCAAGAATCCCAAACTGCTTTTGTGCGATGAGCCTACGGGAGCGTTGGACTATCAGACTGGTAAGGCAATCCTGAAGCTTCTGCAGGATATGTGCCGGGAAAAAGGTATGACGGTGATTGTGATCACCCACAACTCTGCCATTGCGCCTATGGCAGACCGGGTGATTAAGATAAAAAACGGGCAGGTGTCCAAGATGACGGTGAATGAAACCCCCGTTTCTGTGGAGACCATAGAGTGGTGAGTGAATGATGAAGAAGAGAGCGCTGAAAAAAGATTTTCGCATGGAGATCAAAAAGAGCCTGAACCGCTTCCTGTCCATCTTTTTTATAGTTGCCATGGGAGTGGCATTTTTTTCAGGTATTCAGGCATCTGCACCGGATCTTCGGATTACGGGAGATGCCTATTTCGATGAGACGAATTTAATGGATATACGGGTAGTGGGCACCCTTGGGCTGACCGATCAGGATATGGAGGCATTAGGCGCGCTGGAGGGTGTGGAAACTGTGACTCCTGGCTATATGACCGATGCCTTAAGCGGCGAGGGGGAGAATCAGAAGGTACTTCATATAGAGGCCATCCTGGATCAGGTCAACCAGCCTTCGCTGGCAGAGGGAAGCATGCCAAAGCAAAAGGGAGAGTGTTTCCTGGACAAGGATTATGCAGATAAAATGGGATACCAGATCGGAGATCAGGTGGAGGTATCCTTTCCTGAAGATACCGATTCTATGTTAAAGAGCAGTACGTTTACCATTGTCGGGACAGGATACAGTTCTGCTTATCTTTCTTTTGCCAGGGGCAGTTCCACTTTGGGAAACGGAGAAGTAGCAGGGTTTATGTATCTGCTTCCGGAGGATTTTGACAGTGAGGTTTATACAGTGGCCTATCTGACCGTGTCCGGGGCAAAGGAGCTTCAGGCCTACAGTGAGGAATACGAGGCGCTGGTGGATCAGGTGCTGGCTGCTGCAGATGGGATTGAACAGGTGCGCTGTCAGGCCAGGTATGAGGAAGTGATGGATGAGGCCAACCAGGAACTTTCTGACGCTAAGAAAGAGCTGGCGGACGGGGAACAAAAACTGGCAGATGCCAAAGAGGAATTGGAGGACGGAAAGGCAGAAGCAGAGTCAGAACTGACAAAGGCCAGGGAAGATCTGGAGACAGGAGAATCTGAACTGGAATCCGGAAAAGAAGAGTTGACAGATTCGAAGGAAGAATTAGAGGATGCCAGGAGTCAGATCGCAGATGGGGAAGCGGAACTGGCGGCCAATGAAACAAAGCTAAATGACGGGTGGAGCCAGTTAAAAGACGGAGAGAGCCAGCTATCAGAGGCAGAGAGGCAGCTTGCCAGTCAGCAGGCGCAGTTTGACGAACAGGCTTCGGACAGCCAGAGCCGATTGGAAGAAGGGCAGAAGAAGCTGGAGGAGGCGATTCAGCAGTCCAGTGAAGCAGCCAGGACCCTGGAGGAGAAGAAAAAGCTGTATGAGGAAGGCGCGGCCGCTCTGGCAGAGGGAAAAACGAAGTATCAGCAGGGTGAGGCAGCCTACGCAGCAGGATATGAACAGTACCAGCAGGGTGAGACAGCCTATGCAGCAGGATATGAACAGTACCAGCAGCAGGAGTCCGTCTATGAGGCAGGAAAGGCGGAACTGGATGCGGGGTACGCTGCATATGGGGAGCAGGAGTCTCTTTATCAGCAGGGAAAGCAGGCTTACGAGGAAGGAGCTGCCGCGCTGACCCAGATGGAGACAGAAAAAGTTCAGGCGCAGGATACGGCAAAGGAAATGCGCAGTGAAGCAGAGCGGCTTACAAAGGAAAATCAGGAGCTTCAGAAAGCTGTGGATGAGGCCAATGCTGCGCTGCCGGGCTTGGAACAGCAGCTGGGAGAGATTGACGGGATCCTTGCGGATTTAAACAGCAAAAAAGCGGAGCAGGTCAGCGCCAGGGAGCCAGTGCAGAAAAATCTGGACGATGTCAACAAAGCGCTGGGTGAGACTCAGCAAAAGCTGGACAGCGCCAATCAGGGGCTTTCGGATGCACAGATGGGATTAAACAGCGCAGGGGAAAATCTGGCTTCTGCCGAGACGGGATTAGCGGATGCCAAGGCAGGGCTTTCCACTGCTCAGTCAGATCTGAGCGCAGTTGAAGCAGAGCTTTCCACTGCCCAGTCAGAGCTGGAGAAGGCGAAGGCGGAAGGCAATGAAGAGCTGGTAAAGCAGCTGGAAGCCAAAATAAAGATGTATCAGGAACAGATTGCCGGGTATCAGGCCCAGATTGCAAATTACAATGCCCAGATCGCGGATTACACGCAGCAGATCGAAGTCTATAAGGGGCAGATCGCGGATTACACCAGCCGGATCCAGGATTACAAAAGTCAAATCGACGGCTATAACAGTGAAATTGGCGGTTATCGTACCCAGATCGCCCAGTATATGGATCAGATCGCAGTGTATGACAGTAAGATTGCGGAGTACGATATCCAGATTTCCTCAAAGCAGCAAGAGCGGGATCGCGTCCAGAGCCAGTATGATGACTTTCTGATTGCAGTGAAGCAGAATACGGAAACGATCCAGGAAAATCAGGCGGCTATTGAGACAGCCAATCAGGCTGCAGCAGCGGCAGAAAAAAAGGCGGCAGAGCTGGAGATTGCTATTTCTCAGCTCTTGGCGCAGCTGGAGACCAAAAAGCCGGAGCTTGAGAAGGCGGAGGCTGCTCTGGCACAGGCAAAGGCGGTTTTGGATTCTAAGAGTCAGGAATTGGCAGAAGGCAGAGAGAAGCTGGACGCAGCTAAGGCAGAGCTGGAGGCGAACCGGGAGCTTCTGGATGATTCGAAGGAGAAGCTGGAGGGAAGCCGTACCAGCCTGGATCAGGCCAGAGACGAGATTGAAAAAAGAACAGAGATGCTGAATGCAGCCAAGTCTCAGCTGGAGCAGGGGGCCCAGATGCTGGCGGATGGTCAGGCTCAGATCGAGGAGAACCGCAGAGAGCTGGAAGCGGGAAAACAGCAGCTGGAAGATGCCAAGTCTCAGCTGGCCGCAGGCTGGCAGCAGATTAACAGTAATAAGGCAAAGCTTGCTTCCTCCCGGGAGGAGCTTTTGCGGGGGCAGGCACAGCTGGATGAAGGACGCCAGACTCTGGCGGATTCCAGACAGAAGCTTGCAGACGGAGAACAGAAGATTGCGGAGGCGGAAGCCACAATCGCAGAAAATGAGCAGAAGATCAAAGACGGCTGGGAGGACTACCGGGAAGGCAAGAAAGAGGCAGCGGATCAGATCAAGGAAGGCGAGGCGGAGATCGCAGATGCGGAGGAGACTTTGACAGAAGCGAAGCAGGATCTGGCGGATGCAGAGGAGGAGATCCGTAAGATCGAAGTACCTTCCTGGTATGTGGATGATCGAAACGTGCTGACCGAATACAGCGGTTTTGGGGAGAACGCAGACCGGATGACCAATATTGGCCGGGTATTCCCGGTGCTGTTTTTCCTGGTAGCGGCTCTGATCAGCCTGACCACTATGACCAGAATGGTGGAGGAGGAGCGAACCCAGATCGGCACCATGAAGGCTCTTGGCTACAGCAAAAAGGATATTATGTCCAAATATATCAAGTATGCGCTGTATGCTACCCTGGGAGGCAGCGTGTTCGGTTTCCTGGTGGGGGAAAAGATTCTCCCGTATATTATTATTGTAGCCTACGGCATGATGTATCAGCATCTGCCACAGATCATCATTCCCTACCACTGGCAGTATGGAGCAATGGCGATGGGGGCATCGCTGGTATGTACGCTGGGAGCCACCCTGTCAGCCTGCTCTAAAGAGCTGGCCGCAACTCCGGCGGTGTTGATGAGGCCTCCTTCTCCCAAGGAGGGAAAGCGGGTGCTTTTGGAGCGGCTTCCCTTCCTGTGGAAACGGCTGAGTTTTACCTGGAAGTCTACTGTGCGGAATCTGTTCCGGTATAAGAAGCGGTTTTTTATGACTGTCATCGGTATCGGAGGCTGTATGGCGCTTCTGCTGGTGGGCTTTGGCCTTAACGATTCCATTATGGGGATTGATGATCTCCAGTACGGACAGCTGCAGTTTTATGACACCATGGTGATCTTGAATGAAGATGCGGACAGTCAGGAGGAGAAGGAGCTGGAGGACTATCTGGCAGGAGAAGGACAGATCACCGGAACAAAAAAGATCTACGCAAAGAAGATCAACACAGATCATGGAAAGAAGGAGTATTCACCCTATCTGTATGTGCCGGAAAATACGGAAGATCTGGAACAGTTCATGATCTTCCGGGACCGGGAGACCCATGAGACGTATGAGCTTACAGACGAAGGCGCCATTGTTACAGAAAAACTGGCAAAGATGCTGGAAGTCCAGGTGGGGGATACGATCACTGTGACAGACAGCAGCAGGGGGGAGCTTCAGATCCCGGTGGCAGCGATCTGTGAAAATTATCTGATGCATTACATATACCTAACCCCTGGTTTGTATGAAGAAGTGTACGGGGAGACTCCAAAGTACAATACGATTTTGGTCAATATGGAGGCAGAGGAAGCGCAGATTCAGGAGCTTGGCAAAGCCATTTTAAACCAGGAGGCTGCTTTGAGCGTTACCTATACCAACTCTGTGGCAGAGCAGATGGATCATATGCTGGGCGCTTTGAATATCGTGATCGCAGTGCTGATCATCTCCGCAGGAATGCTGGCTTTTGTGGTGCTTTACAACCTGAACAATATCAATATCAATGAACGGAAGCGGGAGCTGGCTACCATCAAGGTGCTGGGCTTCTACGATCCTGAAGTGGCAGCTTATGTGTACCGGGAAAATATTCTGCTGACTCTTATTGGAACCGGAGTGGGGATCTTTCTTGGAAGTCTGCTTCACCGGTACACCATCACTACCGTAGAGGTAGATGCCTGTATGTTCGGCAGAAATATTGATCTTTTAAGCTTTGTGTACGGCAGTCTGTTTACCTTCGGTTTCTCTGCCTTTGTAAACTTTGTCATGTACTTTAAACTGAAGAAAATCGATATGGTAGAGTCTTTAAAGAGTGTGGAATAAAGTAACGGAAGCGTAGAATAAAGGTGTGGCAGAAGGAAAAAAAACGTGATATGATAGAGAGCGAAAAAGGCCGCACAGTCAAAGCTGTGTAATTTAAGAAAAAGGAAAGGATAGAAGTATGAATACACTGGAATTGCAAAAGATGGCGAACGAAGTTCGCAAGGGCATTATTACTGCGGTACATAGTGCAAAGGCCGGTCATCCGGGCGGCTCCCTTTCAGCAGCCGATCTGTTTACGTATCTGTATTTTGAAGAGATGAATATTGATCCTG
This sequence comes from uncultured Lachnospiraceae bacterium, assembly GCA_902475025.1. GTDB lineage: Bacteria > Bacillota > Clostridia > Lachnospirales > Lachnospiraceae > Merdiplasma. The sequence goes on along the minus strand of CABRXX010000002.1, from coordinate 71,685 downwards.
AGAAACCGGATGATCCGGACAGAGACCGTTTTGTGCTGTCGAAGGGACATACGGCTCCCGGGTATTATTCCGCTCTGGCTCACAGAGGATATTTTCCGGTGGAGGATCTTCCCACACTGCGTCACATCGGCTCTCATCTGCAGGGACATCCCTGTATGCAGCACACCCCGGGAGTGGATATGTCTTCCGGTTCTCTGGGACAGGGGATTTCTGCTGCGGCAGGTATGGCGCTCTCAGCCAAGATGAGCGGCAAAGATTATCGTGTCTATACGCTGTTAGGCGACGGAGAGATTCAGGAAGGTCAGGTCTGGGAGGCTGCCATGTTCGCAGGCCACAGAAAACTGGACAACCTGGTTGTGATTGTGGATAACAACGGACTTCAGATTGACGGAAATATCGCAGACGTGTGTTCCCCCTATCCCATTGACAAGAAGTTTGAGGCCTTTCAGTTCCATGTGATCAATGTGGCAGATGGAAATGATATGGATCAGCTTCGGGCTGCGTTCAAAGAGGCAAGAGAGGTAAAGGGAATGCCGGTTGCCATTATTATGAAGACTGTGAAAGGCAAAGGAGTTTCCTTCATGGAGGATAAGGCAGAGTGGCACGGCGCTGCACCCAATGATGAGCAGTTTGCTGTGGCTATGGCAGATTTAGAGAAAGTGGGGGAAGCATTATGTCAGAAATAAAGAAGATCGCGACAAGAGAAAGCTACGGAAAAGCCCTGGCAGAGCTGGGACATGAACATGAAAATCTGGTGGTGCTGGATGCGGATCTGGCAGGAGCCACCAAGACAGGCATTTTTAAGAAAGAATTCCCGGAGCGTCATATTGACTGCGGTATCGCAGAGTGCGATATGATGGGCATTGCCGCAGGACTGGCTACCACAGGCAAGGTTCCTTTTGCCAGCAGCTTCGCCATGTTTGCAGCAGGGAGAGCCTTTGAACAGGTGCGCAATTCCATCGGTTATCCCCACCTGAATGTAAAGATCGGCGCTACTCATGCAGGTATTTCTGTGGGAGAGGATGGAGCAACCCATCAGTGCAACGAGGATCTGGCCCTTATGAGAACCATCCCAGGCATGGTAGTGATCAACCCCTCCGATGATGTGGAAGCAAGAGCAGCCGTAAGGGCAGCTTATGAGCATGAAGGGCCGGTTTACCTGCGCTTCGGCCGCCTGGCAGTTCCGGTGATCAATGACCGTCCGGATTATCAGTTTGAGATCGGAAAGGGAATTACCTTAAGAGAAGGTACGGATCTGACCATTGTAGCTACCGGACTTTGCGTATCCGGGGCCCTGGAAGCGGCAGAGAAGCTGGCAGCAGAGGGCGTGTCCGCTGAAGTGATCAACATTCATACCATCAAGCCTCTGGACAAAGAGCTGATCGCTGCTTCTGCTAAGAAGACCGGCAAGGTAGTGACTGCGGAGGAGCACTCTGTGATCGGCGGTTTGGGAAGCGCAGTCTGCGAGGCGCTGTGTGAGTCCGCACCGGTTCCTGTTCTGAGAATTGGTGTGAAGGACACCTTCGGAGAGTCCGGTCCTGCTGCCGCTCTGCTGACCAAGTATCAGCTGGATGGCCAGGGAATCTACGATCAGATCAAAGAGTGGCTGTAAAAGGACAGAGCGACTGCTTTGCAGACTGCTTCCAGACCGGGGAGAAGGTCAGATAGCAGGCAGCCAAAATCAAGCTGGTTGCAAAGCGGGGCAGTTGTGGAGAAAGAGGCTTGTGACTGTTCCCGGTCAGAACGCCAAAATCCGTGGATCATAGAATAAGACGGTTACAATAAAAAGAGGACGCTGCAGAATACAGACAGCTTACAGTTACGGTGTTTGAAAATCATTTCCACACCAGTGACTGCGGCCGAAGTATTTTGCAGCGTCCTCTTTTACGCTTCTTTCTTCAGTCTTTCCATCAGCCAGGGAAGGGTAGTTTCAAAATTTACCCCGTAATCATGGGAAGTGGGATCTGCGATGGTGACACCGATGGTTCTGGCGGTGTATTCGCAGGCAATCTGAGTGGCATCCGGAAGGCTGCCGCCGTTCATCAGCCCTCCCAGGAGAGTACTGGCGAAGAGATCCCCGGTTCCGTGGTAATTGCGGGGCATTTGTTCGGTCTCACAGAGGAAGGTCTCTTTGGTGGCTGTCTCCATTCCCATGGCACCGATGCGCCCGGGGGCGGAAGAAACGCCGGTAAGGATCACATGTCTTGGGCCCAGTTCTCCAAGAGCCAGCAGCAGTTCTGAGAGATATCCTTCATCCTGAGTCTCACGGTAAGGGATACCGGTGAGGAAAGAGGCCTCTGTGATATTGGGGACGATCACATCCGCCTTTCCGCACAGCTTTGCCATCTCCTTTGCAAAATCAAGATCAAATCCCGCATAGAGTTTTCCGTTATCTGCCATAACCGGATCAATGAATACCATGGTATCTTCTCCACGTTTAAATTCATCCATCAGTTGTCCGGAGAGGCTGATCTGTTCGAAGGAGCCCAGGTAGCCGGTGTAAATAGCGTCAAAGGTAAAGCCTTCTTTTTTCCAGTGATCCGCAATCGGACGAATCTGATCTGTCAGATCAGCAAAGGTGAAGCCGCTGAACATGGTGTGAGTGGATAGGACGGCAGTGGGAAGTACGGCTGTCTCAATGCCCATGGCGGAGAGTACCGGAAGGGCTACGGTAAGGGAACATTTTCCTACACAGGAAATATCCTGGATGGTTACAATGCGTTTCATAAATTACCTCCTCATAGAAGAATGGTCATGCTTCCAAAGCAGATAGGAGAGGATGTTGCAAAATAATGGCTCCAGCGGAGAAGCAGACTCTGTTTTGACATTCCTTGATAAGACTATTATAATAAAAAGTGAATATATAAAAATAACCAAAAAGAGAAAAAATAATAAGGTCAGATGGAGGGGATATGCTTACATATTCATTTGAGAAGATAGGAAAAGAGAGTCTCTACGAATATTTGTATAAATGCATTCGCCGGGATATTTTAACCGGAAAGATTCAGGCAGGAGAGAAGCTGCCTTCCAAGCGCAGTTTTGCCAGAAATTTGGGGATCAGCGTGATCACAGTAGAGAACGCTTATGCTCAGTTGGTGGCAGAAGGGTATATCAGTTCTGTGCCAAAGTCGGGCTATTATGCGGCAAACCTTCCCTGGATTTTAGAGAGAAAAGAGGAAGCACAGCGCTTCCCAGAGCCAGGAAAGAGGGAAGCGGAGGAAGCACAGCGTTTTCCAGAGCCGGGGAAGAGGGAAGCGGAGAAAGCACGGCGTTTTCCAGAGCCGGGGAAGAGGGAAGCGGAGAAAGCACAGCGTTTTCCAGAGCCAGGGAAGAGGGCGCTGGAGGAAAAAGAGTTTCCGGGGGCGGCATGGAGGAAAGACGCAGAGGAAACATCATTTTCTGCAGAAACGAAAAAAGCCGTCTGCACAGCCGGCCAGATCCGGGAGAAGGGAGAAGCTTCCATTTTGGCAGATCTGGTGAGCAGCCGGACCGATCCGGCTCAGTTTCCTTTTGCCGTGTGGGCAAAGCTGCTGCGCAGAGTCCTCTCGGAACAGCAGGAAGAACTGATGGAGAATGCTCCCGGAGCAGGCGTGAGAAAGCTGCGGCAGGCTATCGCAGAATATCTGGGGCAGTACCAGGGGATGCAGGTGAGTGAGGAGCAGCTTTTTATTGGCGCAGGAACCGAGTATCTTTACGGTCTGCTGATTCAGCTTCTGGGGCAGGAGAAAATCTATGGGCTGGAGGATCCCGGATATTTAAAGACAGGAAGAATTTATGAGAGCCATCAGGTAAAGACGGTGTATATTCCCATGGATGAGCGGGGAATGCAGCCAAAGGAGCTGGAAAAGAGCGGCGCAGATGTGATCCACCTTTCGCCTTCCCATCATTATCCTACCGGTATTACCATGCCCATTGGCCGCCGCTATGAGCTGCTTTCGTGGGCGGAGGAGAAAGAAGGCCGTTACATTATAGAGGATGACTATGACTGTGAGTTCCGGCTGGCAGGGCGTCCCATTCCTCCTTTGCAGAGTATTGACCAAAAGGGGAAAGTGATTTATATGAACACCTTTACCAAAAGCCTGGCTTCCACTATCCGCATCAGCTACATGGTGCTGCCCTGGGAGCTTTTGCAGCGTTTCCGGGAGAAGCTGGGATTTTATGCCTGCACAGTGTCCAATTTTGAGCAGTACACCCTGGCGGAATTTATCGGAGGCGGATATTTTGACAAGCATATTAACCGGAAACGCAATTATTACAGAAGCAAAAGGGATCGGCTTCTGGCAGCGGTGGGCGGGAGCGGCCTGGGAGATCGGGTGAGAATTCATGGGGCGGATGCAGGGCTGCATTTTCTTATGGAAGTGGATACGGAACTTACAGACCGGGAACTGGTGAGCCGGGCGGAACGGGAGGGCATCCGTATTGCCTGCCTGTCCCAGTATTTTTATCAGGGTGAGAAGGATCTGGCAGCCGGATATCATCATCAGGTATTGATCAACTACGGAGCCCTGGAGGAGGATAAGATCCCTTTGGTAGTCCGGGGATTGAGCAGAGCCTGGTTTGGGGAACAGGATCCATGAGAAGCCCATTGGCTGCTTCGACGGTATCATTTTGCGTGCAGAAATCTGTCGTTTCTACTGGAAATATGGCAGTAAAGATGGTATAGTAGCAATGAATTGTTTTCTTTTGGAGGAAAGTAGAAAAGTGAAGATCATAATCGTAGGTTGTGGAAAAGTGGGAGAGACCCTTGCGGCTGTTTTAAGCCAGGAGGGCTATGACATAACTATTATTGATAAGCGGGAAGATGTGGTAGAAAATCTTTGCAATCAGTATGATATTATGGGGTATGTGGGAAATGGTGCCAGCCATTCTGTTCAGATGGAAGCAGGGATTGAGCAGGCAGATCTGATGATCGCAGTGACAGGCTCGGATGAGCTGAATCTGCTTTGCTGTCTCATTGCCAAAAAAGCAGGTGACTGTCAGACCATTGCCCGGGTAAGAAAACCGGAGTACAACAGTGAATTGGGATTTTTGAAGGAAGAACTGGGTTTGGCTATGGTGATCAATCAGGAGCTGGCGGCAGCCATGGAGATTGCCAGAGTGCTGAAGTTTCCGTCTGCGATTGAGATCGATACCTTCTCAAAGGGACGGGTAGAGTTGCTGCGGTTCAAGATCCCGGGGGATTCTATTCTGGATCAGATGAATCTGGTGGATATGCACAGCAGGCTAAGATGCAATGTTCTGGTGTGTACCGTGGAGCGGGAAGGGCAGGTTGTGATTCCCAGAGGCGATTATATGCTGCGGGCCGGAGATGTGATTTCTATTGTGGCCTCGCCCAAGGACGAAGCTATCTTTTTTAAGAAAATCGGGTTTCATACCAATCAGGTTAAAAATGTGCTTATCGCAGGAGGAGGAGAGATTTCCTACTATCTCAGCAAGATTCTTACTGCTTCGGGAATTCAGGTGAAGCTGGTGGAGAAAAAGCTGGAGAGGTGTGAAGAGCTGTGCGAGCTTTTGCCAAAAGTTGCCGTTATTCATGGGGACGCCACCAATAAGCAGCAGTTAGAGGCAGAGGGCATCCTCCAGGCGGAAGGATTTGTGGCGCTGACTAATTTTGAGGAGGAAAATGTGATTCTCTCTCTTTATGCCCGGAAACGGGGAGTCCGCAAAATCGTCACCAAGATCAACCGGTTTGTGTTTGATGAGGTGATCGAGAGCCTGGATCTGGACACCACAGTCTGTCCCAGAGATATTACGGCGGAGTATATTCTTCAGCATGTACGGGCAATGAAAAATTCTATTGGAAGCAATGTGGAGACCCTTCACAGGATCATTGACAATAAGGCGGAGGCTTTGGAATTTGTGGTTCGGAGCAACTTCCGCCGTATGAATATGCCTTTGCAGGAGCTTCCCATCAAACCGGAGATCCTGGTGGCCTGCATTAACCGGAACGGACAGGTGATTCTGCCAAGAGGTAAGGATGTGATGCAGGAGGGAGACACTGTGATCGTGATTACTGCAAAAAAGGGATTGAATGACATTAATGATATTTTTGAGTAGGATGCGGAAATGAATTATAGAATGATCTTGTATGTTTTGGGCTGGATTTTAAATTTTGAGGCGTTTTTTCTTCTGCCTGCCTGGGTTACCGGACTGCTCTATCAGGAGGAGGCTGCGTCCAGCCTGTTGGCGGCAGCCGGTTTGTGCCTGGCACTGGGGCTTTTGATTACGCACAGGAAACCGAAGCGGATGCAGATTTATGCCAGGGAGGGTTTTGTAATCGTAGCATTGTCCTGGCTGGTGCTGAGCTTTTTTGGGGCGCTGCCCTTTGTATTTTCCGGTTACATTCCTTCCATGGTGGACGCCATGTTTGAGACAGTATCCGGTTTTACCACCACAGGAGCCAGCATCCTTTCCGATGTGGAGGCTTTGCCCAAGTGCCTGCTGTTCTGGAGAAGCTTTACCCACTGGATCGGCGGCATGGGGGTGCTGGTGTTTGTGATTGCGATTCTGCCTTTGGCGGGAGGCAGCAATATGTACCTGATGAAGGCAGAAAGTCCGGGCCCCTCTGTGAAGAAGCTGGTTCCCAGAGTGAGGAGCACGGCCATGACCCTGTATGTGATGTACCTGGTGATTACGGTGGCGGAGATTATATTATTGCTGGCAGGAGGAATGCCTGTATTTGATTCTCTTACCATTGCCTTCGGCACCGCCGGAACGGGAGGATTCGGTATTAAAAATGACAGTATGGCAGGATATTCCACCTATCTGCAGGTGGTTGTTACGGTATTTATGATCCTGTTCGGCGTGAATTTTAATCTGTATTATCTGATCTATAAAAAGAAATGGAAAGAGATCCGAAACTGCAGCGAAGTGTTTGCCTATTTGGGCATCATCGGAGCGTCCATTTTACTGATTACCTGGAATATCCGGGGGATGTATCAGGGGACGGGAACCGCTCTGAAGGATGCGGCGTTTCAGGTGGGTTCTATTATTACTACCACTGGTTACTCCACTGCGGACTTTGATCTGTGGCCGTCTTTCTCCAAATCCATTTTGGTGCTGCTGATGTTTATCGGCGCCTGCGCAGGCAGTACGGGAGGCGGCATTAAGGTTTCCAGAGTGGTGATTATGCTGAAGACCGTTACGAAAGAACTTTATACGTTTGTCCATCCCAACACGGTTCGGAAGATTAAGGTGGAGGGAAAACAGCTGGAGCACGCGGTGCTTCGGGCTACCAATGTGTTTATTATGGCCTATTTGGCGGTATTTGTGATTTCTGTTCTGCTGGTGTCTCTGGATAATTTTGACATGACCACCAATTTTACCGCAGTGGCGGCTACGCTGAATAATATTGGACCAGGTCTCTCGGCAGTAGGGCCTGCGGCCAACTTCGGGGTGCTGTCAGATTTTTCCAAGATTGTTCTCACTTTTGATATGCTGGCCGGCAGGCTGGAGCTGTTTCCGGTGCTGATTCTGTTCTCCTGGAGAACATATAAGAAATAAGCAGGAAAACCGGAAGTTTGAATGACAGCCAATTTTGGTTGCTGTGGATGAACTGCTGCATTTTTTACAGCAAAGCAGGAAACAGAGGCGGACTCTGGGGAAAAAATCCAGGATTTCCAGGGCTTTTAGGGTTTTACGGACAGGAAATAAGAAGAAATTCATAGACATGATGATTGAGGTATGGTAGACTAAAATAAGGTTTATACGTAACCGTTCAGCCATAACAGCTCGAATGGACTGTTATGGCTGAACATCATATACAAGGTGCGCAAAAGTTTTGTTTTCAAACCAGTTTGAGCTCAGATTTTTATGGCTTTGTATATGGCCGAACGGTTACGTTTACACTTTGCAAATTGCAGATATGAGGTGACAAAAGTGGATAAGAATGAATACAACCTGAGATTAGAGGAAATTGACGCATACGTCAGTCAGGGAAATTACAGTGAGGCTGCCAAGGCTGCGGATACCATTGACTGGAGAAGAGTGAGAAACGTCCGCACACTCTGTATGATCAGCGAAATATATGAGGCAGATCATCGGTATGAGGACAGTAAGGCGCTGCTTTTGCGGGCATACCGCCGCTCGCCGGTGGGACGGGCGATCCTTTACCGGCTGGTGGAAGTGACCATTCAATTAAAGCAGTTTGATGAAGCCATTGAATACTATTCGGAGTATGTCCAGGCAGCACCTCATGATAATAATAAATACATTTTGAAATATAAGATTTATAAGGGAAGAGGTTCTTCCCTGGATGAGCAGATTGATATTCTGAAGGAATATTTAAGTCAGGAATATACAGAAAAATGGGCCTATGAGCTGGCAAAGCTGTATCAGCAGGCAGACCGGATCCCGGAATGTCTGGCGGCCTGCGATGATCTGGTGCTGTGGTTCCACAGCGGGAAATATGTGATTAAGGCGCTGGAGCTGAAACGCCGCTATACGGCTCTTACTCCCAAGCAGCAGGAGATTTATGATCATCGGTTTGATGAGGCAGCTCCGGAAGGGTACGAGGACGAGACCAGACTTGGCCAGGAAAAACAGATTGTGGAGACCACAGAGGATAAGCTGGCGGAGACGATTCTGGAGGATGCCCAGAAAGAGATCGCTCAGTCTGTGGCTCAGACCAGGCAGGAGGAGTCGTCTCCCTCTGAAGGAAAGAAAGAAGACAGAGCAGAAACGGCTGACCAGGATACAGATGAAGCGGAAGTATCCAGACAGGGCGCTGATAAGGCAGAGGCAGACGGTCAGGAAGCCGACGAGGCGGCAGGAAGTCCCTTTGATGAGCCGGTGAAGGATGCGAAAGAATTTGACGAGGAATTGAATAAATATAATACCCAGGATCTTCAGACTGAGCTGGTAAAGAGCATGCGGGAGATCATCTACGGCGTAGGCGGACGCAGGGAAGAATCCGACATGCCGGATCCGGAGGATTCGGTGATTCAGCAGTCCAAGCAGGAGCAGGAAGCCGGGATGGACTCAAAAGAGGATGAGCCGTCGCTTAAGATGCCTTCCAGAATGCAGTTCCAGGCTAAGACCGGGAAACCGTCAGCAGGGAAGCTTTCCATTGATGATATTCTTCTTTCCATGGGAGAGCGGGGAGATGCGGTGCGTGAGGCAGCTGCCAAAGCTGCGGCAGGTATCAAGGCGCCTGCCAATGGTGTGGTTTCCGCTATGGATGAAGCCCTGATAGGAATGGGTGTGGAAGTGAAAAAGGAACCGGAGGCTCCTGAAAAAGAGAGTATAGCGGAGGCCGTGGCCAAAGGCGTGGGCAGCGCAGTAGAGAGACTTGGACAGATGGCTGAGATGGAGGAACTTCCAGGAATGGAGGAGACACTAGAGACCGGGAATGCAAAGGAGAGTAAAGAGACTTTTGAGGATCTGGCCACAGCCAAGACCAGAAGAATTCCCACAGATGAGATTGCAGAGATCCATGCTTCTTTTGGCTTGGACGAGGACGGTAGAAGGGTGAATTTCCAGACGGAGGAGCAGGAGCCGGAAAAAGGCCAGGCAGAAGTAGAGCGCTTTCCAAAACAGGGCCGGCCAGGAACGTGCCAAAGGACGGAAACGGCAGGGACGGTACCGCCAGAAATGGCTCCCATGCCGGGAGAGGAAAATCCAAGGACTCAGAGTTTCACAGAAGAGTCCGGGGCGGAGCGGCCTTTGGAAGGACAGCCTCAGAAAACTCAGGATTCCAGTAAGGTAAGCCGGATGGAGAGACCGGCAGGAAAGCGTCAGCGGAAGGGGCAGCCCTCTTATGGGAACGGCCCAAGACTGAAAGATTATCAGCGGGATTTGTTTGCGGGCTTCCTTGAGATCCAGAATATGGAGTCCCAGATCGCTTCTGCCATTCTTCAGGCAGGGCAGAAGGGAGAGGATCGGACCTCAAGAACCGGGAACGTGCTGATTTTCGGAGGCCATGGATGCGGAAAGACCACCATTGCCACCGGGCTTGCAAAAGCCATTGCCCAGGAAAAGGGTAATCAGTTTGTGAAGATGGCTAAGATTTATGCTTCTGACTTTAACCGGAAGGATATTGCCTCCACCATAGCGAAGATCGCAGGAGGCACTTTGATTATTGAGGAGGCGGGAGATCTGGAGGACGGCGTGGTGGATCAGCTTACCACAGCGATGGAATTCCGCACAGACGGACTGATCATTATTCTGGAGGATGAGCAGAAATACCTTCATGATCTTCTGATGCGTCATCCCAGATTTACCATGAAGTTTACGGCGCAGATCTTTATCCCTGTATTCACCATCGATGAGCTGGTGAATTTTGGCGAGATCTATGCAGGGGATCAGGATTACGTATTCAGCGATGCTGCGGCAGAATCTCTGTATGAGCGCATCGGTGCAGTGGCTGCCCAGGGAGAAGCCATCTCCATCACCAATGTGATTGAGCTGGTGGATCGGGCAATACATAAATCCAACAAGTTCTTCCGGAAGCTCACAGCCGGAAGAAGCCGTTATGATGAGAACAACTGCATTGTTCTTCAGGAAAAAGATTTTAGATAAAAATAACTCCGGCGGTATCTTTTCGGGTGATGTTTCTCCGAAAATCCGCCGGAGTTATTATTTTGCAGCATCCCCTTTAATTTCAAAGTAAAAATCTCTCACAGGCTTCTGAGCAAAACAGAAAAAGAGCCTGTGAGAGATTTTTCTATTGATTTTCTTATAAAAATATGTATAATTATATCTGTTTGTTTCTTTTTAACTTTAAGTTTAATAATATTAAACAAAATAAAGGGAAAAGAAGAACTATACAACAAAAAGTTTAATGAAGTTAAACAGGGAGGTGTGATGGTGGATATCGGCAAGAAGCTCAAGGAGCTTCGCCTGCAGAATGATCTGACGCTGGGAGATCTGGCGTCTCGAAGTGAGCTGACCAAGGGATTCTTATCTCAGGTGGAGCGGAATCTTACGACCCCCAGTATCGCCACTCTGGAGGATATTCTGGAAGCCCTTGGCAGTAATCTGTCGGACTTTTTCCATGAGGAGGAAGAAAAACAGATTGTATTTCCCACAGAGGATTTCTTTGTAGACGAGAAGGAAGATTACAGGATACAGTGGGTGATCCCTAATGCACAGAAAAATCAGATGGAGCCCATCTTACTGACGCTGTACCCTCATAAGAGAAGTCAGGAGATGGTGGCCTTCCAGGGAGAAGAGTTCGGATATGTGCTGAAAGGCGCGGTCACTATTGTGCGGGGAAATAAAAAGTATAAGGCAAAGACAGGGGAGACCTTCTACATGGATGGAAGGGCCAGCCATTACCTGTATAATCACGGGAACAGTGAGGCAAGAGTGCTGTGGATCACTACGCCCCCCATGTTCTGAGAAAGGGATATGAGATGGAAGAGAAAAAAATCATAGAGTTTCGCAATATTGTGAAAAACTTTGACGGCCAGATTATTCTGAAGGGAATCAATCTGGACATTTATGAAAAGGAATTTGTAACGCTGCTTGGGCCCAGTGGCTGTGGAAAAACCACTCTGCTGCGGATCCTGGGAGGTTTTCTGGACGCAGACGAGGGCCAGGTGATCTTCGATGGGGAGGAGATCAGTAAAAAACCTCCCTATGAGCGGGAACTGAATACGGTATTTCAGAAGTATGCCCTGTTTCCCCATCTGAATGTGTATGAGAATATCGCTTTTGGCCTGAAGTTAAAAAAGGTGAGCAAGGACATCATTGATCAGAAAGTGATGAAGATGCTGAAGCTGATCGGTCTGGAGGGGTATGAGAAGAAAAATACCACCCTGCTTTCCGGCGGCCAGCAGCAGAGAGTGGCGATTGCAAGAGCCCTGGTGAATGAGCCGAAGGTGCTGCTTTTGGATGAGCCTCTGGCAGCTCTGGATTTGAAATTGAGGAAGGAGATGCAGTATGAGCTGAAGCGGATTCAGCAGGAGGTGGGGATTACCTTCATTTTTGTGACCCATGATCAGGAGGAGGCTTTGACCATGTCCGATAAGATCGTGGTGATGAACAATGGAGAGATCCAGCAGGTAGGCTCTCCGGAGGATATTTACAATGAGCCTGCCAACCGGTTTGTGGCTAATTTCATTGGGGAGAGCAACATTATCCCGGGAGTTATGCTGGAGGACTATCAGGTTCAGTTTGATGATAAAGTGTTTGAGTGCGTTGACTTTGGATTTAAAGAGCGGGAGGCAGTGGATGTGGTGATCCGTCCCGAGGATATCGACATTGTGGATGTGAAAGAGGGGAAACTGACTGGAGAGGTACTGAGTGTACTCTTTAAGGGCGTCCACTATGAGATCATTGTGGAGACAGTGCCTGGTACCAGCGTTTCCGTATACATGCGGGTCATCCGGAATCAGGATGTGACCAGCGCAGACGGGAAGGAAAAGATCAGCGCCAACAATTTCTATGTGGATGTGGACGATGTAGAGAATCTGGACGACAAAGAGGTGATTGCCCTGTCCAACGCTCAGGCCTGGAGGGTGGAAGATGAAGAGTACGTCTCCATTGCCAAGGTGGAATATCAGGTGTCCAGAGAGGAGGGACAGTATCCCGTTACCTTCACTACAGCCAACGGAACCAGCATTGAGCGCACCATTTTTGTGGTAGATCAGCCCTTTGTGAAAAATGAGAAGGCCAATGAGGCAGTGATGGCCTTTAATTTCCAGAAAACAGTGGACGAGATTTTAGAGTCCCAAGCTCTGGATACGGATCTGAAAACCTGGGCCAATGCTCAGGCCTGGAAGTTAAGCGACGAGAATCAGAGCGTAGATCTCAGCGTGGACTATGACTTTGAACCGGAGACGGTAAAGGAGGGAATTTATAAAATTACCTTCTGGACTACCGGGCGGGAGCTGAAAATCCATACAACGGATTATTCCAAGGAAGGTCAGGAGGTCGGCCTGACATTCTTCCCGGAGGATATCCATGTGATGTCAAAGGTGGGATACTGATGAAGAAGTTTTCGCAGCTGGCGCTGCCTTACATTGTCTGGGCGATTTTGATGCTGGTGCTTCCTATGGGACTGATCGCAGTCTACTCCTTTATGGAGCATGGGAACAGCGTCATTCCGTTCTCCTTTACGCTGGAGCACTATGTCACATTTTTTACCGACCCTGATTTTTTGCTGATCCTCTGGCGCTCCATCTGGATTGCAGTAAAAACCACCCTTCTGTGTCTGCTCCTTGGCTATCCCGCTGCCTATTTTATAGCCAGAAGCCGGGAGAAGGTGCAGAATATCCTGATTCTGTGCATCACTATCCCTATGTGGATCAATATGCTGGTGAGAACCTATGCCTGGATTGGCCTGCTCAGCGATGGAGGCCTGATCCAGCGGGTGCTTGGCTTTTTCGGGCTGGGAGACATAGAGCTTCTTTATACCGAAGGGGCGGTCCTTCTTGGAATGGTGTACAACTTTCTGCCCTTTATGATCCTGCAGATCCAGACCTCCCTAAGCAAGATGGACAATTCCTTGCTGGAGGCCAGCGCAGATCTGGGGGCCACGCCTGGAGAGACCTTCCGGCGAGTGACGCTGCCTTTGTCGCTGCCGGGAGTCATCAATGGAATCACCTTAGTATTTCTGCCTGCGGTCAGCTCCTTCTTTATCCCTAAGCTTCTGGGAGGAGGCCAGTATTTCCTGATTGGAAACATGATTGAAAATCAGTTTATCACAGTGGGCGAATGGAACTTTGGAAGCGCTATCTCCATGATCATGGCAGTGATCATGATGCTTTTGATGATGCTGGTGCGCAAGGTAGAAGTGCGCAACCAGGGCGGAAAGGAGGAGTGATCATCATGAAGAAAGGCAACCGTTCTTTTGGGAAAATCCTGATGGCAGTGATGATTCTCTTCTTTTATCTGCCCATTGGCTATATGATCGTCTTTTCCTTTAACGAAGGAAAATCCCTCACCAACTTTACGGGATTTTCTCTTCGCTGGTATCAGCATATGCTGGAATCCGGAGATATGATGGAGGCCCTCTATACCACCTTCAGCGTGGCTTTGATCGCCACCTTTGTCTCCACTGTGGTGGGCACTATCGCAGCCATCGGTCTGAGCAAGTCCAAAAAGATTGTGAGAAACCTGGTGGAGCAGGTGAACAATCTGCCCATGATGAACCCGGAGATCGTGACAGCCATCGGATTTATGCTGCTGTTCATTACTTTCCGAGTGGAAAAAGGCTACATGACCATGCTGCTGGCCCACATTGCCTTCTGCATCCCCTATGTGATGCTGTCGGTGATGCCAAAGATCCGAGCTCTGGATCCGAACCTGGCAGATGCGGCTATGGATCTGGGGGCAACGCCCTGGACTGCTCTGGTGAAGGTGATCGTGCCTCAGATCACACCGGGGATCGTATCCGGCGCCCTCATTGCCTTTACCATGTCCGTGGATGACTTTATCATCTCCTATTTCGTCACTGGGCGGGGAGTGAAAAATCTGAGTATCATGGTGTACACCATGAGCAAGCGGGTAAACCCCAGCATCAATGCGATCTCCACCCTTGTGGTGCTGATTATTACTCTTGCTCTGGTGCTGATCAATGTGGTGCCTCTGGTGGCAGCCAGAAGGGAGAAACAGGAGAACACCGGAAAGCGGCGCGCTCTTCCCTGGGCGGCCGCAGCCGCAGCTGCGGTTGTAGTGATCACAGTTGCTCTGAAATTTGGAGGAGGCAGCCTGGATCGGCCTTTTGAGGGGCAGACGCTGCATCTCTATAACTGGGGAGAGTATACCGGAGAAAATATCCTGAAGGATTTTGAGGAAGCCACAGGTGCCTCTGTGGTAATGGAGAATTTTGATTCCAACGAGCAGATGTATATTAAGGTGGCCAACGGGGAGTCCTACGATGTGCTGGTGCCCAGTGATTATATGATCCAGAGGCTGATCTCTGAAGATCTTTTACAAAAGCTGGATCCGGAACTTATCGACTGCATGGATCTTCTTACTGAGGATGTGAAAAATCTTCCTTATGATCCTGGCAATGAGTATTCCGTTCCTTACTTCTGGGGCACTGTGGGAATTGTGTACGACAAGACCAAGGTGGACGAGAAGGATCTGAAGGAGCAGGGGTATAATATTTTCCTGAATGAGAAATACAAAGGCGATATCTACCTGTACGATTCGGAGCGAGATTCCTTTATGATGGCGCTGAAAGCTCTTGGTTATTCCATGAACACAGAGAATGAGCAGGAGCTTCAGGAAGCCTATGACTGGCTGGTACAGTGCGTACAGACCATGGAGCCGGAGATCGTGACGGATGAAATCATTGACAATATGGCTCAGGGAAGGAAAGCGCTGGGTCTGATCTATTCCGGCGACGCCACCTATGTGATGGCTGAAAATGAGAACATGGGGTATTATATGCCCGAGACGGGAACCAACATCTGGTCCGATGCCATGGTAATCCCAAAGAATGCCAGGAATCCCAAGCTGGCCCACGCCTTTATCAATTTTGCTTCCAGCTATGAAGGCGCTTATGATAACTCCAGCTATGTTGGCTATACTTCAGCCAACCAGGAGGTTATGGATACCCTCTATGGGGAGGGGGGCGATTATGAAGGACTGAATTCCTACCTGCCCCGCTCCGGCAACCCCCTGGATGAGGTGTTTGTATACAATGAAAAAACAAAGCAGATCATCAGCAATCTGTGGAGCCGGGTAAAGATCGCAGCCAGCAACGCATAGTGGACATGATTTATACCAGCCCCTCCGCCATAAGCCACTGAGCTTCATCTCTTAAGGTTTCTGCGTAGGGGCGGGTATGATAGCCCAGCTCCCTCTCCGCTTTCGAGTAATCAAACCGGTTATTGCGATCCAGATTGTAGACCGCGAAGCGGGTCATTAAAGGTTTTTTGCCGGTGCGTTTTGCCTTTTTCTCCATGAAGTCAGCCAGACGGTAAGCCGTTTTGACGGGCACATAAAACAGCGGCCTCCGGCAGCCGCTGGAAGCATGGAGCATCCGGCATACTTCTTTTAAAGTCACTTCTTTATTTCCCAGAATATAACATTCACCGATTTTTCCCTTGTCTGCGGCAGCAATGCAGCCTTTGGCCAGATCCCTCACATCACACAGGTTAAAGGAGCCGCCCATGCCGATGGCCATCTCTCCCTTCATAATCTTGATAATGGTTCCCGTAGTCTCTCCCACTGCATAGTCCTGAGGCCCAAGAATGCCGCTGGGATGAACGATGCAGGCATTCAGCCCTTTGTGTCTGCAGGCATCCAGCACAGCCTGGGTAGCCAGAGCCTTGGACTGGCTGTAGCAGCCCACCTGCCGTGCCTCATCAATGGGAGTGAAACAGGAGACTTCTTTGATGGCAGTGCCTTTTGGCTGTTCCGGGATAGCGCCGGTGGAGCTTACATATACCAGTTTTTTACATTCCGGATGTTCAAGGCAAAGGTCAATGATGTTCCAGGTGCCTCCCACATTCACATCCATCAGTTTTTGGCTGAAATCGGCATTGGTGGTGACCATGCTGGCGCAGTGGATCACAATAGATTCCATCCCCTGGGGGACGGTGAAAAAGGATTCCAGGGAGGATTTATCACATAGATCTCCCTCTGTGATCTCCACCTGGGAGGGAATGTAGGCCGCAGAGGGATCTTTTGGCAGAACCAGAGCCCTCACATCGTCTCCACGCTCCAGCAGTTCATGACATACATGGCTTCCTAAAAATCCGGCAGCGCCGGTTACTAAATAAATTCTTTTTGACATTTGTTCTCCTCTTCCGGATCGTTTCAGGGATCCTTCACATACAAAATAATTGAAAAGCAGCAGTTATCCGGACGGCATTTTGAAGTATGCGGTCCTTCGCAGGCGTTCTTCGCCCACAGTTGCAAGGATATCAGGGAAAGGTTAAACCAAAGTAAAAAAAGAGAAGATCTGAAAAAATATGGATAAAAGATATCTCTTGTTTGATAGGGGAAATCCGGTATAATAAAGACAGGCAAGAAAAGGACGCAGGAGAAAAAAGTATTCCTGAACAGAAAACAGGATACGGATGCTAAGAGAGGTCTGTAAATAGAAAATCAGACGGAGATGAAAGACACCGAGAATAGGGAAAGGGAGAGATCTATATGACCAGCATTTTAATTGTGGAGGATGATGCAGCTATCCGGCTGCTGACCAGAACCCGGCTTTCCGGAACGTATCATATTCTTGAAGCGGAAAACGGAGAACAGGGACTGGAGATTTTTGACCATAACCATGTGGATTTGGTGATCGCAGATATCATGATGCCCAAAATGGATGGCTATGAGTTTGTTGCTGCCCTTCGGGAAAGCGGCAATATGGTTCCTGTGATTTTTCTCACTGCCATGGATTCGTTTGAACATAAAAAAAGAGGTTATCTTACAGGGATTGATGATTATATGACAAAACCCATTCAGTATGAGGAGCTGGACTGGCACATACAGGCACTGCTGCGCCGGGCAAGAATTGCCAATGAGAAGCTGATTCAGATCGGAGGGCTTTCTCTGAACCGGGAGACTATGACCATTTGCTATGAGGGGGAGGAAATTCCGGTGACGGCCAAGGAGTTTGAGCTTCTCTATAAGTTTCTGTCCTATCCGGAGGTAGTGTTTACCAAGCAGCAGCTGATGGATGAGATTTGGGGATATGATACAGAGACCGATTACAATACCATCAAGACCTATGTCAGCCGGCTGCGGAGCAAATTTGGCCGGTGCAGGGAGTTTGAGCTGGTTTCCCTGCGGGGATTGGGCTATAAAGCAGTGATCCATCAGGAGGTGTCTCATGACTGAGAAAAACCGGGGGTATAAGATCAAGATCTTTCAGGCCAGATGGGTGATCTTCGTCTCACTGGCGGTGGTGATCGGCAGTATCATGTCCTTCGGGCTGGTGGGCTTTTTTGTGTTCCATTTTGACCGGGAGACATCCATTTCCATGTTGGGAATGATCCTTCCCATGACCCTTGTGATGGTGTGTACCATGTATGTCCTTTTAAAGCGCATGAGCGTTCGTATGGGCAGGCTGCTTTCTGCCATTGAGGCAGTGGCAGAGGGGAATCTGGAGGTGGAGATCGACACGGAGAAGGGGGAGGAGTACCGACCTGTCTATCAGCAGTTTAACAGTATGGTAAGAGAGCTAAGGGGTACAAAGCAGGAGATGGAGAATTTTGTCAATGATCTGGCCCACGAATTTAAAACTCCTATTACTGCTATCAGCGGTTTTGCAGAGTACCTTTATCAGACCGGAGAGGGAATCGAGACTCAGGAGCGGATGGAATTTTTGAAACTGATGGCGGATCAGGCCAAACGGCTTTCCAATCTCTCCTGCAATACACTGCTGCTCTCCAAGCTGGAGGCATGCCAGATTGTTACAGACAAGGAGAATTTTTCTCTCAGCGAGCAGATCAAGGAGTGTGTAATTCTGCTGTTAAACCAGCTGGAGGAGAAACGGATTACTGTGGAGATACCGGAGGATTTTGAAATTTCCTACTATGGAAATCGGGAGCTGATGCAGCAGATTTGGATCAATCTGCTAAGCAACAGTCTGAAATTTACTCCAGAGAAAGGCAGAATTTGCCTGGGCTATAGGCAGGTTCCCGGTTTTGTGGAGATTTCTATTTCGGATACTGGGGTAGGAATGGATCCAGAGACGAAAGAAAAAATCTTTCAGAAGTATTATCAGAATGATACGCAGAATCTTACAAAGGGAAATGGAATTGGTCTTTCGATCGTCAAACGAATCGTGGAACTGTGCAAGGGGAACATTCGGGTGGAAAGCCAGCCCGGAAAGGGCAGTACCTTTACGGTGTGTCTGCCCCTGTAGGGAAGCCGGCTGCAGCAGAATGGCAGGTTTTGGTCAATCCCTGCAGCCTAATTCTTATAGGAAGACACCGGATACTACCGGAACAGGTCTTTTAGTTTTTCCATAACCGTCTCTGTTTGCGGTTCTGTCTCTTCCTCAGTCACTTCCGGGATCTTGATAGGATCAGTCTGCATAGCAAACTGCACCAGATCTACATTTTCATTTTTGGCGGAGACGAAGGAGACGGTTTCATAATCTCCCCCGGCGATCTTGTCTACCGCCTTGTCGATCTCATCTTGTACCTGATCATCAATATCAGAGGTCTTGTCAGTGAATTCATTGGTTCCTTCCAAAAGTTCGGAAGTACCGTCTTTTAATTCTGAAACACCGTCATGCAGTTCCAAAACACCATCGTAGAGACTGGAGGTGCCGTCATAGAGTTTGGAAGCGCCGTCCATCAGCTGTCCGGCTCCGCCAAAGAGACTCTGGGCACCGCTTGCCACCTGATTGGCTCCGCTGAGGGCAGAATCAACGCCTGCCAGAAGGCTGGTGCTGCCTTCAGAGAGCTGGCTGCTGCCGGATTTCAGAGCACTGGCACCGTCATAGAGCTGCTGACTTCCCGCAAAGAGGCTGCTGTTCCCTTCCGCAAGAGCGCTGGCACCGTCGGATAGTGAGGTGACGCCTGCCGTTACCAGGGGAAGGGCCTCATACAAGGTATCATAGCCGTCTTTGATAGCCTGGGCGCCCTGGGTATAGTCTGTGATACCGGTATCCAGAGTGGAGTAGGCAGTTACAAGCTGGTCGATGGCATCTTTTAAGACAGTCATTTTCTGGGAGATCATGTTTTCCAGAATCACCGGAAGTTTCTGAATCTGATCGTCCAGGGTCTGGTACTGTTCTGCAAGTGTGGTTAGGCCGGATTGAAGGGTTCCTGCTCCGGTGGCAGTCTGGTCAATGCCGCTTCGCAGAGAACCGATGGCGGTATTGTTCTGCTCCAGAAGCGCTGCCACATTTTCCGCATTGTTTAAGGCACCCTGGATGTCAATATTTCCTGCATACTGCTTCAGCAGATCCTGGGGAAGGGTCTGGTAAATTCCGGAGATGATTCCGATGATATTTCGAATATAAGCCGCAGCACTGGTATTTTGTGCAGTCAGAGTGTCCAGTGTAGCGTAGTTCCCCTGGATGGTGGTCAGACCTCCCGCTACAGCTGCAGCGCCTGTTTCCGCTGTCTGAATGGCAGTGAGTACCTGGCTGGAGCCTGTAAGGAGCGCCTGCATCTGCTCTGTGCCGATCTCAATGCTCTCAAGACTGCTTTGGATAGTAGTGAGGGCGGACAGCACCTGGGCGGAGCCCTCTGTCAGCTGGGCAGACTGGCTGGTGAGGGTGTCCAGACCACTCTTTAAGGTATCTGCCCCGGCTTGGAACAACTCCAGATTGTTGGCCAGAGTCTGGGAGCCTTCTTTTAAGGCAGCGCTGCCCTGGGCTGCCTTTTCGGCACCGGAAGTCAGAGATTTTGTGCCGGCCTCTAGTTTTCCGGCACCGGAATCAAGATCAGAGATTCCAGTATCCAGGGTTCCGGCTCCGTTTTGCAAAGCTCCCAGACCGCTGCTTAAGGAGCTGGCACCGGAAGCCAGAGTTCCGGCACCGGAAGTCAGATCAGAGGTACCGCTTTTTAGCTGTCCGGCTCCGTCTAAGAGTTCTCCGGAGCCGTCTTTCAATTCACCCGCTCCGTCTAAGAGTTCCTGGGCTCCCTCATCTAACTGGGAAGCGCCGTCGTCAAATTCTCCCGCTGCATCTTTGATCTCTCCGGTTTTTTCTGTGAGATCCTGGGTATCCAGGGCATCGCTGTCAATGTCAAAGGACATGGGCACTGCCTGGAAAGAAATGGCATCCATCTCAAAGTCGGTTACATCTGCAGTGATGGTATAGTCTTTCTCCTGTCCTGCCATAATGTTGTAGAGCAGCTGTCTTTCCTTTCCCACATTTGCCTGGGTGGCTCCCTCTGCCTTGATGTTGACGCATTGGTCTGTGTTCAGAGTCACGGTTCCCTGAACCAGGTAATTGTCAAAAAAGCTGTCATCGGAGTCCGGATTGTCCTTTACAGAGAGATGGATGGAAAGCTTTCCGCTTTTACCAGCCAGATCCTTAGGGGCAATTTCCTTTCCGTCCAGAGTGTAGGAGATGGAGATTTTCCAGGGAAGCTTGGCGTCCTTTAAATCTCCCTGGTAATAGAATTTCCCCTCCGTGGCTTCCACAGAGACCTGATCCCCATCCAGGGTAATGGGGGCCTGGGAGGTAAGATTTTTTACAGAGGAATAATTGCCGTAGTCCAGAAGCTGGGCAGCCGTATCCAGCATATATTCATTGACCACATAGATGCCGGAAACGCTGCCGTCCTGGTTTAAATTTACATACACGTTTTCGTCCTTGCTGGGAAGATCAGCAGCCCAGGCAGGAAGTGCCATGCCGGCTGCCAGAGTGATGCTTAAAGTTATTGCCATAGTTTTCATATAAGTTTTGTTTTTTCTGTTTCTATTCATAATAAAGCCTCCTCTTAATTAAAAAGCTGATGAAAAAGCAATCTTGAACCCTGCCGGTCATCTTCTGAATGGCTGCCCGCAGGAAAAGGATTCTCGGGTAATGAGTCAGACGGCTGCCCCCTTTTTTATTTGCGGGGGATAAACAGCCGGTCAAACAGATACAATAGTCCGGGTAAAACCAGTAAAACAATGATCAGGGAGCAGAGAGCGCCCACTCCAAGGAAAATACCAAGCTGTGCCAGCAGTTCATTGGAGGACATGTAGCCTAAAAGAAATCCTACAACTGTCAGAGTACTGCCAGAAACCAGAAGGGAAACGGTTACGGTTGAGACAGTCTCTGTAAGCGCCTCCTTCTTTGTCCTCCGAAGCTCTTTCCGTTTTTCCTGTTTGGAAAGAGCTGGTCCAGGGAGCGTCTGACCGTTCCGAATTTCACGATAGCGGTCTGAGAGCAGGATCGCGTAGTCCACAGTGGCACCCAGCTGGATGGAGGTAATGATCAGGTAAGCAATGTAAAATACTGTGGAGCTGGTGAAATAGGGCAGGGACAGGTTGATCCAGATGGCTGTCTCAATGCTCAGGACCAGAATCACCGGAAGGGTGATGGATTTTAACATAACCAGCAGAACCACAAATACAGCGCCGATTGCCAGGAGATTTACCTTTACCATATCTGCAGTGACTGTGTTCATCAGATCATAGGTGCTGACGCCCTCACCAGCCAGATAATAGGAACCGGGATAGTAGGTATCTGCCAGGGCCCGGATATCCTCCACTAATTGAAAGGTTTTCTTTCCCTCATAGTCTGTATCCAGGGAGAGAACCATACGGCTGTAGTGATCGGACTCCAACAGCGCCAGAGTATCCGCATCCAGGTAGTCTGTGGGTATCTCAGCCCCCGCCATATCCACAAAGGAGATGACGCTGGTGACCTGGGGCAGATTGTGAAGTTCATTGGACAACGCCTTTTCAGAAGCGGTATCCCCTTTGGGAACCAGAAGGACGTAATTGTCGCTCTGACCGAAAATTTCCTCCACCTGTTTGATGTCCCTTCCGGTCTGGGTATCCGGGCCAAACATATGGCTGGCGCCATAGTAATAATCATTGGCATTGGAAGCCAGGTAGGAGGGAAGAATCAGCGCTGCAAATACGCAGGCAAGAGGAAGCATCACCTTGGTGACCAATATGCCGAATTTGTGGAAGGACGGCATGAGGCTCTTGTGATGCAGCCGATCCAGCATTTTATAGGAAGCCAGGATCAGAGCCGGCATGAAGATAAACACAGCGATCAGGCTCAGAGCCACTCCCTTTGCCAGGGCCAGGCCAAGATCCGGACCCAGCTTAAACTGCATCAGGCAGAGAGCTACAAAGCCGATTACTGTGGTCAGACCACTGGATAGGATGGAACCGGTGGATTTGCACAGGGCTTCTACCATGGCTTCTTTTGCATCCGGATGCTCTTTGCGGCATTCCTCAAAGCGGTGGATCAGGAACACGGAGTAATCCAGGGAGACAGCCAGCTGCAGGATGTTTCCGGCAGCATTTGTCACAAAGGAGATCTCTCCGAAGATCAGGTTCGTTCCTGCGTTCATGATGATTGCCACTCCAAGACCTGCCAGAACGATTACCGGCTCCATCCAGGAGGTGGTGGTAAGCAGAAGAACCAGAAAAACAAATACAACGGCAAAGGCAGCGATCTGATAGATCTCGATGACCGTATTTTTGGTAGCAGCTGCCGTGGCCACTGCACTTCCGGTCATGGCATTTTCTTCTCCGATCAGAGCACGGATATCATCTACCGCCTGCACCCGTTTGTGTTCATCGATGGTAACGGAAAATAAAGCGGTGTTATCCTTATAATACGTATCCAAAACAGCCTGATCCATCATTTCCAGCGGGATAGTCACATCCACAGTATCATCCAGCCAGGTGACTTCCTGAACACCGTCAATATTTTTCAGCTGCTCTTTATAATTGAGAGCCTGGGCGATGGACACATCCCGGATCATGATCCGGGCATTGGGAATGCCGCTGTCAAATTCTTCCTCCATGACATCCAGAGCCAGGGAGGACGGAGCCTCCGGAGGAAGATAGTCCGTAATATCATAGTTCACAGAAACAAGGCTCTGGAGAAAGGCGCAGCAGATGGTAGCTGCTAAAAAAAACGCCAGGATGAATCTGCGATGGTTTACAATTCCTGTATAAAATTTTTTCATAAATCTGTTTCCTCCTTCTCCGAAATGCGGTTCCCGGACAATTCGTAGGTTCGGCGTTCTCCCTGCATCATCAGATGGACGGAACAGTCAGACAAAGTTCCGGTGGCTTTGTAGGGAACCCGGCGCATCAGAGTTGTAAAAACACCGGATATGGCACAGTTTCCCTTGGAATCAATGGTTCCCTCAAAGGGTTCGCTGTGGGCCAGGATATCCAGATGACCAGAAAGATCAGAGCCGGCTATATTGGTGGCCAGAGTCCCGTATTTTTTTCCAAGAGGCGTACTCATAAATACGCGGTATACCTTTTCGGACATACGTCCACGCTCCTTTCTTGCCCGGAAATGTTTTCCGGAATGGTATGTATTGTAAGGGAAGTCCCGGAAAAAGATTATGGTCAAATGTGGGTGAATGGGTAGAAACCGGACAGATGAGCAGTTTTGATGGAAATTTGATAAAAATTTAATAAACCAGAGATAAACAGATCGTGAAATGAAGAAAATGCCAGATGGTTTCCGATGAAGCAGTTTGAGCCGCCCAGAATTACTGCAAAGATTAGAAAAAAGAAAGAGAAATTTTATTGACTGTTCGTGGAACAAATGTATAATAAAAACGGAGGTGCGTGCATGACAAACGAAGAGATTTCCCTTTATACGAAAAAGCAATTTGCAGAGGCTTTAAAAAGAGCCATGAAAAAGAAACCCTTCAAGAAAATTACGGTCAGTGAGCTGATACAGGACTGTAAGGTAAACAGAAAGACATTTTACTATCATTTTGAAGACATTTATGACCTCCTGAAATGGATGTTTGACCAGGAAGCAGTGGAAGTGCTGAAGCACTTTGATCTATTGGTAGATTATGAGGAAGCCATTCACTTTATCATGGATTATGTGGAGGAGAATGACTACATTATCAACTGTGCCTATGATTCCATGGGAAGAGAAGAGCTGAAACGATTTTTTTATGCAGATTTCATGGATATTGTGGTGTCCCTCATTGATGGGATGGAGAAGATTACCGGCAGGACGCTGGAGCAGGATTACAAGAATTTTTTGAGTTTCTTTTATATGGAAGCCTTAGCTGGTATGCTTCTGGATTGGATCAAAGAGAAAGATAAGCGGGGGAGAGATCTGGTGGTGAAGTATCTCACCGTCACATTTCAAGAATCCCTTATGGGAATTTTAGAACACCGGAAAGTGCCGGAACCTATGTAAAACCTGGAAAAACGGGGACTTTCCTAACAGTCGAGCTGGAAAAAGAAGCGTTTTTCTTGACTTTTTTATAAAATCTTCTATTGTAAAGTTAGCTTCCCGGTACAAGCGAGAACTTAAGGCAGACTTCGACCGGGATGATGGCATCCAGGTTTAGAAGGCTGTGGAACGAAAACCATGGTTTTCATTCAGATGCGAAGGTTGGGCTTGCAAGACCGGAAAACCTGTTATTCAATTCAGACAGAGGACTAGGAGAAGAGACTTATGGAGAGCAAGAAAACGTTTGGCGCCTATATTCTTAGACGGCGCAAGGAACTGGGAATGACCCAGAAGGAATTTGCAGAAAAGCTGTATGTGACAGAATCAGCGGTGAGCAAGTGGGAGCGGGGCTTAAGCTACCCGGATATCACGCTGCTGCGGGCGATCTGCGGAGTATTGGATATTTCGGAGCATGAGCTGCTGACCGGAAGTGAGGATACGAAGAAGCGGGCTTCAGAGCGGATGGCGGCCAAGTATCAGAGGCTTACCAGGAACTACCGGATCAGCCAGTATGTGCTCTACGGGCTGATCCTTTTGGGATGTGCCATAGGAAACCTGATCTCCAGGGGGAGGCTGGACTGGTTTTTTATTGCTGTGGCAGGTGTGATGATGGGAGCCTCCCTGACGCTGCTTCCGGCGTTGGCAGCGCTGCATCCCGGGGCAAGCCGTCATAAGGCTGCGTTGTCGGCAGGCAGTTTCTTTGCCTCCCTGGAACTGCTGCTTTTGATCTGCTGCATTTATACCCAAGGAACCTGGTTTCCCATGGCAGGCATTTCCGTGCTGTTTGGAGGAACCCTGGTACTTCTGCCTTTTTTGCTGCCAACTTTGCCGCTGCCTGCCAGTCTGGTGGGAAGAAAAAGTTCCTTTTACCTGGGGCTGGAGACAGGGCTGCTTCTTTTGCTGCTGCTGATCGCCTGCATAACCACTGGAGGCAACTGGTTTCTCCTTACCGCAGTCAGCGTGGTGTTTGGCCTGGGATTTTTGATTTTGCCGGTTTTTCTGCGACAGCTTCCCATCCCTTCGCCCTTGAGTGAGCATAAGGTGCTTTTGTATTTTGTGGTTCAGACTGCGCTTTTGTTTCTGGTGGAATTTACAGCCAGCTATCCGGAAGCACTGAGGGAGTTTGGCCAGCTTACGGTTCCCATTACCCTGTTCTGTCTGACGCTGCCCTGGGGGATCATGGGCATCTGCCGCTATGTTCCGGTGAACTGGTGGCTGAAACTGTCCGGCTCCTGTCTCTGGACCAGTCTGTGGCTCTTTCTGTTTCCGCCTGTGTTGGATCGGATTATGTGGAGCACATACGGCGAGCCGGAGCCGGGGGTACAGCAGCTTAGCTTTTCCTGGCTCAGAGTAGATTTTTTTACCTGGGATGAGTTTCAAACGCCTTTGAATGTGTTTGCCCTGGTGATTTTTGGTTTTCTGGGACTTGGAATTTTGCTGGCAGGAATCGGTATTTGGAAAGGAAGAAAAAAGGATTTTTCAAAAGGCCGAAGAGAAAAGGCCTGTAAAGAATAGGAACAAAGGAGAGACGTTGTAAGATGGAGCTGTGCCGCAGAATTTTGGTGGTGGAGGATGATAAAAAATTAAATGACGGCATTTGCCTTGCACTGAAGGCGCCGGACCGGATCTTTTTTTCCTGTCCCACTCTTGGGGCAGCGGAGGAGGTATTGCGGAGCCAGCAGATTTCACTGATCCTGCTGGATGTGAATCTTCCCGACGGGAACGGAATCCAGTGGTTGGAACGGCTGCGTAAATCCAGCCAGATTCCGGTGATCCTGATCACAGTAAACAATCTGGAGCTGGATATTGTCACTGGATTAGAGGCTGGAGCCAATGATTATATTACAAAGCCCTTCAGCCTTATGATCCTTCGGGCCAGAGTGGAGGTGCAGCTTCGCAGAGAGCAGCCGGCAAGTCAGAGTCAGATGAAGTTTGGCGGATTTTTCTTTGATTTTGACCGGATGGAGTTTTATGTTCAGGGGCAGATGGTGGAGCTAAGCAGGACGGAGCAGCGGCTTTTGCGGATCCTGTGCGAAAACCGGGGAGCTACGGTAAAGCGCAGCTACCTGATTGACACCGTATGGCAGGGAGACACCCAGTATGTGGATGAGCATGCCCTGACGGTGGCGGTAAAGCGGCTCCGGGATAAATTAGAAAGGGATTCAGCCAATCCAAAGTATATTAAGACCGTGTACGGGATCGGCTATACATGGGCAATGGAGGATGAGTGAAGGAATGGAACTTTTTATTATCGGCGCCCTGCTGTTTTTATCAGCAGGGCTTTTTTGGTATCTGGTATTTTCTCACCGGGAGAAGCGCCTGTTTTTACGGCTGCAGAAAATGGTGGATCAGGCCAGGTGGGGAACTTATCAGAGAGAGGAGATATCCGAGACCAGACTGTCCTTGCTGGAGGACAGTATGCAGCATTTTCTGGATGAACGAAGGGCAGCGGGGGAGGATCAGCAGCAGCAAAAGCAGCTAATTCAGACATTGATTTCCGACATTGCCCACCAGACGCTGACACCGGTTTCCAATTTGATGCTCTATTCCGAACTTTTAGATGAACAGCTGGGCGGCAGTTCCAAGGAGCTCAACATTATTCGGGACCAGACGGAAAGGCTGAATTTTCTCATTCAGTCTCTGGTAAAGCTCTCGCGCATGGAAAACGGAATGATCAGCGTGAAGCCTGTGAAAAATGCGGTAGGCGAACTTTTGGAGGAGCTGAGTTTCAGGAGCAGGCTGCCAGGAAGAACATCACTCTGATTACAGAGGAGTGTCCTCTCCTCACAGCAGTGTTTGATCGGAAGTGGACCAGGGAAGCCATTGGGAATCTTGTGGATAATAGTTTGAAATATACCGGTTCAGGTGGAAAAGTGATTCTCTCTGCAAAAAAGTATTCTTTTTTTGTCCGTATTGACGTGGCGGATACGGGAATCGGGATCCAGCAGGAGGAGTTAAATAAGATTTTTGGGCGGTTTTACCGGAGCCTGGAGGTGCAGGAGGAAAAGGGGGTGGGAATCGGACTGTATCTGGCCAGGGAGATCATTCGGATCCAGAAGGGGTATATCAAGGCTGCATCGAAAAAGGGAGAGGGGTCGGTGTTTTCCGTGTATTTGCCCTTATAGAGGGAAATGTATCAAAACTGTGATATTACAGAAACCTTTGGGAGATATTTTGGTGTTATAGTAAGCGAACAAGGAAGCATACAGAAAATTCAGCAAATAGTATGAATTGGAGCGTACGCTCCTTTGTCCTGGGATGGCTTCATCTGCGGACAGAGGAAGACAGGAGGATTATAAGATGAACCCAAGGGTAAAGAGATGGCGGGAATTACTATTTTTTGCAGTAATGGGAGGCGTGGGCATATTCCTGATTTGGAAATGCCGGTACGGCTTTGCAAACCGGGATGAGGCATTTTATCTGACCGTGCCTTACCGGCTGTGTCAGGGAGACGGGCTGGTGGGACAGGAGTGGCATCTGTCCCAGCTGCCGGGGGTGCTGCTTGTACCTTTTGTGGCTGGGTATCTGAAACTGGTGGGGAGTACGGAAGGAATTTTTCTTGCAGCCCGGTATTTTTGTACCGCAATGTGGTGGATCGCAGGCCTGTATTTCTATTTTTCCCTGAGAAAGTACAGCAAAGTGGGGGCCATGGCGGTCAGTTTGTTTTTTGTATTGTACATTCCCTTTGGAATCATGGCCTTTTCATATAATTCCATGGGAATCCTCACCCTTCTTCTTTCTCTGATTCTGTTTTTAAAGGGGACAGAGAGGCAGAACTTTTTGGAAAAAGAGGGAACTTTTGTTGGCAGAATGGGGACATCGGCCAGGGGAGCCTTTCTTCTTTCCGGTCTGTTCTTTTCCTGGTCTGTGCTGTGCTGCCCCTATCTGGCAGTGGGATATGTTCTATATCTTCTGTGGGCGCTGCAGCCTGTTTTTGAGGCAGAGAGAAAGCAGAAGCGCAGGGAGGCAGCCTTGTTTTTTACTCTGGGGGCGGCGGGATCCGGAGCCTTGTTTTTGGTATTTTTGCTCTCCAGAAATTCCTGGAAGGAGATTTTGGCAGCGATTCCCTGGATGCTACAGGATCCGGAGCATGGCGCTGTCTCCCTGACGGCAGGGTTAAGCCGGTATTTCACCCAGATTTTCCACAGCACCAAGGCAGCTCCTTTGATCTGCACAAGTTTCGGAATACTGGCAGTTTTCCTGGGGGCGCTTCCTCTTTTAGAGCGGGGAAGGGAACCATATAGAGGAATCCGACAGTGCTGCCTGTTGGCAGCCTGCGGACTTACTCTCTGGTATCTGGCCTCAGTGCTGCTGGAGAAGCCCCGCCTGAATTACCTGATGTTTCCTGTAAATCTTTTGGGACTACTCTGTCTTTTAATAGAAGCAACGCCGAAAAAGCGGATGTTTTTTCGTATTTTCTATCTTCCGGGAATGTTTTATTCCTTGTGCATTAGTTTTGCCTCCAACCAGAAATTTTACGCCATCGCTTCTGCTTCTACAGTGGCTTTGGCAGGAAGTGTGATGATCATTGGGGAAGAAGTACGGGAGCTTCGAAGGCTCCAGTCAGTTTTGGCCGTTGAGGGCGCGGGGAAAAGGACGGTGGGCTCTGCAGCTTTGTTTCTTATTGGCTTTTGCTTTCTTTTTCAGGTCGGAGCGGAAGGTTATCTGCGTTACCATACCGTTTTCTGGGAGCCGTCCATGAAGGAGCAGAACTGTCTGATCCAGGAGGGGCCGGAGGCGGGGATTCTGGCCAGTCAGGAGAAGAAAGACAGTTACCAGAGCATGATGGAGGATACCAGAACAGTATGGGAAGAGGCAGAGGGGAAGCCTGTTTTGTACCTGTCCAAACTTACCTGGCTGTATTTTTTCGGAGCTACGGAGTGCGCCTCTTACTCTGCCTGGACTTCCGGCGTGAATCAGCTGACTATGGAGCGGCTGGAAGCGTATTACCACCAAAATCCAGAGAAACTTCCGGTATGCGTCTATGCAGAGGCCCAGTATGAGAAGGAAGCGGACTGGTTCTGTGCAAACTACGGATATGAGAAAGAACAAACTCCCCTGGGGGGATGGAAATTGAAGCATCCCTAAAGCAGTCAGGATAAGTATTAGCTTCCTGGCGGCAGGAAGAAATGGCCAGGCCGCTTTGCGAAGGAGCATAGACCGGAGCGGAGGTGTGGGGAAGCAGCCAGGCCGTCTGATTTTCCGGGAGGAGACAGAAGTTTAGATAAAGACCATGAGGGAGAGTTTGGGATAAAGATAAAAAGGGGGAAATTACATGAAGCCAGTGTTATATATGATCATTCCCTGCTATAATGAAGAAAAGGTATTGCCGGTAACGGCTCCTCTGTTTCTTCAGGAGCTGCATCATCTGATACGGGAAGAAAAGATTGGAGAGGACAGCCGCATCCTGTTTGTTAACGATGGCTCTCAGGATGGAACCTGGGGCTTGATTGAGCAGATGACAGAGAGGGAACCTAGCATTTTGGGCCTGGATCTGAGTCGGAACCGGGGACATCAGAATGCAGTATTTGCCGGTCTGATGGAGGCAAGGGAACAGTGTGACATTACCATCACCATTGACTGTGACGGGCAGGATGATATTCAGGCTATGGAAGCCATGGTGGATGCTTATGGAAAAGGCAGTGAGATTGTTTATGGGGTGCGCAGCAGCCGGGAGACAGACACGGCCTTTAAGCGGGGAACTGCTCAGGCGTATTACCGTTTTTTGCATTTCCTGGGGGCAGAGGTGGTGTACAACCACGCAGACTACCGTCTTGCCTCCTCCAAGGTGCTTCGGGAGCTGGCAGGCTACAGGGAGGTAAATCTGTTTTTGCGGGGAATGTTTCCGCTGGTGGGTTTTCCCAGCAGCAGTGTTTATTACAGCCGTAAAGAGCGGATGGGAGGAAAAAGCCATTACCCTCTGAAAAAGATGGTGGCTCTTGCAGTAGACGGGATCACCAGCCTGTCGGTGAAGCCTCTGCGTTTGATTTTTGCCCTGGGAATGGCGTCAGTGCTCCTTAGCCTGGCAGGAATTTGCTGGGCCATTGGTGCTCACCTGGCAGGCATAACGGTATCCGGCTGGAGCAGTATGGTGTGCATTCTCTGTTTGATGGGCGGGATTCAGCTTCTAGGCATGGGAATTATAGGGGAATATATTGGAAAGATTTATATGGAAACAAAAGGAAGACCCCGGTATATCGTAAACCGCAGAAGCGGAAATTGGAAAGCTGTAGAATCGTAGAAGCGTCAGAAGCGTAGAAACAGAAAGAGAAAGGTGAAAACAGCGTCAATGGGCAGGAGGCGTCCTTTTGTGTACACGGATGCTATGCAGAGAGAAACGTTGGGCCAGAAAAAGGAAACTTTAGCATCCGTGTACAGAGGGCAACACGTCCCAAGTACACGGATATTAGAAATAGAGGAGAAAAAAGCAGGGAAATGAAGATCGTAGAGGCTGTGAATTTAAAAAAACGGTATGGAAATGGGGAGGCTGCCGTGCAGGCCCTGGATGGAGTGAGCCTCCAGGCAAACAGAGGGGAATTTATTGCCGTAGTGGGAACCTCGGGCAGCGGGAAATCTACGCTGCTTCATATGCTGGGGGGACTGGATGTTCCGGATTCCGGTCAGGTATGGATTGATGGACAGGAGCTTGGAACCATGAATCAGGAGACGCTTACCATCTTTCGCAGAAGAAATATCGGTTTTGTATTTCAGCAGTATAATCTGGTTCCCATGCTGAATGTACAGCAAAATATCCTGCTTCCCATGAAACTGGACGGAAGAAAACCGGATCCTGCGTATCTGGAGGAGATCATTGGGGTATTGAAGCTGGAGGATAAATTAAAAAGCCGCCCCGGAACACTTTCCGGCGGACAACAGCAGCGGGTAGCCATTGCCAGGGCTTTGATTACCCGACCGGCGGTGCTTTTGGCAGATGAGCCTACCGGAAATCTGGATTCAAAAACCAGCCAGGATGTGCTGGGACTTTTGAAGGTTACAGGGGATCGGCTTTCCCAGACTATGATTATGATTACTCATAATGAGGAGATCGCACAGCTGGCAGATCGGATCCTCCATCTGGAGGACGGGCGCCTGGTGGAGGAAGGATGAAAAGAGTAGAGAACAGAGAAGCCCTCTGGATGCTTACCAGAGGGTTTATGGAAATCAACTGGGGAAGGAATCGAATCGCAGTGCTGGCGATTTTGCTTACCTGTCTTTTATTCACCAGTCTTTTTGCAGGGACTGCCTCCATGTTTTTTTCACGGATTGAGGGAGAGAAACGCCAATATCAGACCTATTCCTGCGCCACTGCCAGATTCACGGATTGGCAGCAGGCAGATTTAGCAGCTCAAGTGATAGAAGACTGTTCTTTTATTGAAAAGTGGGGGAGCGGGTTCTCGGTGGGGCAGGCGGCGGCCTTCTGGATGCATTCCCGTCTGGAGGTAATGTGTGGGGATGAGGAGCTGGCGGAAAATTACGGCAGCCTTCCCACGACAGGACGGATGCCGGAAAAGCCCGGGGAGATCGCCTTAAGTACGAAGACCCTTTGGGAACTGGGGATTTCTCCAGAATTGTCTGCGCAGGTTACCCTGAGGCTGGCAGGCCAGGAGGAAACCTTTCTTGTCTGCGGCTACTGGACAGGGGAGACGGAGGATTTGGTTCAGCGGGGCTGGATCTGCAGAGAGGATGCCATAAGGCTGCTCTTGCAGGAAGAGGAAGTTTCTATGGCGGTATGGTATGACGTTCCACTGGCTTCGCTTTACCGGACAGAGCTTTTGAATGAGCGCCTGGCCTCTGCAGGACTGCCTCAGGCTTTTGTGGTGAACTATGCCTATGATCAGATATTTGGAGAGGGAGGAATCTCGCTTTCAGCGTTATCATTGATTACCCTTTTGATTATGCTTTCCGGTTATCTGATTATTTACAATATTTTTGATATCTCAGCAAGAAAGGATCTCTACATCTATGGCCTTTTGAAAAATGTGGGAACTACCGGGCGCCAGCTTCGACAGATTATGCGCCGGCAGGTGCTGTTTTTGTGCCTTATGGGATTACCGGGAGGATTGGGCCTTGGATATTGGGCGGGAATATGGATGGTTCCTTTTCTGACAGCAGATCTGGATGTAAGCGGACAGACTTCAAGAGTGGTGGAGGGGGCGGCGCTTCCGGTGCTTCTTTTTTCTGCCCTTTTTACCGTGATTACGGTGTACCTTTCCAGCCGCAGTGCTTACCGGAGAGCAGAAAAAATGCGGCCTGCGGAGGCTATGAAGCGATGGGAGGATGGAAAGCTGCGAAGTTTTAAAACCGGATTTTTAGTAGTCTGCTCAGTGGCTCTTGGACTGATCACCGTAAACGGTGCAGTGATTATGGCTCTGGGATACGATCTGGAGGAGTACAGAAGTATTTATCTGGCATCCGATTTTCAACTGGACGGATTTTCAGAGCTTTCCAACTATGCGGATCTTGCCCCCATTACCTGGGAAGTCAAGGACTGCCTGAATATTTGTCCCTACAGCGAGAACCCAGGGTATATATATTATGCCCAGGTGGAGAGTAAGCTGGGTCTGGCCCAGATAGAGGCCTGGGAGGAGATTGTGGCGATCAATGAGAGTGAATGGGGAAAGTACTGGAGCGACAGATGGGAAGCGGTGAAAGAAAACGGCAGGCTTCCGGTAGCGTATATGGGAATCAACCGGGCTGCTTTTGAGAAGCTGGAGTGGGTGGGAGAACCCTGTTCCTGGGAATTGTTTTCCACCGGAGAGTATGCACTGGTTAATTATCCCGGTTACATTCGTATGGCTGGAAATAAATTTCATTTTCCCAGGGGGGAGAGTGTGTCTTTGGAATTAAAGCGGAATACAAAAAGCTATCAGATTCCGGGAGAGGCTGCCCTGCCTTACTCCATGGATTACCAATATACAAATCTTATCGGAATCCAGGTGCTGGTTCCGGAGATGGAATTTATTCAGCAGACAGGAATTACAGACGCCATGGCTGCAGCTTTGGATGCAAAGGAAGGGCAGGAGCAGGCGCTGGAAGAATATCTGACCTGGCTGACGGAGACAGAGCCTGAGCTAAACCTTTCTTCTGTCCTGGCGCTTGAGAAGAATTTTCGCCAGTATACGGGAAAATATTATCAGATCGGAGGCTATCTGGCTTTGGTGCTGGGCTTTATCGGGCTGATGAATTTTTCTAACACCATTGCCGCTTTTGTGGTGAGCCATCGCAGACAGCTGGCAGTGTTGGAGGCTGTGGGTATGACCAGGCGCCAGCTGTTTATAAGTCTCATGGGAAGGGGCTGTTTGCAGCTGTTGGCAGGTTTTCTTTTATCCGCAGTTTTTACCAGCGTGTATGCAGTTCCTCTTCTGAAACGTACACTGGGAAACGCTTTCTTTTTTCATGGGCAGGCGCTTCTCTGGCCCAGTGTCCTGATGCTGTTTTTCCTGGGAGCAGTTACTTCCCTGATTTCCTGGCATTATGTGAGAACGCTGAGAAAAAGCAGCGTGGCAGCGCGGATCCGGCAGGAGTAGGAAGTAGGTTCTTATGATAGGAAATGAAGAAAGAGGCAGACCAGGCGCAGTTACGCCTGGTCTGCCTCTTGAATTTTTTTGAACAGATCAGAAAAATCCACCTTGGAAAAGTCGGTGACATCTACAGAGATGGTATGGCCAAGCCGGATATCATAGATTTTCCGGTCAATATCGGCGCGGAATTCCTCGTAAGAAAGCACTGCGTCCGGAATCAGATCCTGAGGAGAAACCGTATTCTCAATATGATACGTATTGGTTAGGTGGCCGGGATGTCTTGGGGTATCCTGGGATTTGTCCCGGTTCCGTCCCCGCTCATAGATGGTGCGCCAGTCTCCGTGAAGAAGAATAGTGATGGCGTGATAATGGTACTGGGTCACAAGATCTGTGAGGGCATCCTTGTGGCGGTGGTTAAAGGGGTATTCGATGAGAATCGTTTTTCCCTCCCACATCATTTTCTGAAGGGAGAGATAAAATTCCTCCAGGCTGAACCGATTCAGCCTGTCTTTTTGCTGTTTATTGTCAAATCCGAACCGATCCCATTCCATTTCCTTCAGCTTATCATAGGAGAGCACATACAGATCCTGGATTTCGTTACAGATTTTTTTGGCAGCATAGCTTTTTCCTGTTCCTGGTCCTCCGGTTACAATGATAAGGGTATTTTTATGTTGTAATTTCATAAAAGAGATCCTCCTTCTATGGAATGTAGAAGCATTTATTTTTTATTTCATAGGAATTCTTTCCTATGAAATAAAAATGCTCCCAAGAATCGCACTGAGGCAGACAGGGACGATGTTGCCAAAGCGACCTGCCGCAGATGTTGGTTTCAGTATAAAATAGTTTTTCGGGAAAAGCAATTCTTTTCCTGCTTAAATTTTGAAAACTTTCGATTAGTTTCTAAAAATCGTGAAAAACGCTGAAAATCACTTTCAAATGAAGAAAATCCTTTTGAATAATTGTTTTAAACGAAAAATCATGATATTATTAAAAAAAAGAAGGTTTCCCACTGGAAAAAATGCCGGAAACAGGAAATACCAAAAAAGCGAAAGGAGAGGAGCGATATGTTTTATCAGGAACGACAAAAGAAAATTTTGGAATATATTCAGGAGAAGCCGTCGGTTTCGGTTACTGAGCTGAGCAGCGTTTTTAAGGTATCTGCCGTTACCATCCGGAAGGATTTGAACGAGCTGAGCCAGGATGGAATGGTGGAGCGCACCCATGGCGGGGCCATCAGCTTAAATAAGAGCAGCTATGAAGAGACAGAGGATGCCAAGGAACGGATGAATATAGAAAAGAAGCAGGAGATTGCCAGGAAAGCATTGAAGCTGGTGGAGGAGGGAAGCACCATTATTTTGGATGCCGGATCTACCACTTTGGAGTTGGCCAGGCTTTTGGCGGAGGAGAGAATCAAGGGAGTGACGGTAATTACTTATGCATTGAATATTGCCAATATTTTCAAGCAGAGCCGGGAATATAATCTGGTGATGATCGGAGGGCAGTTCCGCCACGGTATGATGTCTTTTGTGGGACCGTATGCGATACAGATGCTTCAGAGCCTTTATGCAGACCGATGTTTTATTGGAATTAACGGATACACCCTGGAGGAAGGACTCACCACGCCCAATCCCTATGAGGCAGAAGTAAAGAGAACGATCGTGGAGAGGAGCAAGGAATGTTATCTTTTGGCAGATGCGGGGAAATATGGAAATATTTGCATGGCTAAGGTGGCAGATATTTCCGATCTGAAAGGTGTGGTTGCAGACGGTGAACTCTCTCCGGCTATCTGCCAGGGATTGATGGAACGGGGAGTTACGGTTCTTTAATTGAAGGGTGGAAGCGGCAAGCGCTTTTTTAGAATGTGGGCGGAGTGAATTACGGTTTTTGAAAGGGAAAGGATTGGTTTTGTACAAAGTGCATAAAAAATAAGGCTAAAAATCTACTATAGTAACAAAAACATAATGTAAGACAAGAAATCCATTGACAAACGAAAAGAAATGAAATATATTAGTTTCATAAATGAAACAAAACGAAAAAAGGCGGCGCGCCTGTTTTGTTTGTAAAATCACAACATTCTAAAGGAGGATTTCACATCATGAAAAAGAAAATCTTAGCAGGCCTTATGGCAGCAGCACTGGCAGCAGGCACTCTGTCTACCGCAGCATTTGCAGAAGAGCCCCTGAAAATGGGATTTATCGTAGGTTCTTTTGAGCATGTATTCTATAACCTGATTGCTGAAGGTATCGAAGAGAAGGCAGCTGAGCTGGGCGTAGAGGCAACTGTGCTGGACGCTGAGCTGGACGCTAACATCGCTTCCGATAAGATCCAGAACCTGTCTGCTGACGGAAACGTAGCCATCGCTCTGGCATGTAACGATGCTGCAGGCGTAAAACCTGCTATTGAGAACGCTGATAAAGAAGGCGTTAAGATGTTTACTTTTGACTGTACCTCAGAGTCTGACGCGATCAACTGCTTCGTTGGTACGGACAACTATGAAGGCGGAAAACTGGGCGGACAGGAACTGCTTCGTCTTACCGAGGAAGGCGACACTGTAGCAATCATCGGTTACCCCACCGCTTCCTCCTGCCTGGATCGTGAGAATGGTGCTTTGGAAGTTCTGGAAGCAGACGGAACCCGTACTGTCCTTTCCGGATACAACTACGAAGGCGATGCCAACAAGGCACAGGAGATCATGGAGAATATCCTGACTTCCAATCCTGACGTTGCTGCTGTATTCTGTGTAGGTGACCCGGCTGCATCTGGCGCTCTGGCTTCTATTAAAGCAAACGCTTCTGATTGTAAGATCATCGGTTTCGACGGAAATCCGGAAGCAAAAGAAGCAATCCTCAGCGAAGAGAACGGCAAATGGTGGGTATCTGAGATCTCTCAGAATCCTCATGAGATCGGAACCCGTATTGTAGAAGAGATGGTTTCTTTCATGACTGACGGAACGGTATCTGATGAAGTGGTTTACATTGCACCGTACATCATCACTGCTGAGACTCTGGCAGAAGAAGGGGCTACCGAGGCTGCAACAGAGGGAGCTACCGAGGCTGCAACCGAAGCTGTTACCGAGTAATTTATTGGTTTTATATATGGATATCCATATCAAGACAGTAAATTAAGAAGCTGTATTGTGAACAAAGCAAATTGCCCAGGCGGGGGTGACCTGTTTGGGCAATTTTTAGGATAAAATTTGTCGCTGCGCGGCAGAGCGTGTTCCCGCGGCCGGCAGGACGAAAATCTAGAAGTATTCAGAAAGGAAATATTTTATGGAGCCGATTTTACAAGTAAAAAATATAAGCAAAGTATTTCCGGGCGTGAAAGCGCTGACGGATGTATCGGCTGATTTTTATCCCGGAGAGGTACATACCTTGGTGGGTGAAAACGGAGCCGGTAAATCCACCTTGATCAAGATTATTTCCGGTGTTTACACTCCTACGGAAGGCAAGGTGATACTGGAAGGGAAAGAGATGAAGTTCACCTCTCCCGGACAGGCCATTGACGCCGGTATTGCGGTGATTCATCAGGAACTGAGTATTGCCAAGGACTTGACTGTGGCAGAAAATATTTATCTGGGAAGAGAGCCGAAAAAAGGAAAATTACTGGATCGGAAAAAGATGAATCAGGACGCTCAGGAGATCCTGGATTTTATGAAAGTAAATATGAAGGCAGACCAGCTGGCAGGCCATCTGAATGCAGCCCAGCAGCAGATGATTGAGATTGCCAAGGTAATTTCCAAAAACGCCAAGGTAGTGGTTATGGACGAGCCAACCTCCTCTCTGTCTGAATCTGAAATCGATGCATTGTTTGAACAGGTGAATATCCTGAAGAAAAAGAATGTTGCAATCATATATATTACTCATCGTTTAAAAGAGCTGACCCAGATCTGTGAGCGGGTAACCGTGCTTCGCGACGGCTGCAAGGTAGATACCATGATGGTAAAGGACGTGACGGAGCAGCAGATCGTCAACAGCATGGTAGGCCGTGAGATGGGAGACTATTACAATAAGCATGTGCATACCAGGGGAAAAGAGATGCTTCGTGTGGAAGGTCTGACCAGGAAAGGTGTCTTTGAAAATATTTCCTTCACCGCCTATGCGGGAGAGATCGTGGGCTTTTCCGGTCTGGTAGGAGCTGGACGTACGGAGGTAATGGAAGCCATCTTCGGAGCAACTCCCCTTGATTCCGGAAAAGTATTCCTGGAAGGAAAAGAGGTTCACTTTCATTCTCCTATTGACGCTATCAATGCCAATGTGGGACTGGTGACGGAGGATCGAAGAAGAACAGGACTTCTCCTTCAGAAGAAGATCAAAGAGAATATTTCTCTTCCCAGCCTTCCCAAGCATAAATCTAAGATTGGCTTTGTGGACAATAAGTGGGAGATCGAT
Source organism: uncultured Lachnospiraceae bacterium (assembly GCA_902475025.1). Classification (GTDB taxonomy): domain Bacteria; phylum Bacillota; class Clostridia; order Lachnospirales; family Lachnospiraceae; genus Merdiplasma. Next base: position 33,019 of record CABRXX010000002.1, on the reverse strand, counting down.
GTTGCCGAGGAGTATATGAAGAAGCTGAAGATCAAGGCTCCCAACATCGATACCATTCTGGCAACCCTTTCCGGAGGAAACCAGCAGAAGGTGATTCTTTCCAAGTGGCTGGTGGCAGATTCCAAGGTGCTGATTTTGGACGAGCCCACCAGAGGTATTGATGTCAACGCCCGTTCTGAGTTCTACACATTGATGAATGATTTCGTAGAGGCAGGGGGCTGCATTATCATGATCTCTTCTGAGATGCCGGAGGTTCTGGGCGTCAGCGACCGTGTTATCGTTATGAGAGGCGGAAAGATCAGCGGCGAATTGAGCCGTGAGGAAGCCAATGAGCAGTCCATTATGAATCTGGCGAGCTTTACCAGCGATGCCGAGTAGACGGTATCAAAGCATAATCATTACAACGGTAGAAAGGTGAAAATGTCATGGAAAAAACAAAAAAATGGGTCAATGAGAATGTGGTGGTAGTCACCCTGGTTGTATTATGTATTCTTTTCGGTATCGGCAACCCGGTATTCTTTTCCGTAAAAAATATTCTGAATCTGCTGTCTCAGATGTGTATCAACGCGCTGATGGCAACTGGTCTTGTATATGTTATTATCCTTGGAGGAATTGATATCTCTGTAGGCGGTACTGCAGCGCTGGCAGGCGTGATTTCCGCGTACATAGGACTGATGTTCCCCAATATGAATGTCTTTACTGCTATTTTGGTGCTGGTACTATCCGGTATCGTAGTAGGTGTGGTAGTAGGCGCTTTGAACGGCTTTATGATTGCTTACTTAAATGTAGTGCCTATGATCTGTACCCTGGCAATGTTAAATATCACCAGAGGTGTGGCCTATGTTATTACCAACGGACAGCCGGTGTACGGTCTTCCGGATTCCTATGCATTCCTGGGCGCTAGCCGTCTGTTTAAAACCGAGAGTATGCCCAATGGTATTCTTCCGGTAATCGCTATCTTCACTGTGATCGTGGTGGCTCTGATGCACATTCTTCTTTCCAAGACCGTATTCGGACGTCATGTGTATGCAGTAGGTTCCAACAAGAGCGTGGCTCACTTAAGCGGTATCAATGTAAAAAGAGTAACCCTGGCAGGACATGTGATCTGCTCTGTTATGGCCTGTCTGGCAGGCGTGTGCGCAGCTTCCAAGATTCAGAACGGACAGCCGGGTGCCTGCGACGCTTACGAGATGTACGCTATCGCAGCTGCGGTTATGGGCGGTACTTCCCTGGTAGGCGGCAGCGGTTCTGTGGCGAGAGCCATGTTCGGTGTGGCGGTAATTGCAGTTATCAAGAACGGTATGGATCTGATGCAGATCTCTTCCTACTGGCAGAAGGTAGTCATCGGTATCATCATTCTGCTGGCTGTTATCGTAGATATGGCTCAGAAAAATAAGAAAGAGTGATAAATATGGGAAAATATTATCTGATCATGGATATTGGGGGAACCAAGACGACAGGTGCATTATTTACTGAGGATGGAAACCCCGTAGATGATTATGTGTATGTGGTAAAGTCTCAGACCTACAAGGGGGAAGAGGCGGTTTACCAGAATACCAAAAGCGCTTTGGATCATGTAATTGAACATTTTCATGTAAGCATGGAGGATGTGCTGGGTATTGGCGTGGGAGGTCCGGGACCTCTGGACGTGAAACGGGGCGTAATCATTAATTCGCCCATGATGGGATGGAAAAATTTTCCCATTGTAGACCGCTTAAAGCAGGATTACCAGGTTCCGGTGATTATGGACAATGACGGAAATCTTGGGGCTCTGGCAGAACAGCGCTGTGGCGAAGGAAAAGGAAAAGAAAATGTGCTGTATATGACGGTGAGCACCGGCTGCGGCGGCGGAGCCGTGCTGGGAAGAGAGATCTACCACGGCATGAAGGACGGAGCGGCGGAGTTTGGTCATATCAGTATTGATCTGGAGGGTCTTCCCTGTCCCTGCGGCGGAAAAGGGTGTCTGGAGCTGTACGCTTCCGGTACAGCTATGAAGCGCAGGATGCGGGAGGATCTGCAGGCGGGAATAAAGAGCCTGGCCTTTGAGGCAGCCGGGTATGATCCGGAGAAGATCGACGGAAAATATCTCACAGAGGCAGCTGAGCAGGGAGATCTCTATGCCCTGGAGTTTTATAAAAAAGAGGGATATTATCTGGGGTGTGGCCTTTCTATTTTGTTCAACCTTTTTGATCCGGATGTGTTTGTTCTTGGCGGCGGTGTGACAAAAGCGAAGAAGTATTTTCATGAGGAGCTGATGCGTCAGCTCCAGGCGAGAACCATCATGGGCGTGGAGGAGGACCGGGTGCGCTACTCGGTGATGAACGACCGGGTGGTGCTGTACGGCGCATATTATCTGATCAAGGAGTACTTGGAAAAGGGAAACAAATAATATTCATATAAGCAAAGGAGATTAGAGCCATGGGATTAGTGACATTGAGAGAGATTCTGGCAGATACCAGAGAAAAGCATTATGCAGTCGGCGGTTTTAATATGAACAGCTATGAGGATTCCGAGGGTATGGTAATGGGTGCAGCAAGAAAGCATTCTCCTATCATTATCATGACCTCCATGGCCTGCGTCAGATATGTGGGCTTGAAGCAGCTGGTAGGTATGGTTCGCGGTATGGCGGATACTTATAATATTCCGGTATGTCTCCATCTGGATCACGCCACAGATATTGACCTGATCAAGGCCTGCGTAGGCGCCGGCTATACTTCCGTTATGATCGACGCTTCCAAAAAAGAATTTGAAGAAAATATTGCCATCACCAAGAGTATTGTGGATTTTGCCCACACCTATGGATGTTCTGTGGAGGCTGAGCTTGGCAAACTGGGTGGAAGAGAAGAAAATGTAGTGGTAAGCGATGCGGATAAGGCTTACACCAATCCGGAGGATGTGCCGAGATTTGTGGAGGAGACAGGGATTGACGCGCTGGCGGTTGCCATCGGTACGGCCCACGGTTTCTACAAGGCAGAGCCGAAGATTGACTTTGACCGCCTGGAGGCGATCACAAAGGTAACAGACTGTCCGCTGGTACTTCACGGCGGCACCGGAGTTCCGGAAGAAGACTTCAGAAAATGCGTGAAGATGGGCATGAGTAAGATCAATGTGGGGACTCAGCTGAAGAAGGATTACACCGATGCTCTGAGAAAGGCTCTGAAGGAGAATCCGGAGACAGAGTACGATCCCAGACCTTTTATGAGACCTGTAAAAGAGGCGTGTGCAAAGGCTATTATGGACAAGATTGATATTTTCGGCAGTGAAAATATGGCTTAAGTGTTAAGGAGGAACGCATTATGGCAGTGACAAGCTATGTAACCGGTTATCAGCATGTAGGCATTCCTACTAATGATATGGAGAAAACAATCGCATTCTACACAGCGCTTGGATTCACCATCAAATGGGAAACAGAGAATAATGGCAGAGTGGTATTCTTTGAGTGCGGTGATGTGCTGGTGGAAACCTATGAAAAAGACGGGCAGGCTGCAGGCGTAAGAGGCGCCATCGACCATATCGCCCTGGCAGTTTCTGACATTGAGAAGGTTCAGGCAGAGGTGGAAAAGACTGGCTACCCCATCGTAGAAGGCCCTGCTTTCCTGCCTTTCTGGGAAAACGGAGTGAAGTACATCTGTGTACAGGGACCAAACACAGAGATCATTGAGTTTCTGCAGAAATTCTAGGAGGTGGTCTTGTGGCAGAGATTATGATTATGGGAGAGCTTCTTGTGGAGATTATGCGTCCCAAGGAAGATATTCCCCTGTATGATACCGACTATTTCAGAGGGCCTTTCCCCAGCGGAGCCCCGGGAATCTTTATCAGCACAGCAGCCCGTCTGGGCCATTCCACAGCGATTATCAGCGGTGTGGGAGACGATGATTTTGGTGAGAATATTATGCGCCGCCTGAAAAAGGACGGAGTGGATGTGAGCCGGGTTCTGGTGACGGACAAGGGCCATACGGGTATCGCCTTTGTCACCTATTTTGCAGACGGAGAGCGGAAGTTCCTGTTTTACATGGACAATTCTCCCTGTGTGATGGCGAAAGCTCCGGAGTCTCTGGAAGGACTGGAAGATACCAAGTATATGCATGTAATGGGATGCTCCCTGATGTCCGATGTCCCGTTCGCTCAGGAAATTGTAAAGACGATCCGCATGATGAAGAGCCAGGGAACCAAAATTAGTTTTGACCCCAATGTGCGTCTGGAAATGATGCGGGATCCGGTGGTGCTTCAGATTTTGCAGGAGGTATTTGAGACCTCTAATATCCTGATGCCCGGTGTGTCCGAGCTGAAGATGCTTTCCGGAGAAGATGACCTGGATAAGGCCATTGAGAAGGTATTTAAGAATCCAAATCTGGAGATCCTGGTTTTGAAAAATGGTTCCAAGGGATCTAAGATCTACACCAGAAACGGTCTGGAGGTAGAGATGGGAGTGTATCCGGTGGTGCAGGAGGATGCCACAGGCGCAGGAGACAGCTACGATGCAGCCTTCATCTGCGGTCTGGCAGAAGGGAAAACGCTGAAGGAGGCCGCTCAGATGGGAGCAGCCGCAGGCGCTTTAAATGCAGCTGCTTTCGGCCCTATGGAGGGGAAAATCTCTCCGGAGACCGTCAGAGAGATGATTGAAAAAAATTCATAAGGTGAGAAACTTTTCATCCAGCGGCATTTTTCAGGAAGGCTTTGGGGGAATACAAATTTTGTCCTGTCTGTCCTGGAAAGGCCGCTGGATCTGCCTTTATTCCTGCGGGCAATGAGCTACGCAGCCGCATTTGTGCAGAGAGCTGGCGAATGTCGCGAGGGTCAAGGGGGTGCTGCAAAATAGTGGATCCGGTGGATTTTCGGTGTGTTTTTATTTGAAAATGTGCTGTTTTTCGGAGAAAAATCACCCGAAAGGGTACCGCCGGAGGTATTTTGCAGCACCCCCTTGATTGACAAATTTCCGGGGATACAATAAACTGACTGTATGAAAAATAATCATTTAGGAGGATAAAGGAATGCCATTAGTTACATCGGAAAAAATGCTTTTAGATGCGCAGAAAAGAGGATATGCAGTAGGCGCTTTCAACTGTGAGAATATGGAGATGGTAAAAGCGATCATCGCTGCGGCAGAGGAGCTGCGTGCTCCGCTGATGCTTCAGACAACTCCCTCCACGATTAAATATGGAACATTGGAGACCTTTGTGGCTATTGTGGCTGCTGAAGCGAAAAAGGCCACCGTTCCGGTATGTCTGCACTTAGATCACGGCAGCAGTTTTGAACTGGCTGTTCAGGCCATCAAGGCAGGGTACACCTCTGTGATGATCGACGGTTCTAAGGAAGGTTTTGAGGGCAATGTGGCAGTCAGCAAAAAAGTGGCTGATGTGGCGAAGGCAGTGAATATTCCCTGTGAGGCAGAGCTGGGCAAAGTGGGAGGAAAGGAAGATGATCTGGAAGCAGAGGCAGATACCAACACAGATCCTGAGGAAGCCAGAGAATTTGTGGAGCGCACTGGGATCACTTCTCTTGCTGTAGCCATTGGAACGGCTCACGGCTTCTATGTGGGAACCCCTGTTCTTGACAAGGAGCGTCTTTCCCAGATCCGTCAGGTGGTAGATATCCCCCTGGTGCTTCACGGAGCATCCGGATTAAGCGATGAGGACGTGAAGGACTGTGTGGCAAGAGGAATCTGCAAGGTGAACTTTGCCACAGAGCTTCGGAAAGCATACACCGATGCCGGGCAGGCTCTGATGAAAGAGAAACCGGAGACTTTTGATCCAAAAGCATTGGGTAAGGCAGGGATGGCGGCAGTCAAAGAGCTGGTTAAAAATCGTATGAAAGTCTGCGGATGCGACGGCAAGGCAGACGGGATTTTGTAATGATAGGAATATGATCTGTGCCAGGGGATGAAAATTTAAAAGAAGTCCGCTGCGCAGGTGCATATTTTGACAGCAGGAGAGAGAGCCTGGCTTATGAGAATATGGTTGTTGGGAACAAATGGAGGATAAGAACATGAAACATCCATTGCAGGAGATGATGGAGCAGAGAAGGGCTGGGATAAAATGCGGGATCCCTTCCTATTGTACTGCCAATGAGCTGGCCCTGGAGGCTGCTCTGATGCGGGCAAAGGAGCTGAACCGCCCGGTGTTGATCGAGGCTACTGCCAATCAGGTGAATCAGTTTGGCGGTTACACAGGAATGAAGCCTGCGGATTTCTATCAGTTGGTGTTAAAGATGGCCAAAGAGATGGGCGTGCCGGAAAATCATATGATCCTGGCGGGAGATCATCTTGGCCCGCTGACCTGGCAGAATGAGCCGGAGGAAGAGGCTATGGCCAAGTCTGAGGAGCTGGTATATCAGTATGTGCGGGCAGGATTTACGAAAATCCACCTGGACACCAGCATGAAGCTGGCGGATGATCCGGAGGGAGCATTGGCTACGGAGATAGTAGCAAAAAGAGGAGTACGTCTCTATCAGGTATGCATGAAGGCTTATGAGGAGCTGAAAGAAGAGAAGCCGGAGGCAATGCGGCCGGTATTTATCATCGGCTCAGAGGTACCTATTCCGGGAGGCGCTCAGGAGGCGGAGGATAGTCTGGCAGTGACCAAGCCGGAAGCCTTTGAGGAGACAGTGAATACTTACAAGAGATGCTTTGCGGAAGCAGGCGTGCCGGATGGCTGGAAAGATGTGATTGCAGTGGTGGTGCAGCCCGGCGTAGAATTTGGCGATGACCAGGTATTTCTCTATGACAGAGAGGCGGCCAAAGAGCTGTGCGCCAAGCTGGCCGATTATCCGGAAATCGCTTTTGAGGGTCATTCTACAGACTACCAGAGTGCGGAGTGCTTGAAAGAGATGGTGGAGGACGGTATTGTGATCCTGAAGGTAGGACCGGCTCTGACTTATGGGCTGCGGGAAGCGCTGTTCTCCCTGTCCATGATGGAACAGGAGCTGGTTCCGGCGAAGGAGCAGGCTCACTTTATGGATGTGTTAGAGCAGGTAATGCTGAACAATCCGGGGAACTGGAAGAAGCATTATCACGGAGATGAGAAGCAGCTGAAACTGGCAAGACGCTACAGCTTTTCTGACCGGGCCAGATACTATATGGGGCAGCCGGAGGTGACGGCAGCCATAGATAAATTGTTTGCGAATTTGAGAACCTATGAGATTCCCATGAATATGCTTCATCAGTATATGCCTCTTCAGTATTTGAAGGTGCGGGATGGGATCATCGCGAAGGATCCAAAAGCTCTGGCTATAGACGGCATTGTTGCGTTTATGCAGGATTATGAGTATGCTACAAAATAAGCTGGCAGGAAGCGAAATTCCGTTTTTTCTGACGCAAAGACCTCAGCCATAGAGAAGTGACGGATTTTCAAGGAGGACGAAGAGATTTTTCATGTAAAAGGCAGAGAACTGCGGCAGAACGGAAACGGGTTTCTGCCATCCAAAGGTACAAACCTGATTTTCAGGGAAGATGTACAGGGATGGACAGAAACCCGTTTTTTTGGTTCGTAGGATTCGGGTGGCAAAAGCCCTGATGGAAAAACGCAACGAAAATCCACCGGAAACAGTATTTTGCATCCTCTCCCAAGAAAGGCGGAGCCGCCATGGAAATATTATAGGGGGATTTTGGTGATTTCGTGGATTCTGACCAGAGGCAGCAGCCGTTCCAGATCTTCCTTTAGGCACAGCTTGGTACCCTGATGGCCCAGGGAACCACCGGCGGCAGCCATTCCGTAGGCCAGAGCCTCCTCATCGGTTTTGTTGTAAAGAAGAGCCATGGCCATGCCGGCTACCATAGAATCCCCGGCCCCCTGAACGCCAAGAACCGGAATATCCAGGGCTTCTGCATACAGAATCCTTCTGGAGGTGGCAAGGTAGGTTCCCTTATCTCCGGCAGACAGGCAGATATATTGAATCCCCTGTTTTAAGAGTTCCTGAATGATATCATTCAAAGTTTGCCCTTCCTTCAACTCTTTGGCAAAGGCGCTGGAGAGCTCCTGTACGTTGGGTTTGATCATGTAGGGGGCAGCTTTGATACCCTCCACAAGAGCCGGACCGGAGGCGTCCAGAATCGTTCGGCAGCCTCTGAGATTGGCGCTTTGGATAATGTTACGGTATGTGGTGGCGGGAACACCGGTAGGAAGGCTTCCGCTCAGAGTGAGGATGCGGGTTTTCAGAGTGCAGGAGGAGATTTTATCCATCAGCTTATTTAAGGCTTCTTTGGGAACGGACAATCCGGCCTCGTTAAATTCTGTCATGGACTGGCTGGCCTCTTCAAATATCTTGATATTTGTGCGCAGATGGCCGGGAACCCGGACAAAATCATAGGGGATTTCCAGATCATCTAAAAATTGTTCTACCACCCGGGCGCCTTCGGAATAGTTGAAGCCCAGACATCTTGTGGTAATACCAAAATTTTTCAGAACGGCGCTGACATTAATTCCCTTGCCGGAAATATCATTCTGCACTGATTTCACCTTATTGGTTCCATGATAGATCATGGATTGGATGTTGATCGTACGGTCCACGCAGGGATTCAAGGTAAGAGTGGTTACCTGGCAGTCCAGATCCTGGGATTTCCACTCTTGCAGGGCGGCCCAGTCTGCCATGGCCTGAAAAATGATCCAGATGGAGGTGGCTCCTGGATCCTGAAGGCCAAGGCCTTTATCAGGGTAATATTTGGCCCGGCCGCTGTGAGCCTCCATGTTTCGGGTGCTTTCCATGCCCTGCTTGGCAGCTGCAGCGGCCTTGACCAGTCCGGCTGGAAGAGAATCATTTTCTTCACTGCATTTTTCAAAAGCACAGACGGCTGGTTCCAGCGCATCGATCATGGTCTTGTCCCCGGGTTTTGCCTTGCCTCTGGATTTAAGGGCATCCAGAGATACCCGGAAAATTTCAGCAAAGTCTACCAAAGTCATGGTGAAATGTTTTTGGCGGTGAACGGTGCCGCTGACAAACAGGGTTCCAAACAGTACTCCGGAGGCTCCGCCGCAGAAATCCATAATAATAGTGCCCACTGCCTGAAATACGTCTTCGATGGAAGTGCATCTCATCCGAGGAAGCTCAGCCTGTATTTCACTGAATGCCATATGCATATTTCTGCCGTGATCTCCATCACCGATGGGGATGTCCATCTCCGTGAGATATCCTTCCTGCTTCACCATTTCTTCTGCCACAAAGCAGAACATTTTTTTGGCCTCTGCAATATTTAAATAGTCTTTCATGAGATACTGCCTCCTGCTTTTAGTAGTCCAAATTTCTGAAATGGTGATCCCGTTCTGCAAAACCTCTGATCCAAGGAGAGCGGGCGGGATAGTCGTAGCAGCGCTTCAGTTCTTCATCCACGCTCATAAGGCTTACAGAAAAACCGCTGCTGTCCTGAGGCGTGTATACCTTTTCCGCAAGAATATGGTGGACTTTGATTTCGCTGTTTCGGAGATTTTGCAAAATCCGTTTGGCAATGAGGGACAATTCCATGTGGCCGGTATGTCCAAAACCGTTCACCAGCACCACCACTTCATCCATGGGAAGCGGCTGGCTTTCTTTCAAAAGATACTGAAACACAGTATCAGCGGTTTCGTTGGCATCTATAAAGGGTTTGCGGAAAATTCCGCTTTCCCCACTGAAACCGACACCATATTCTACCATGCCTTCTTTCAGTTCCAGCAATGGCTTCCCAGTGCCGGGATCGTAGGCAGATGAGGTGCAGGCACAGAAGGTATAGGTGTTGTCATTGGCTTTGGCCGCAATTCTGGCCACATCCTCCAGATTCATGCCAAGAGAAGCGGCTCCGCCGGCGGCCTTTACCACCAGGAGAACGCCGGCTGTTCCGCGGCGCTGGCTTTTTTCTTCTCTGGGAGCAGAAGCTACATCATCGGTCACCACTACGGTTCTGGTGGTGATTCCCTCCAGTTCTGCAAGCTCGCTGGCAAGTTCAAAATTCAGTACATCTCCGGCGTGATTGGTACAGATGTATACCACACCATTTTTATTAGGGACATTTCTGGTGACGGCCTGAACAGCCCGGCAGGAAGGGGCAGTGTAAATCGGGCCGAGAACAGCAGCGTCTGCCAGGCCCTCTCCTACATATCCAATGCACCAGGGCTCATTGCCGGAGCCGCCTCCTACCACGACAGATACAGGGTTTCTGCATTTCTGGCGCATAATACCGTTACAGTTTCCACGGTCAATGAAGATGCGTTTATATTCATTGGGGTAGAGTTCTAAAAATCCGTCCACCATTTCATCAACAGCGTTTTGACAGTCATTAAATAGTTTGATCAAAATAGCTTCCTTTCTGCAAATAACTTTTTTGCAAATAGAGTTTGTTTCGTAAACAGCTTTTTGCAGATCAAATGTTCCGCAACGGATGGCAGCATCCGTGTACATAGGGCAACACGCCTCAAATCATGAGATTTGCTGGATTTTCTGAGTGTATTGTCCTATGCACACCGACGCTGCCAAGGCGTATGGTTTCATTCTGATGCATCTTCTGTGATATGATCAAGCCCCTGAGCAATAATGGTGCGCACATGGTCGTCTGCCAGGGAGTAGAAGATGGATTTGCCCTCCCTGCGGTTTTTTACCAGCTTATTCTGCTTTAGAATGCGAAGCTGGTGGGAGATGGCAGATTGAGTCATATTCAGAGCATGGGCGAGATCGCAGACGCAGACCTCAGCCTCAAAAAGTACAAACAGGATGCGAATCCTGGTAGAATCGCCGAACACCTTAAACAACTCAGCCAGGTTGTAGAGCTCTGTCTCTGGAGGCAGTTTTTCGCTTACAATCTGCAGAAGGGCTTCATGCACCTCTGTACTGTCGCAGCATTCTATTTCTTTTGGCATAAAAAGCTCCTTTCCGAAAATGAAAAGGGTTGCGGAAAGACAGAAGATCATAGGATCTATCTAACCACAGCCCGGAGAATTTAGAAATAGATTTCGCAGTCATCCTCTACTTTTTTACAATTTTTCCGTACCTCTGACATAACAGATTTGGGATCCTGCCCCTCCTCAAATTCTACAGCCATTTTCAATGTCATAAAATTTACAGATGCGTCCTTAACTCCGGAGGTTTTTTTTGCAGCATCCTCCATCTTGTTTGCGCAGTTGGCGCAGTCAACTTCGATTTTGTAGGTCTTTTTCATGGCATTCCATCCTTTCTTGTAATAGTTGTATGTCTATATATGAATAATTGTTCATGCGTTTGTTTCTATTATATACGGAAGGAAGAGGAAAGTCAAGGGGAAAGGGAAAAGGCCTGGAAAAATTTTGTTTTGTCCAAGGCCTTTTTGCAGGTAGGGGAATGTTTTTCTGAAACGATATTTTTGGGATGCTTCCCGGTCTTTATACGGAGAAAACTTTAATATTATGCTGCTGATAATAGTCCAGATACTGCTGGTTTACGGAACGGTTGGTGACTACATTTGGGATGCGATCCAGGCCGCACCACTGGGTGAAGGTACGCTTGTCATATTTTCCGTCATTAGCCAGAAGATAAATCTGTTTGGAATTGCTGATTAAATGGTTATATAACGGAAGCTGAGCGCGATTGATAATCGAGTATCCGTAATTTAAATCGATACCGTCCACAGTAATAAAAACTTTATCAAAATATAGTTTTTTAAGAGACTGTACAGTATATTCATCCAGCGTCTCGATGTGATTCGTTCCCATATGCACATTGCCGCCTAAGAGAAGAATGGATACATGGGGGTTGCCGGAAAATTCCAGTACAGCAGTAATATTTGTAGTTACAACCGTAATGTTGTCCCTGCAGTTCCGGTTGATATATTGGCACAGCAGATTGCAGGTGAGACCGGCTCCAACAAAAACAATATCATTCGAAGAAATAAATTCTGCAGATCTTTTGGCAATAGCATCTTTACAGCTGTAGTAGGGATCCGGATATTTAAGAGAGCATGAATCAGAAGCGGTTGCAACGGCAGCAGAAAGGGCGGAGTCTGTCTCTTTTGGAGAAAGGTATTGGGCACCCCCGTGGGTTTTTACCAGTAAGCCCTGACTGTCTAATTCATTCAGATCTCTTCTGACAGTGGCTAAAGACGCATGAGTTAAGTCACTGAGAAATTTAGTGCTTGCAATTTGGTTATTTTCCAGATAATCCAAAATTATTTTTTGACGTTCAAGAGCTAACATTAGGCTTCCTCCTGGTTGCTTTTTAAATATAATAATAGTTTTCCCGAAGTCAGTGTACAAGGAGATACGGAAACTTTTGTTTCGATTGTTTCGTGCACCTGTCTTCCGATATATGGCGGAGTGAGGAGTACCCGCAAATGATCAGTTGTTTTTCTCAATCTTAACCAGGCGGCTGGTGCCCAGGCGGGATGCACCGAGGCGGATGAAGTTTTCACCGTCATCAAAAGAGGAGATGCCGCCGGCAGCTTTAATTTTCACATGAGGGCCGACATGGCTGGCAAAGAGCTGAACATCTTCGAAAGTAGCCCCGCTGGTGGAGAAGCCAGTGGAAGTTTTAATATAATCAGCGCCGGCTTTGGTGACCAGTTCGCACATCTTTATTTTTTCTTCCTCGGTCAAAAGACAAGTTTCGATAATAACCTTTAAGATTTTATCACCGCAGGCTTTTTTCAGCTCTGTGATCTCGTTTAACACATAATCATAGTTTTTCTCTTTCAAGGCACCGATATTGATGACCATATCAATTTCATCAGCGCCATTCGCCAGGGCGTCTTTGGTTTCAAAAATTTTGGAAGCGGTGGTGTGATTTCCGTTGGGGAAACCGATGACGGTGCAAACTGCCATTCTATCTCCCAGATATTCTTTTGCCTGTTTTACAAAGCAGGGAGGAATGCATACGGAAGCAGTCTTATAGGTGAGCGCGTCATCGCACAGAGCTTTGATCTGCTCCCAAGTAGAGGTCTGTGCTAATAAGGTGTGATCTACTTTTGATAAAATTTCTGCATGAGTCATGATGAATACCATCCTTTCTAAATAAATATAAAAACAATTATAAAAGGGAATCCCGGAGATTTGTAAACAGAATAGGATTTCTTAACTAGATTATAAAGTAGATCCGGAAATATGTCAATAAAATGTGATTGAAAATAAGAGAAAATGATTGAAAAAGATGTAATGTATGAAAAATAAATAGTAGTTGCAAAAGAAAGGTGGTTATGATAGGATGTAATTGTGATAGATATAGGGATAACAATCAAAAAAAATCAAAATAGAACATCTTGAAAAAGTAGATGACAAGGAACGTTTCAACAATGTGTGTGTAATAGCTTTTCAATACAAAACAGAGATGAGGTGGCAAAATGGGTTTTGATCAGAAAGAAGCGGATCGCCTGGCAGTGCAGATACGAAAGAATATACTTCGGGCGATTGCATCAAAGGGAAGCGGCCATGTGGGAGGCTCACTGTCTATTGCAGATGCTTTGGCGGTACTGTACAGCGGAGAGATGAACATTGATCCTTCACAGCCTAAGAAAGAGGACAGAGATTTTATTGTGCTGTCTAAGGGACATTGCGGTCCCGCTATGTATGCAGCGCTGGCAGCCAGAGGATATTTTCCAGAGGAAGTACTTGAAACTTTGAATCAAAATAACACAATTCTTCCCAGCCATACAGACAGAAATAAGACTCCAGGGGTTGATATGACAACCGGTTCATTGGGGCAGGGAGCATCATTGGCAGCAGGAGCAGCGTTTGCGGATCAATTGGATCAGAAGAAGAATTATACGTATTTGATTTTAGGAGACGGTGAGCTGGATGAGGGACAGGTATGGGAAGCAGCCCTGTTTGCTGCTCACAATAAGCTGATCAATCTGATTACGTTGATTGATGTCAATGGAAAACAGTTGGATGGAACTACAGACCAGATATGCAGTCTTGGCAGTATTGAGAAAAAGTTTGAGGCCTTTGGCTTCCACGTGGTTTCTGTGGAGGATGGAAATGATACGGAGCAAATTTATCAGGCAATCAGAGAGGCAAAACAGGAGAAGGAGAAACCTTCGGTCATTGTCCTTCATACTGTAAAGGGCGCAGGGGTGAAATTTTATGCGGAGATGGCGAACTGTCATTCCACAACAGTGAAGAAAGAAGATCTGGAAGGATTTTATCGGGAATTGGACAGGCAGTTAGAGGAAAGGCAGGGGTAGTTATGAGCGAGTTAAGACAGATATTTGCGCAGACACTGGCGGAACTGATGCAGGAGAATCGGGATGTGGTGTATCTGGAGGCAGATTTGGCAGGAGCGATCGGGACTACAGCTCTTTTTTCACAGTTTCCGGAGCAGGCCTTTGATTTGGGAATTATGGAAGCCAATATGGTGGGAGTAGGAGCTGGGATGTCTGTGAAAGGGAAAATTCCCTTTATGCATAGTTTTGGAACCTTCGCTTCAAGAAGATGTGCAGATCAGGTGTTTTTGTCTGGCTGCTACAACCATGCCAACATTAAGATAGTGGGCTCTGATCCGGGTATCAGCGCTGAAGCCAATGGGGGTACTCATATGCCTTTTGAGGACATTGGAATCTTTCGCTCTTTTCCCGGTATGACGATCCTGGATGTGGCAGAGACTTACCTTCTAAAAGAGGTACTTCGCCAAATGGCAAAGACAGAGGGAGTGATGTATCTCCGCTTCCCACGAAAGGGCAAAAGTAGCTACTACCAGGGAACAGAGCAGTTTACCATCGGAAAAGGCTGTGTTGTAAGAGAAGGAACGGATGCCTCGATCATTGCTTCGGGTATTGAAGTGGAGGAAGCGTTGAAAGCAGCAGAGCTTCTTGCACAGGAGGGTATTCAGGTCAGAGTGGTGGACATGTTTACGATAAAGCCCCTGGATGAAACTCTTGTTTTGGATTGCACAGAGATTACGGGTGCAGTAGTGACAGCAGAAAATCATAACAAAATCGGCGGTCTTGGATCTGCAGTTGCGGAGGTTTTAGCGGAACGGGCATCTGTGCCATTTCAGAGAGTCGGGGTGCCGGATTGCTTCGGAGAAGTAGGTGACAAAAAGTTTTTGGCAGAAAAATTTGGTATCTCTGCGGAGCATATCGCAGAGGCAGTAAAACAGGTAATCCATAAAAAAAGATAGAAGAATAAGCATAGATTTGCTGGAAAGAGGTCCGGATATGAGCTATTTTATGGGAATTGATTTAGGGACTTCCAGTGTCAAGGTACTGATCGCAGATGAAAAAGGAAGGACAAAAGGCATTGGACAGGTGGAGTATGAGGTGCGTACTCCTAAGATCGGATATGCTCAGCAGCGAGCGCAGGATTGGTGGGAAGCCACAAAAGCGGCAGTTGCCCAGGCACTGCAGTTTTCAGAAATTTTGCCTGGGCAGATTGCTGGCGTTGGTTTTTCTGGACAAATGCATGGGATGGTCGCTTTGGATGATCAGATGCAGCCTGTGGATGAGGCGATTATCCATTTGGATGCCCGGTCATTGAAAGAAAAAGAAACCATTTTTGAGCTTGCTGGAGACTTGATGAAGACAGAACTTCTAAATCAGCCAAGTACTGGGATGCTGATCTGTTCTTTGCTGTGGACGAAAAATCAGAAACCAGAATGTTATGAGAAAATCCGATATGTGATGTCGCCCAAAGACTACATCCGGTATCTTCTCACAGGCTGCGTAGGAACCGACTACAGTGATGCAGGGGCAACGCTTGCATTTTCCGTAAAGCATCGCAGATGGTGTATGGAATTGATACAAAGACTGGGATTGAAGGAAGACATCTGGCCGCAAGTATACGAATCCAGTGAAATAGCAGGAAAAATCACAGCGTCGGCAGCGGCTGAGACAGGTTTGCCGGAGGGAATTCCTGTGGTGGCTGGCGCTGGGGACTGTGCGGCTGCAATGATTGGAAATGCAGTGATTGAGAAAGGCATCATGACCTGCAATATCGGAACGGCATCTCAGATTGCAGTGATTACCGATAAGCCGGTGTTTGATGAAGGAATGCGGTGCCAGCTGTGGTGTCATGCGCTTCCGGGAGCCTGGATCTACCAGGGAGGCGCACTGAATGGAGGAAACACTTTAAGCTGGCTGAAAAATAAGGTGCTTCGGGATAAGCGGCCCTTTGCTCAATTGGATCAGGAGGTGGCAAAGATTCCGGCTGGCAGTGAAGGATTACTGTTTTTGCCCTATCTGGCAGGAGAGAGGACGCCCTTTAACGATCCAATGGCCAGAGGCGTTTATTTTGGAATGACGATGCGCCATGATCAGGCCTATGTGGTGAGAGCGACCATGGAAGGAGTACTTTACAATCTTAGAGAGTGTAAAACGATTTTTGATCAGATGAAAATTCCTCAGAAGAAGCTGATTTCTTCCGGAGGAGGAGCAAAAGGAAAAGCCTGGAAACAGATACAGGCGGATATGCTGGACATGCCGGTCTATACCACCAATACAGAGGAAGAGGCTTGTCTTGGCGCTGCGATACTGGCGGCAGTGGGAACCGGACAGTATCAGGATGTATACGAAGCCTGCAGAGAAATGGTGACTGTAAATGATACGGTGACAGAACCCATTAGAGAAAATGCAGAGTATTACAGAGAGCGCCAGGGATTGTTCGATGATCTGTATGACCATGTTAAGGAATTATATAGAAGACTGTGATCCCAGACATTTCAGAAATCGATTCCAAAGAAGAGTATCATAAAAAAGCCGTAAGAGAAAAACAGAAGGATTGGGCTGGCCCGAAGGGGTAGGAAGCAGAGTCAGTTCATTCCGAAAGTTTTGTCTTGCGGCATTTTTGCTTCATAGAAAATTTTTCCTGTGAAACAAAAATGCTCTGCAGGATCACACTGTGGCGGACAGAAACGATGCCCCTGGTATGAACACTACCCAAAGCGCTGGAAGACGGCAGCCAGGTTTAAGTATTCCTCAGACATTCTATGGTTCTGGCAGCGCCTTTCTCCAGGGAAAAGCAGGGGCGCCAGCCCAGGCTTTCCAGACGGCGGGAATCCAGAGCAGAATTGTCCATCAGGTTATAGCCCCTTTTCTCAAGTGCTGTGGCTTCCTGACAAATTACTTTCGTTCCGGCAGCTTTGGCCAGAGCGTCGGCCAGATCCCGGATGGTGACAATGGAATCCGGATTGGAAATATTGTAGGCAGTACTTCGCTCACCGTTTAACAGTACCGCAAGGATGGCAGAAGCGCAGTCCAGGGTATAGCAGTAGGAGCGAAGCTGTGTGCCAGCGCTTTTCATGATAATATCCTGCCCAAGTACAGCATTTCGGGTGAACTGTGCGGAGGCTCTGGAATCGGAAACCGTGATGGAGGGTCCGTAGATATGACCGGGCCGCACAATTACCGTGTCCGTGTTGTATTCCGCATTGTACGAGATGCAGAGTGTCTCCGCAGCGCGCTTGGCACAGGGATAACAGGCTCTTGGATTTAACAGATCTACATAGCCGTATTCGTCCTCACGATAAGGCGCTTTATTGGCGTTGCCGCCCATGCGCGTGCCGTAAACCTCGCTGGAGGACACATAGAGAAGACGTCTGGTGGAACTGCGGCGCATGAGATCTAGCAGGGCATTTAATCCTACCAGATTGGCTAACATAGTCTCAGCGGGCTGTTTTGTGTAGGAGGCCGGAGAGGCATTGCTGGCGGCATGGATGATATAGTCTGTATTCAAGTTGATGATTGCGGAATCCGTGGCTTCATAAAAAACAAATTCATAGTCCTGATCCAACCGGAAGAGTGAGAAGCGACGCTGTATTTTTTCTCTGCTGCGTCCGGCCAGAAGAAGATGAATATTGGCCTGTTTCTGCGTATTTAGATAAAAAATCAGATCTGCTATGGCAGATCCAATCATCCCGGTGGCGCCTGTAATTAACAGAGAGCAGCCGAAAAGCTGTTCCAGATTGGGAATCTGTGCGGCCGCTTTGGCTGTATCTGCCCAGTAATGTTCGGTATAATTCATAGTCATTATTTTAACCACGTATCCTTTTTCGTGTGAAGCAGCGCTTTAAAGATCATCATGTCATCAAGGGTGGTAATTTTCAGATTTTCCTCGGAACCTTTGGAAAAATAAATGGTTTCCCCCAGCTTCTGCATCAGTACACAGGTGGCGGCAGTTCCGGTGATCCCCCGCTTCTGGGCTTCCCGATGTGCCCATAAAAGTTTGCCCAGAGAGTAGGCGTGAGGCGTCTGAGTGCGCAGCAGTTCCTCCCTTGGAATGGATACGGTGGAGGAAATTCCATCGCGGCTTTGCATGACAGCCTCCACACAGGGAATAGCGGCCACTGCGCTGCCGTATTTTTGATAGGTGGCCAGACAGTTGGAAATAATTTCGCTGGAGACCAGGCAGCGGTTGCCATCGTGAATCATTACAATATCCTCCGGGGATAGCTCTTTTTCCAGAGTTTCCAATCCCAGGCGAATCGATTCTTGTCCGGTGTCTCCGCCGGGCACTACCCAGCGAAGCTTGGTAATATTAAACTGGCTGGCGTAGGCCTTTAGGACATCAATCCAAGAGGGAAGGGTGACCACCAGGATGGCGTCGATGCTGGGATGACGCTGAAATGCCTCCATGGTATGGATGATCAAAGGTTTGTTGTCAATATGGATAAACTGCTTTGGAATGTCCTGTCCCATGCGGGAACCGGAGCCTGCCGCTGTCAGCAGTGCTGTAATCATGATTCGTTCCTCCAATACATATGAAAGGTGTGGTCCGACTGCCGTTTTTCTTTGGGCGGCAGCTTCCCATAATCACCGTAAAGCTGAGTCAGGTAGGTATGATAATTTTGTGGTGCATGATAAGTTTTCCCTTCAAAGGAAACCTCCACAGTGGGAAGATATTCTTCCTTTACCACTTTTTCCTCTGTGGTATGCACCGGAGCAGTCATCACGCCCACATAAGCCTCCTGGTCAAAGGAATATTTTTTTGCCAGTTTTTGGATCTGCTGACTCCAGAAACGGTAGCCTGCTAGTCTGGCTGGAAGAAACATCACGATATGAAACAGATGAGCAGCCAGGCTGCTGGCTTCCATGTGCCGGAGTGCAGCCACACGCTGCATTCGCCGCAGATTTACCATTTTTCTGTAGTGCTTTTTTGTTTCTTTATCACTTTCGGGAAGTCCCTCAATGGGAAAAATATCCAGGAAAAAGGGCTGGTATACGATGTTTTTTTCTTTTGTCCCGCTGTTGCAGTTTTCAATTACTCCGCCAAAATCATAGAGACGATAAAAGCCGCAGTAACGTGCAAATTTGTTCATATCAGGCCCCATAAGAACATAAGGTCCTATTTTCCCACCGGTGAGGGAGAGAAGTTTTTCACAGTCCGGCCTTGGCATATTGATATCAATATCATCGTCCCAGGGAATAAAGCCCTTGTGCCGGATCGCCCCAAGAAGGGTGCCTCCGGAGAGGTAATAGCGAAGCCCCAGTCCGTCGCAGCAGTCTGCCAGGGCATCCAGCATGGCCAGCTGTTTTTGTCTGGCTTCCTGTGTGGTCATGGCTTTTCCGCAGTCCTCTTTTGTAAAGAGGGGGTATTGGGAATTTGTTTTGGTTTTTACAGTTTTTTTTCTATTCATAGCATTTCCCTGCAGTTTTTGCATCTGTATGATTATGCTGAAAAAGCAGCGTCAGTATACAAAATTTCTCTGTAAAATATAATAATATGACCATTATTTTAACACGATAAATGGCTGCTGTAAAGGTGGCAATCTGTGGCTGCATGTACTGAAAATTTTACGATGCATTCTACCATTTATCAATGGAATAATATAACAGTAATATTTTAACATAATGATTGACAATTCAGACAAGGAATGCTACCATCTTTAAAGAAATAATGAATACTTATTTAAAAAGTAGTGGTCGTATTTTAGGGAGGAATTTTTACATGAACAGACAGGCACTTAGTCCCCGGCAACTGCAGGTAATGGAAATTTTATGGCGGGCGGAAGAGGGCATGACTGCGTCCGCAATCGTGAAGGCAGATAAGACGTTGCAGATCAATACAGTGCAGGCATCTTTAAGAAGTCTGATATCCAAAAAATATATTAAAATCGGTGAAATTGTTTACAGCGGAACGGTGTTGTCCAGAAGCTATGTGCCGCTTGTGAGCCGGGAGGAATATTTGGAACTTTCCTGCCAGAAACTGGTAGAATTTTCCTCATCTTCCGTGGTGATGGCTAACTTAATTAATGAAGAAAAAGACGGAAAACTGCTGGACGAATTGGAAGAAATGATCAAACAAAGGAAAAAAGAGATAGAAAGAGGAGAGTAAAATGTCTTTTTCACTGGGAGCGTTTTTGATATGCTTTCTTACAGTGTTTTGCTTATTGCTGTTTACATATTACATCATTTATGTAAAGCGGGAACCCTTTGACAGGGGAATGCGCTTCCTGTTTTGGGTGATAGCATTGGTCTTAGTGAGAATGCTGATACCGGTGAATTTTCCTTTCACCATCACGGTTAGCTCCCGGGTGATTTTGCCGCCGATTTCCAGGTTTTTGTTTGGATATTTTGGAAATACCAAAGTAAATCTTGCAAAAATCATATTTGTGGTTTGGCTGGCAGTGACGGTGATAAAGTTAGTTTATTTGTTTTACAGGCAGAGCAGTTTCCGTAACTATTTATTGCCTTTTATCTGTGGAGAGAGGGAAAACACCCTAAAGATACGTGAAATTTTGACAGATTTACATGCGGATAAGGTTCGGATAGCACTGATACCAGGAGATATCACTCCCAGTATTGTAGGTCTTTTGCGTCCGGTGTTGATATTGCCGGTGAAAGAGTTTGAAAATCAGGAGCTCCGCTATATTTGTGAACATGAGATAGAGCATTATAAACGGCATGATCTGTGGTTGAAGTTTTTCTTGAAGTTGGTGACCTGCGCTCAATGGTTCAATCCCTTGGCGTATCTTTTAGATCGGGAATTGACATTGGCGTTTGAGTTGTCTACAGATCAGGCAGTTCTGGAGAAACATGGAGATGAGGCTTGGAATGAATATGCTTCTTGCCTGATTAAAAATGCCCGAAGAAATGAAGACAGTGCTTTTGGCCTTTCTTTTGTGAAAATCCGTCCGGAGAATATTAAGACCAGAATGAGATTTATAACTTCCTATTCAGCAAAGAAGAACAAAGTAAAGAAGAGAACGATGGTTTTGAGATACTTGTTTGTAATTGCTGTAGGTGTGGTCGCGGTGTTCTTTGTGCCAGAGGCATATCGGGTGGATGAAGAAGTGCAAGAAAAGACATTTGGTGTTTTGGGTGAAGATACATATTTAATAGAAAATGGCGAGAAGTATGACTTATATGTAGCGGGTGAATTTGTATTTTCGGTTTCTACTATATTTGAAGAATTTCAGGATTTGCCGATTTATACAGAGGAGGAATTAAAATGAAAAAGAAACAGATATTGTGTGCAATGGCAGTGATGGGGATGACTGTATTGTCAGCTCCCTTTGCTTCTGCTCAGGAGATGCAAGTAGTTCCGGTGACAGAAGTCAGCCAGGAGGACGTTCAGGCAAGAACAGATATTAAGGAGTGGAGATTTAAGGTAGAGAATGGACATCTTTACAAGCGGCTGTATAATTGTTCTACTGGGAATTGGGAGACGGATTGGATTTTAATGGAATAATGAAGAAGATCATCATTTGGTTTTAATAAATAATTTTAAGGAAAAATCTCTGGAACAGCAACTTTCAAATCAGGTGGAAAAGAAAATATTGTCGCATATATGGTAAAAAGAATGGGGCCGTCGCAGATGCCGGAAGGTACGCTGTGGCGGCCTCCTTTTTGCACCCTGGAAAGTTCTTTCTGACTCCAAGACCTCAGCCATAGCGATTTGCTGAATTTGCAAGGCGGACGATAGAAGCGTATGGACATACGCTGATTGAGGATAACGCAAAAAATTCAGCAAATCTCATGGCTTGAGGCGTATTGCCCCCTGTACACTGATGCTAGTTTCCAAAATAAAAATCAGAATAAAAAATCGTTTTTTTGAAATACTAAAAAGTACTTGCAAAATACCATGCTGGGGTATATAATACAGAAAACAAAATACACCCAGGGGGTATATGGAGATTGTTTTTGCAGAGTGGAGGGAAGAGATGGATAAAAAGATAAAGTTAGAGGACAGAGAACGGTTGGACTTGGAAGAGGGAAGACTCCAGGAGAGATGGGAGCCTCAAAGGGCTCAGGAGGGGCTGGAGATTTGTGACTGTCAGAGCGCTGAACCCAGTGAAGCTGTCAGAACCGCTTCGGAGAACGGAGAATATGAGACGGAAATTTCCTGCCAGTGCAGTCATCGGACCAAGGAGCGGTCTCCCAAGGAATATAAGGATCTGTTAAACCGTTTAAATCGAATCGAAGGGCAGGTTCGGGGAATCAGAGGGATGCTGGAGCGGGATGCCTACTGTGCAGATATTCTGGTGCAGGTGTCAGCGGTAAATGCGGCGCTGAACAGCTTTAATAAGGTGCTGCTGTCCAACCATATCCATACCTGTGTGGCCGAGGACATCCGAAAAGGGAACGATGCAGCCATTGATGAGCTGACAGATCTATTAAAGAAGTTAATGAAATAAAAGGAAGGAATGCAGTGAGGAGTAGTTTTTAAGGAGAGAAGAGCCCGGCGGGAAAGCGGGGGAGCCGGAAGAAGAGAACGAAGGCAGAAGAAAACGAAGGTAGCAGGAAAAGGAGGAGATGTGTATGGAGCAATATACAGTAACTGGAATGAGCTGCGCTGCATGCAGCGCCCGGGTGGAGAAGGCAGTGAGTCAGATTCCCGGAGTGACTTCCTGTTCCGTAAGCTTGCTCACCAATTCCATGGGAGTGGAGGGAACCGCCTCTGCTCAGGAGATTATCACAGCAGTGGAAAATGCGGGTTATGGAGCAGAGAAGAAGAGCAGCGGAACGCAGAAGACAGCGGCAAAGGTGGGAGAGGAAGAGCTTTTGAAGGATACAGAGACCCCGAAGCTGAAGAGGAGACTGTTTGCTTCCATTGGTTTTCTGGCAGTGCTCATGTATTTTTCCATGGGAAATATGATGTGGGGCTGGCCAGTGCCGGAGTTTTTTGCAGAAAATCATGTGGCCATGGGGCTTTTGCAGCTTTTGCTGACGGTGATCATTATGGTGATCAACCAGAAATTTTTTATTAGCGGTTTTAAGGGCTTGATCCATGGGGCGCCTAATATGGATACTCTGGTGGCGTTAGGATCCGGAGCTTCCTTTGTTTACAGTGTTTATGCTCTGTTTGCTATGACGCAGGCCCAACTGCAGGGAGATATGGCGGGAGTTATGTCCTATATGCATGAGTTCTATTTTGAGTCGGCGGCCATGATTTTGACCTTGATCACAGTCGGAAAAATGTTGGAGGCCCGTTCGAAAGGAAGGACGACAGATGCCCTGAAGAGTTTGATGAAATTAGCACCCAAGACAGCGGTGATCATAAAAGATGGCCAGGAGGTGACTGTGCCTATTGAACAGGTGGGGAAGGGAGACCTCTTTGTAGTGCGTCCTGGAGAACATATTCCTGTGGATGGGATTGTTCTGGACGGAAGCAGCGCGGTGAATGAAGCCGCTTTGACAGGGGAGAGCATTCCTGTGGATAAGGCGGAGGGAGATAAGGTATCCGCAGCTACGGTAAATCAGTCCGGCTTTATCCGGTGCCAGGCTACCAGGGTGGGGGAGGATACCACACTCTCTCAGATTATTCAGATGGTCAGCGACGCAGCTGCCACAAAGGCGCCGATTGCCAAGGTGGCAGATAAGGTATCCGGTGTTTTTGTGCCTGCAGTGATCGGGATCGCAGCGGTAACGTTTTTAATCTGGATGGCAGCAGGACAGACCTTTGGCTTTTCTCTGGCCCGGGCCATCTCTGTTTTGGTGATTAGCTGCCCCTGCGCTTTGGGGCTGGCAACGCCGGTGGCTATTATGGTAGGAAACGGAATGGGAGCCAAACATGGGATCATGTTTAAGACTGCAGTGTCCCTGGAGGAAGCGGGAAAGATGCAGATCGTAGTTTTGGATAAAACAGGAACCATTACCAGCGGAGAACCGAAAGTGACGGATTTGTTTCCGGCAGAGGGAATCTCGAAAGATGAACTGCTGAAGCTGGCAGGGAGTTTGGAGCAGAAAAGTGAACATCCTCTGGCCCGGGCAGTGATGCAGGAGGCATCGGATCAGGGGATGGACCTGGAGGAGGTGACAGAGTTTCAGGCTCTTCCGGGAAATGGTCTTTCCGGTATGCTTCGGGGAGAGCTTCTTCAGGGAGGAAATCTGAAGTTTATCAGCGAGGCCTGCAGGGTGCCGGAAAAAACGAAAGCCCAGGCAGAGGCGCTGGCGGAGGAAGGAAAAACGCCGCTGTTTTTTGCACGGGGAGGAAAACTGGCTGGCATTATCGCTGTGGCAGATGTAATTAAGGAGGACAGCCCAAAGGCGGTACGGGAACTGCAGAATATGGGGATTCGGGTGGTTATGCTTACCGGAGACAATGAGCGGACTGCGAAAGCCATTGGACGCCAGGCTGGAGTGGATGAAGTGATTGCAGGAGTATTGCCGGAGGGCAAGGAGAACGTGATTCGCGGGCTGAAAGAAAAAGGCAAGGTGGCTATGGTGGGAGATGGCATCAATGATGCGCCTGCCCTCACCAGAGCGGATATTGGTATTGCCATTGGTGCGGGTACGGATATTGCCATTGATGCTGCGGATGTGGTGTTGATGAAGAGCAGGCTGAGTGATGTGCCGGCAGCCATCCGACTGAGCCGCGCTACTCTTACCAATATTCATGAGAATCTGTTTTGGGCATTTATTTATAATGTGATTGGCATTCCGCTGGCAGCAGGGCTTTGGATTCCCCTGTTTGGCTGGCAGCTGAATCCTATGTTCGGGGCAGCAGCCATGAGCTTATCCAGCTTCTGCGTGGTGACGAATGCGCTGCGGCTAAATTTCTTTAAAATGTATGATAGTCGCAGGGATAGAGAGAGCAGGCATCAGGTAACGTTTCATACTGCCTCTGCAGAAAGCAACCCGGAAGGAAAAACTTTGGCAGAAAGCAATGGAAAAGAAAAATGTTCCGGAAGCGGCAGCGGGCAGTTAAGAAATAAATCAAAGGAAAAGGAGAATGAAAGCATGAAGAAAACAATGGAAATCAAAGGAATGATGTGCGGACACTGCGAGGCAGCAGTTAAGAAGGCGTTGGAGGCCCTTCCCCAGGTAGATGAGGCAGTGGTGAGCCATGAGTCCGGTACGGCTGTAATTACATTAAATGCAGAGGTGTCTGATGAGGTGTTAAAGAGTACTGTGGAAGACAAGGATTATGAAGTGACAGCTATCCGATAAAGTGCAGAACAATCCATAAAAGCAAAACACAGCATCTGTGTACAAAGGGCAGATCCTTGTATTCAGATGCTGTTTTCTCTTCTACGCCCGTTCCAGAGTAAACACAAATTCGGATCCTACGCCCTCTGTGCTGATCACATTGATATTCTGTTTGTGAGCAGTCAGGATTTCCCGAACAATGGAAAGCCCAAGCCCGGTGCCGTGTTTGTCTTTGTTTCGGGAGGCATCGGATTTGTAGAAACGGTTGAAAATCTTCGGGATCTGATTGGCCGGGATCCCCTCGCCGTGGTCTTTGATGGATACAAACACATATTTTCGTTTCCGGGAAGCGGAGACGGTGATAGAAGAATGGGAAGGACTGAATTTAATGGCATTGTCCAGCAGGTTATAGACTACCTGCTGGATTTTTATTTTATCGGCCCGAACTTCCAGGGGGCTTTGAGAAAGGGAAAAGAGGATCTTAATATCCTTTTTCCGACATTGTATTTCCAGGGAGGCAGCAATGGAATGGAGCATATCATTGATGTCAAAAACGGACAGATCCAGCATCATGCCATTGCCTTGAAGATTGTTGGTGTTTAGGATATTCTGAGTCAGCCTGGTGAGCCGTTCTGCCTCTGTGAGAATAATCTGCAGATATTTGTCCTGGGATTCTTTGGGGATCGTGCCATCTAAGATGGCTTCCGCGTAGCCGCGGATGGAGGTAAGAGGGGAACGGAAGTCATGGGAGATATTAGAGACAAAATTTCTCTGATAATCTTCGGTATGCCGGATTTCTTCTGCCAGAAAATTGATATTTGTCTGAAGGGAGGAAAATTCACTGTCATCCGAAGGAGGAGACTGGAGATTCAGATTTCCGGTGAGATAATTGTGAGAGAGGGCAATGAGCTTCCGGAGAGGTTGGTAAAACAGAAAATACACAGCAAAGGGAAGCAGTAGTGAGACTGCATAAAAAAGAGCCAGCATCCAGGAACAAAGGCTCATGAGATATTTTTGGCTGGCCTCTAAATGTGCCACTTCATAGTGAACAATCACATAGTCGGTTGTGTGAGGCATGACAGAAACCGGCATGAGGATACTGCGAATCTGATGATTAAACATACCAAAAAAATCCCCGGTGAGCTGGCAGGGACGTTCTTCCAGAATACCGGAAAAATTAGGGATTTTTAAGGAGTGCTCCATAGGATAGGGAAGATCGCTGGACATTAACACCTGACCATCCTTGTGAACCAGCCAGATGATACATTCCTGGGTTTTGGCGATAGCGGTGAGCGAACTGCGCAGGGACAGATCCGCAGTCTCATTTTGAAAATCGCAGTTGTAAACTTCGGGATAGTCAGCCAATTCCGTTGCCACCTGCTGCAGTTGGGCAGTCTTGCTCTTTAGCAGATGGTCATAGATTTTGGTGGGCATAAGCACAGAAAAAAGTACCAAAGTGATCATAACAAAAAGAAGATAAAAAATAGAGAAACGAATCAATAATTTGTGTCTCATACGCAGGAACTCCTAAGCAAAAGAAGGAACCGTAAAATATCAGAGTCAGCGGCACGTAAGAATCTCAGGTATTACCCTCAAAAGAGCCGGAAGACTGCAGAGGCACAAAGGCCGGCAGTCTGCAGGCTTTTTCGATTTTAATGCCAAATAGAACCGGGAGAATGGAAAGCGGTCTCTTGGACTTCAGTGTCTGGGTGGTGTTTCAAATTTGTAGCCAATTCCCCAGACAGTGGTGATGGACCAGTATTGATTATCCTTGATTTTTTCCCGGATTCGTTTGATATGCACATCTACCGTTCGGGTATCGCCCATGTACTCATAGCCCCAGATATGATCCAGAAGCTGTTCTCTGGTAAATACCTGATTTGGAGAGGAAGCCAGGAAGTATAGAAGTTCCAGCTCCTTGGGCGGCATGTCCACAGGTTCTCCCCGGTAAATTACAGAATAATTTCGCAGATTAATGGTCAGATCCGGAAATTCTATATATTTTTCCTGGGTTTTATTTTCTTCCGGTGCAGGAACGGAAAAACGGCGCAGGACAGCCCTCACCCTGGCCACCAATTCTTTGGTATCAAAAGGTTTTACAATGTAATCATCAGCGCCCAATTCTAATCCAAGAACCTTGTCAAAAACTTCTGCCTTGGCTGAGAGGATGATGATGGGCACCTTGGATCTTTGGCGGATCTCCCGGCAAACCTGATAACCGTCCACACCGGGAAGCATCAGATCCAGAAGGATCAGATTGGGCTGCCAGGTTTCCTGCTCTCTCAGTGCGCTCACTCCATCGGTCACGATTTTCGTGTCAAAAAATTCTTTAGTCAGGTAGAGCGAGATGAGCTTTGCGATATTCTCATCATCATCTACAATTAGTATTCGCTGCCGATTTGTCATAATTTTCTCCTCGTATTGTCTTTCTGCAGCAGAAGTGTTCTGCGCTTGTTGTCAATGTACAGGTAAGTCAGAGGCGCATTCGCCTGCCATCTGCACAGATGCAAAAAGAAAGCGGTTACTTTGCAGTAAGCATCCGGCAGGGAAACGTGTGCGCTATAGTCAGTTTGTAAAACTGCAAAAGCACGAAACATGTACTTTTTTATTCGAAAGGTTATTTACTGGTTCCGGCAAAACGCCGAACTGTTCCAGAAACGCTATTTTTTGAACGTAACAATGGTGACGCCGGCATCTCCTTCCCCAAATTCTCCCAGGCGGTAGCTGTCCACATGTTTTTGCCGCCGCAGGTAATTGTGTACTGCTTTCCGAAGCGCCCCGGTACCTTTGCCGTGAACTACGCGGACAGAAGGCAGGTGAGCCAGATAGGCATCATCCAGATATTTATCCAGTTCATTTAAGGCTTCATCCACAGTCTTTCCAAGAAGGTTGATCTCTGTGCTGACAGAAGCAGATTTGGACATTTTTAGTTTGCCGGTTCCAGTACGTTTCAAAACTGGGGAGAGGGGCTCTTCATCCGGAAGTTTTTCCAGATCTTTTACGTTTACCTGAGAACGGAGAATCCCCATCTGCACAAACAGATTGCCCTTGGCATCCGGCAGGGTGCTGACGGTGCCTTTTAGATTCAGACTTAAGACCTTTACGCTGTCCCCAATGCGAAGTTCTTTTGCCTTGACTTCTTTTTTGGGCTTTTTTGTGTTTTTCAGAGCCATATCTTTTTCCAGGCCGGACATTTTTTCACGAAGACGGCTGCGCTCCTGCTCCATCTCCTTGGAAGAGTCGATGGAGGAGCCGAATTTGTGATATCTGCGGATGGTTTCGTCCGCATATTCTTTGGCTTCCCGAAGAAGAGCGTGAGCTTCCTCTCTGGCCTGAGCCAGGATTTTTTCCCTGCTGGTATCCAGTTTGTCTTCCTTGCGGGCCAGATTATTTTTCAGACGCTCGATCTCCTGCTTATAGCGGGAAATCTCCTGACGTTCCTGCTCCACCATGGCCCGGCGGTTTTCCAGATCAGCGATTACATCTTCAAAGTTTTCTGCTTCCTGGCTGATATGGCCTTTTGCTTCCTCAATGATCTCGTCCGGAAGTCCCAGTTTGGAAGAGATGGCAAAGGCATTGCTCTTTCCGGGAACCCCGATGAGAAGCCGGTAGGTGGGACGCAGAGTTTCCACGTTAAATTCGCAGCAGCCGTTTTCCACTCCGGGAGTGGAGAGGGCAAAGATCTTCAGCTCGCTGTAGTGGGTGGTGGCAATGGTACGAATCCCCCGTCTGTGAAGATTGGAGAGGATGGCAATGGCCAAAGCCGCTCCCTCTGTGGGGTCGGTACCTGCCCCAAGTTCGTCAAAAAGGACTAAAGAGCGGCTGTCTGCCTGTTTCCAGAAGGAAACAATATTAGTCATGTGAGAGGAAAAGGTACTTAAGCTCTGTTCAATGCTCTGTTCATCTCCGATATCTGCAAATACTTCCGTAAACACAGACAACTCCGAGTGATCAAAGGCGGGAATGTGAAGTCCTGCCTGTCCCATAAGGGTAAAAAGGCCCACGGTCTTTAAGGAAACCGTTTTGCCTCCCGTG
Source organism: uncultured Lachnospiraceae bacterium (assembly GCA_902475025.1). Classification (GTDB taxonomy): domain Bacteria; phylum Bacillota; class Clostridia; order Lachnospirales; family Lachnospiraceae; genus Merdiplasma. The sequence continues at coordinate 3,756 of CABRXX010000002.1, read as the reverse complement.
TTGGGGCCTGAGATCACCAGAAGGTCAAAGGTATCCCCCAGGCTGATGTCCACTGGCACCACCTTTTTGGGATCCAAAAGAGGATGGCGCCCTTTTTTAATGGAAATACGTCCTTCCTCATTAAAATCCGGACGGGAACCGTCATAGCTCTTGGCCAGCATAGCTCTGGCAAAGATGAAATCCAGTTCCGTCAGGAGTAAGATGTCATTGTGCAGAGACTCGCTGTTTTCCGCTACCAGGCCGCTTAGATGAGCCAGGATCACTTCAATCTCTTTTTCTTCCTGAAGCTCCAGTTCCCGCAGATCATTGTTTAATTTTACTACTGCCATAGGTTCCACAAAGAGGGTGGAACCGGTGGAGGACTGGTCATGAATCATGCCTGGCACCTGGCTGCGGTGCTCCGCCTTTACCGGGATACAGTAGCGGCCGTTCCGCTGGGTGATCACAGCATCCTGCAGATAGGTGCGGGTACTGCCGTTTACCATGGAATTTAGCTGAGAACGGATTCGGTCATTGGTGATCCCCATGGAACGCCGGATCTGCCGCAAGGTGGGACTGGCATCATCTGCGATCTCATCCTCGGATAAGATGCAGCGGCGGATCTCTCCGGCCAGGGGCGTTAAGGGCTGCAGCTCCCGGAACATCTCATCCAGAGAATCCTCCTCAGCCTCTTCCGTATCCCGGCGGGAATAGGATTTCACCCGGTTGCAGGCCTCTAAAAGTTTGCAGACGCTTAAAAGTTCCAATATATTTAAGGTGCTGCCGATTTCCAGACGCTTTAAAGAACCTCGCAGATCCTGGACGCCAGAAAAGGACACGCTGCCTTTCTGATAGATTCTGGTGAGGGCGTCTGCAGTTTCCCCCTGCATCCGGTTGATCTCATCCAGATCGCAGGAGGGCAGCAGGTTTTTGCAAAGATTTTTTCCAGGCTGGGAACCAGCCATCTGTGTTAGTTTTTCGATTATTTTCGGGTATTCTAAGACCCGCAGCGCTTTTTCATTCATATCTGTTCTAATACTGTCCTGTTTCACTTTGTTATTTACTACAAATCCATTTTACTCTATAATACAATAAAAAGAAACACATTTTTTTAAAAAGGAGATTGTTGGAAAAATGAAATTTATCGAGACATTCCATGAAGGAGACCGGATAGGCGATGTCTATCTGTGCAAATACAGACAGTCCGCAGTGGCAAAAAATGGTAAAGTATATGAAAATGTGGTGCTGCAGGATAAAACAGGAACCATTGACGCTAAGATCTGGGATCCCAATTCTTCCGGGATTGATGAGTTCGCAGCTTTAGACTATGTGGATATTGTAGGAGAGGTCACCAGCTTTCAGGGAACTTTGCAGCTGAACATTAAGCGGGTGCGGAAAGTGGCAGAGGGAGAGTATGACCCGGCAGATTATCTTCCGGTGAGCGATCGGAATTTAGATGAGATGTATGGGGAGCTGATGGCTCTTTTAAATCAGGTGGAAAACCCCTTCCTTCAGCAGCTGATCAAAAAATATTTTGGGGACGAACCCTTTGCCAATGCCTTTAAGAAACATTCTGCGGCCAAGACGGTGCATCACAGCTTTGTGGGAGGATTGCTGGAACATACCCTGAATGTAGTGACTCTGTGTGCCTATTATGTGGAGCATTATCCTTACCTGAACCGGGATCTGCTCTTTACTGCGGCAGCTTTCCACGATGTGGGAAAATTAAAGGAGATTTCCAATTTCCCGGAAAATGATTATACGGATGATGGCCAGCTTCTGGGGCATATTGTAATGGGCAGTGAGCTGGTGGGCTACGGCTGCCGCAGTATCAAGGGTTTTCCAAAGAAATTGGCCAGCGAGCTGCAGCACTGCATTCTGGCCCATCACGGGGAGCTGGAGTACGGTTCTCCCAAAAAGCCGGCGCTGCCGGAGGCCCTTGCTCTGAATCTGGCGGACAACACAGACGCCAAGATGGAGACAATGAAGGAGCTTTTAAAGGGCGCCAAGGAACAGAACGGAAACCCTTGGCTGGGCTACAACCGGCTGTTTGAGTCCAACATCCGAAAGAGCAGTGAGTTTTAGGGATGAGGCGTATTTTTTTGGAAATTTCCGGCAGACCTGATGGTTTTGGATGCTTTGTCGGAGAAGTGGAATGAAGATGGAAGCGTGAGTTTTCGGAGAATTTCCGGCAGACCTGGCGGTTTTGGACGCTTTGCAGGAGATGTGAGGAAGCGTTATTGTTTGAGAGAGCCTTTGTGTTTGTTTCAGAGGCGGAGGATGTTATGAAAAAAGAAGATTTGGTACAGTTGGAGATAGAAGATATCAGCAGTGAGGGACTGGGAATCGGCCATGCGGAGGGCATGGCCGTATTTGTGAAGGATACGGTGATCGGTGATGTGATCCAGGCAAAGATCATCAAGAGAAAGAAAACATACGCCTTTGGGCGGCTGATGGAGATTTTAAAGCCCAGCCCGCAGCGGGTGGAGCCGGTATGTCCAGTGTCCCGCCAGTGCGGGGGCTGTCAGCTTCAGGCCATGAGCTATCCGGCTCAGCTTGCTTTTAAGGAGCAGAAGGTGCTGGGGAATCTACAGCGCATCGGGGGCTTTGACAGGGAGCTGCTTTTGCAGTGTATGGAGCCTATCATTGGAATGGAAGAGCCGTTTCATTACAGGAATAAGGCTCAGTTTCCCATAGGGAGAGATCGGGAGGGACGGCTGATCGCAGGATTCTATGCAGGCCGCACTCACGCAATCATTGACAATCATGACTGCGCTTTGGGATCCAAGGTGAACTGTCAGGTGCTGGAGACGGTGCTGCAGTATATGGAAGAAAATCAGGTGGATCCCTATGAGGAGGCAACTGGAAAAGGCCGGATGCGCCATGTGATGATCCGGGTGGGGTTTCGCACTGGAGAGATCATGGTGTGCCTGGTAGTCAACGGAAAGGGGCTGCCCAAGGAAGAGAAGCTTATTGCAGCGCTTTCCCGGATTTCCGGTATGACCAGCATTGTCTTAAATACGAATCAGGAGCGCACTAATGTGATTCTGGGCCGGGAAAACCGGCTTCTGTGGGGAAGGGAGTATATTGAGGACTTTATCGGGACAGTGAAATATCAGATTTCTCCCCTTTCTTTTTATCAGGTGAATCCGGTGCAGACGGAGCATCTGTACCGTACAGCCTTAGAGTATGCCGGACTGACTGGAAATGAGACGGTGTGGGATCTGTACTGCGGGATCGGCACTATTTCCCTGTTTTTGGCTCAAAAGGCGGGAACGGTCCGTGGGGTTGAGATTGTGCCGGAGGCCATAGAGGATGCCAGAAGGAATGCGGCCTTAAACGGCCTGACCAACACGGAATTTTATGTTGGCAAGGCAGAGGAGGTTTTGCCTGAAAAATACGAAAAAGAGGGGATCCGGGCAGATGTGATCGTGATCGATCCCCCCAGGAAGGGATGCCAGCAGCCAGTGCTGGACACCATGGTGCAGATGGCGCCCAAGCGGATTGTATACGTAAGCTGCGATTCTGCTACTCTGGCAAGAGATTTAAAATACTTGTGCCAGAAGGGCTATGAGTTAAAACGGATCCGGGCAGTGGATAATTTCTGTCAGTCTGTGCATGTTGAGACGGTTGTTCTTTTGTCCCAACAAAAACCAGATGACACGATAGAGATCGATTTAGACTTAGATGAGTTGGATGCAACCAGTGCAGAGACGAAAGCGACCTATCAGGAAATCAAAGATTATGTGCTGAAAGAATTTGGCTTGAAGGTTTCAA
>CABRXX010000001.1:0-120240 GCA_902475025.1 uncultured Lachnospiraceae bacterium | reverse complement strand
ATCTTGATTATCTTGATTATCTTGATTATCTTGATTATCTTGATTATCTTGATTAGAAAAACTGTATTAAGCAATTTCACCTTTCTTAATAACTAAATAACCTTGGGTCTAGTTATTTAATTGAGGTGTTCTTGTTGTTATCTGTATACTATCACTTATCTCCGTATTTGTCAACTATTATTTTTTATATTTCTTATTTTTTCTATTTCTTTATATTTTTTCATTCTTTAGAACTTTTATTCTCTATTTTCCTTTGTATTGTCTGATAATTATATTTAATTGCCTGAATCCATATACCTGAGACAATACGATCCCTATGAACACGGATACTATCTTCTCTCCAGAGTATTCCCAGGGAATCGCGGTATCCCGTCAAAGCCCTTTTGAAGCTCCGCATCTGTGGGAATATAATCCATCATAGCCCCGTCATTGTATTTTCCGTAAGCCACCAGATCAAAATATCCGGTTCCGGTAAGACCAAAGACGATAGTCTTTTCCTCACCTGTTTCTTTACACTTGAGCGCTTCATCCATGGCCACCCGAATGGCATGGCTGCTTTCCGGTGCCGGCAGGATTCCTTCCACCCGGGCAAACAGCTCCGCTGCCTCAAAGACTGATGTCTGCTCCACAGAAACTGCCTCCATAAGTCCGTCATGGTACAGCTGTGAAAGAGTGGTGCTCATGCCATGATAACGCAGACCGCCGGAATGGCTGGCAGAAGGAATAAACCCATGACCCAGAGTATACATCTTTGCCAGAGGGCACACCATCCCGGTGTCGCAGAAATCGTAGGCATAGACTCCCCTTGTAAGACTGGGACAGGAGGCCGGTTCTACGGCAATGAAACGATAATCCCGCTCCCCTCTTAATTTCTCGCCCATAAAAGGTGAGATCAGGCCGCCCAGGTTGGATCCGCCTCCGGCACAGCCAATGATAATATCCGGAACAATATCATACTTATCCAGCGCTGCTTTCGTCTCCAGGCCGATCACAGTCTGATGAAGCAGCACCTGGTTTAGCACACTACCCAGCACATAGCGGTAGCCTTCCTGCTTTCCCGCAGCTTCCACTGCCTCTGAGATGGCACAGCCAAGACTACCTCCCGTTCCGGGATTCTCAGCCAGGATTTTTCTGCCCACTTCTGTGGTGACAGAGGGGGATGGAGTGACCTTTGCACCGTAAGTGCGCATCACCTCCCGACGGAAGGGTTTCTGCTCATAAGAAACTTTCACCATATATACCTGGCAGTCCAGATCCAGATACGCACAGGCCATGGAAAGTGCAGTCCCCCACTGTCCTGCACCGGTCTCTGTGGTGACGCCCCTCAGGCCCTGATTTTTGGCATAGTAGGCCTGCGCAATCGCGGAATTGAGCTTATGACTTCCACTGGTATTATTTCCTTCAAACTTATAGTAGATTTTGGCCGGAGTCTGAAGTTTTTCCTCCAAGCAATAGGCTCGCACCAAAGGAGAGGGCCGGTACATTTTGTAGAAATTCCGAATTTCTTCCGGAATATCGAAATAGGGAGTCGTATCATCCAGCTCCTGCCGAATCAGTTCATCGCAGAATACGCCCTGAAGATCCTTAAATTCCATGGGTTCCAGGGTAGCCGGGTTCAACAGAGGTGCGGGCTTATTTTTCATATCTGCCCGCACATTATACCACTGCCTGGGCATCTCACTCTCTTCCAGATAAATCTTATAGGGAATTTCTTTTGTCGCACTCATGGCCGTTCTCCTTTCCATCTCTCTTTTCCGGCAAGGAGGCCCAGCCTCCCTCCGTGTCAACTTACAGCAATGCGCAAGATGTGGCTATTTCTAGCTATGATTCTTGCGCTTCCAGCGCCATTACAGGCATTCGCTTCACTCTGCCGCACTGGGATCTTTGCGCCTTCGGCGCCATTACAGGCATTTGCTTCACTCTGCCGCACTGGGATCTTTACGCCTTCGGCGCCATTACAGGCATTGTTCTCGTGCTGCAGCGCCCTGATATCTGCTCGTCCGTGAATGCTTATTTCACCCGGTTGAAATTGATCAAACAGCCATCCAGGATGATCTGGCGCTCATCTGCAGTCATCTCTCCCAGCCTCAGGGTAAAGGGAGTTAAGGTTCCCTCCTTCACCACATAGGCAGTCACTTCAGAAGCCTTTTCCTCCACTGCCTGACGGATATTGGGAAGAAACAGATAATCTTTATTCTTAAAGGGCAGTGCTCCCTCATCGATCAGGAAGGGAAGCATTCCCCAGTTAATCAGATTGGAGCGGTACCGCTTTGTTGCATAGCTGTTGGCAATGTTTGCCCAGCCGCCCAGAACTTTCTGGCAGGAGGCTGCCTGCTCTCTGGCGGAACCGTCTCCCGGCTTCACTGCAAAGATCGTGGAACCGATACCAAGATTCCCTTCTCCCACCTGAGGGAATTGGGTGTGTACTGCCTCCATCACAGGCTTCAACTCTTCCAGGACTTCCAGCGGGCAATTTCCTGCCTCAATGGCCTTCTGAGCCTTCTGCACTTCCTTGGCCAGTCCTACATAGGCCGGATCTTTTCTAGAGAGAGCAAACTCTGCCAGCCCCAAGGGATTGGAGCGGTAGGAAGAAGTCTCTCCGGAGGGAATCAGCTCGTCTGTGGTAGTCACCGGATCATGAATCTCCGAAACCACCTTCAGAACCAGATTTTGGGGAAGCTCACACATAGCCGGCCAGTCCTTGATATTGGGTCCAAGCTGAATCTGTGTATCCGGATCTGCCACTCCCTTGCTGTCAAACACCCGATTCTCATAAATCGCGCTGTCAAAGAAATATTTCGGCTTGCCAAATTCCACATCCAGCTCCGTGGCTGCTGTCAGATATCCCTTATTGGCTGCCGTAGCTGCAATCGATCTGGCATCCATCAAAGCTACCGAGGCAATCTGCCCATTCTGCAGCTTAGAGCCCTCCCGGTTGGGGAAATTTCTGGTGGAATGGCGGATACTGAAGGCATTGTTGGCCGGAGTGTCTCCTGCACCGAAGCAGGGGCCGCAAAACGCAGTCTTTACCACTGCGCCGGACTGGATCAAATCTGCCAGCCTGCCGTTTTTCGCCAGTTCCATGTAAATCGGCATACTTGCCGGGTATACACTCAGCGTAAAGGCATCATTTCCGATAAAATTTCCTCTCAGGATGTCCGCTGCATCACAGATATTTTCAAAACCACCGCCTGCGCAGCCGGCAATGATTCCCTGATCCACATACAGTTTCCCATTCCGCACCTTATTCTTCAGTGTGAAATCTACCGCTCCGTCCAGGCTCACCTTCGCCCGCTTCTCCACATCCTCCAGAATATCCATAAGGTTTTCTTTTAGTTCCTCAATGGTATACGTATTGCTGGGATGGAAAGGCATAGCGATCATGGGACGAATCTGGCTCAGATCCACATAGACCATACCGTCATAGTAAGCCACAGCGCCAGGGTTCAGCTCCTTATAGTCCTGTTTTCTTCCATGGATCTCATAAAATTCTTCAATGGCCGCATCGGTCTTCCAGATAGAAGACAGACAGGTGGTCTCCGTGGTCATAACGTCCACGCCGATACGGAAATCCGCGCTCAGGTTGGCCACGCCGGGGCCTACGAACTCCATCACCTTATTGTTCACATAACCATTTTCAAATACTGCCCCGATAATCGCCAAAGCAATGTCCTGAGGACCGACTCCCTTCACCGGAGCGCCGGTCAAATACACTGCAATCACACCGGGCATATTGATATCATAAGTCTGAGAGAGCAGCTGTTTTACCAGCTCCGGTCCTCCTTCTCCCATGGCCATGGTTCCAAGAGCGCCATACCGGGTATGGGAATCTGATCCCAGAATCATCTTCCCTCCGCCTGCCAGCATTTCCCTTGCATACTGATGAATCACTGCCTGATGAGGAGGTACATAGACTCCGCCGTACTTTTTGGCACAGCTTAAGCCAAACATATGGTCATCCTCATTAATAGTTCCTCCCACTGCACAGAGGGAGTTGTGACAGTTGGTAAGCACGTAGGGAACCGGAAATTTCTCCAGTCCGGAAGCTCTGGCTGTCTGGATGATTCCCACAAAGGTAATGTCATGGGAAGTCAGTTTATCAAATTTAATCTTTAGCTGCTCCATGTTCCCGGAGGTATTGTGATCCTTTAAAATGGAATAGGCGATTGTCTCCTTTGCCGCCTCTTCCCGGGAAGGTACGTTTCCGGTCATCTGCTCCAGCGCCTTGGCCGCCTCCCGGTTATCCTCCACAATCTCCGTTCCATTTACCAAATATACGCCATGTTCGTATAATTTAATCATAAATTCTCCTTCTGCCCGCTCATGGGTCTCAGGTCGGGCTGTTTCTGCAAAGTTCTAAAAAGCATCGCCATTGTGCTCACGCTTTTTTCAGTTTCATTTCTATATTATTATTTTATATTTACTCATTATAAGTTTTCCCCTAGCAGAAGTCAAGTAAACTTTTTATATCTTTTTCAGGACTTACCGCTCAATCCCGTCTCTGGCCGGCTGTCTTCGGTCAAAGGGGTGCTTCACCTTACGAATCTCTGAGACGTAATCCGCCAGATCCACAAGTCTCTGGCTGGGGCCCTGGCCTGTCAGGATCACCTCCAGCTTCTCCGGCTTATTCTCCAAAAATTCCGCCACCAATTCTTCATCCAGCAGGCCTGCACGAATCGTATAGATGGCCTCATCCAAAAAAAGCAGATCAAAATCTTCCTTAGCGGCCATCTGGGTCACCTTCCTGAACTGATTGTTGTAAAATTCCCGTCTCTGTTTCCGCTCTTCCTCCGTCAGCTGAAAACTGAATTTTTCCTCCTCCAGCCCATCCAGGATCCGAATATTTTCTATTTGTTCCAGAGATTTCCGCTCACTGGTTCTGTTGTTCTTCATAAACTGGTAGATCAGCACCCGATAACCGAAGCCTGCAGCCCGAAGGCACAGACCCATTCCCGTAGTAGTCTTTCCCTTCCCGTCTCCACAATAAATATGCACCAATCCGGTTCCCCTTATCTTTTCCTGTCTTCCGCAGGCTGGTTTTTCTGGTTTTTCTGTCTTATCTGTCATTTCCAGTTTTTCTGTCATTTCTATTTCTTTCCTCATATTTCTATGCTCCTTATTCTGTCGCTTGCCGTTTCTGCCGGGCGAATCTGCGCCTGTCTGTCCGACCGGACGGATCCTGCCTTTCTCTGGCACTTTCTTTCTGCAATTTAAAGATACCACACTGCCGTCCTTTTGTCCCTCAAAATTTGATTTTGTTTTCCAGTTTTAAATCCTTTACACATTCCCGGTGAGATGGTATTATGAGTGAAACTCTTGTTTGTTTTTCACAACACACAGGGAGCTTTGGCCTCGTATGATCAGGGAAAGCCCTTCTTGGACTTTCGCATTCTCTGAAACGGCCAGGCCTTCCCTCTGAGGTACATAATCTATGAAAAAAAAGCTGCATAAAAATACTAACGAGAAACAGAAAAAGCACAGTCTCTCAGGCCTGTTTCCTCTTCTGGCTCTTTGTGCCCTTACCGGCTGTTCCCACGAACCTAAGCCTTCCACAGAAACAGCCACCGAGTTGGAAACGCGCCAGGAGACCGAAACAGAAACAGAAGTTTACGTTCTGAACCAAGAACGGCTGCTGGAAACCCTGGGGCAGTTGAAACAGCAGTACGGCAGAGAATTTACCTTTGCCCATCTTCCAGCGCCAGCCGGCGCCAAAACCTGGGGTGGAAATTCCGGTGAAACGGAAAGTGAAAGTGCTGCCGGGGACGAGAAGCTGCAAACCGATGCAGCGGAAGCTCCCTATCCAGAGTCCGTCCAAACGGAAACTGACAAACCGGAAAACCTCACAGAAGCGCTCAGCGACTCCGATACTGAGGCAGAGGAGCTTCCGAATCAAATCGGTGAAACAGAAAATACCGCGGAGGCTCAAAACACCTCTGACTCTGATACCGAAGCAGAGGAGCTTCCGAATCAAACCGGCGAAACAGAAAATACCACGGAAGCTCAAAGCACCTCTGACTCCGACACCGAAACAGAGGAGCTTCCAAACCAAACCGGCGAAACGGAAAATATCACGGAGGCTCAAAACACCTCTGACTCCAACACCGAAACAGAGGAGCTTCCGAACCAAACCGGTGAAACAGAAAATACCACAGAGGCTCAAAACACCTCTGACTCTGATACCGAGACAGAAGAGGTTCCGAATCAAACCGGTGAAACAGAAAATACCACGGAGACCCAGAACACCTCTGACTCTGATACCGAGACAGAAGAGGTTCCGAATGAAACTGCGGAAACAGAACTTGCAGAGGAGCACAGCAAAGAACCTGTACTTATCGACCTTGCAGATCTAAATGGTGTTCCAAACCCTCTGATCTACTATACTCTGATAGACTACCGCCAGCTTGCAGACTGTCCTTTGCCGGAAGTTCCCCTTACCATTGACACTCTGGAGCAGCGCCTGATTCATCTCACGGAAAATTACAGCGGAGAATGGTCTATCTATGTAAAAAATCTCAGAACTCATGACCAGATCCTGATTAACGATCAGCCCATGAAATCCGCCAGCGTAATGAAACTGTTCATCATGGGAACCGTCTATGAAGCCATTGAAGAGGGAACACTTACCCCTACTCAGGAGGTGGATGATCTGATTCACAATATGATCACCTACAGCAGCAACTCTGATTCCAACCAGCTGCTTTACCTGCTGGGAAATGGAAGCTATGCGGATGGTATCGCCAGGGTAAACCGTTATATCCAAAGTCAGCGTTTCGCAGGGGAAACGCATGAGTACAACGGTTTCTCCGATCCGGCCACTTACACCGATCCGGAAAGCTTTAACCAGGTCTCTGCCAAGGACTGCGGAAGACTGCTGGAGCGGATTTACCGCCGTACCTTCGGTTCCCGAGCCGTATGCAATGAAGTGGAAGAGATGATGCTGAACCAGGATACCCGCTATAAAATCCCCAGTGGTCTTCCTGAGGAAACTCTGGTGGGAAACAAGACAGGAGAAATGGATACTGCTGAAAACGATGTTGCCATTGTTTACGGCGATAAATCTGACTACATCCTCTGCGTTCTGTCCAATGACTGGGACAGCAAGGAGGAAGCTATCAGCCACATTGGAGAAATATCCTCTCTGGTCTATCAGTTTTTTGACAATGCATCTTACTATGAGACCGCTGATACAAACTAAGTTTTACAGAAAAAATAACTGTAAGATATCCAATGTAAATAGAACCTGACCAAAGAGCCACGCAAATGAAATTTGACCGAAAAAAGTGGTTATCAAACAACCAACGTAAATAAACGCCTACAGGAGAGAATAATTCGTATGAGGATCTGGGGAAAGATTTGGAAAGACAATCGGATGCTGAAAGACGCCGTCATCACAGACGACAGTGACGATACTCGCACCCACAAAATATTTCACAGTCTGGATAAACTGTGTCTGGAATTTGATCTTGGCAAGCCCATCTGGCTGGAAGCTACCATTCGGGAATTCAAACGCCACAGCAAGGCACGATTTTACCAGGACAACTTTATTGAAGAGATTGATTTTGATTACCTGGAGCTGCAAGTAATCGAGGAGTAACCAGAAGCTGCATATTTCAATGACCCCAGCATCCGTGTACATAGGGCAACACACCTATGGACACGGATGCTGGCTTTTGCCAATTAAAAAAGGGATGTTGCCAAATACTTCATTCCAGCGGTACCCTTTCGGGTGATTTTCTCCGAAAAATAATATATTCTCGAAGAAAAACACGCCGAAATTGCACCGGAAACCGTATTTGCAGCATCCCTTTCTGTCTTATTTCTTTAAAAATCTATTCTTGACACCTCTGTCTCATTTTGCGCATCGAAGATCTTATTTTCCCCGTCTCCGCTTGTAGGTAATCACCGCGGTAACTACCACTGCCAGTAACGATACGGTCAGAATAATGATCAGCGGAAGGATGGGACTGTCATCGCCTGTAGTAGTATTGCCGGAGCTGTTGCTGTCGTTGGACAGATTCTGCGCTGCAGCCAGAGCGGATTCATCTCCTGCAAAGCCGCTGCCGGGATTTACAAGATTTTGTTCCACAGAACTGCCGCTCTTTACATTGTTAGTCACAATCACTTCATCCGACATATTCTTCTTACTTAAGGTGATCGAGTTTTTATTCAGGTCAATGTCATACCCTGACTCTTTTCCACTCTTCAGCACATTTCCTTCTTCATCCACCTCTGCGAAATAGAAGGTCACCTCCCCGGAAGGCACCTTGTTCAGATTTACCAGAAGGGTAGCTGTAAGCTCGCTGGCATTGTTCAGCACCATAGCCTTTTTATACCGGAGATTTTTCAGCTCTTTGTCATCGAAAATTCCAATGTAGTACACGGAATTTACCCGAATGGAAGTTCCCTTGTATTTTACGCTCTTGGTTAGTTTCAGTTCTGCCTTGGTCTTGGTGATATCTACCTCGGTCTCGGTCTGAGGCTCGGTCTCCGGCTGCTTCACCTTATCCGCTGTGATGGTAATGTTCTGTACCTGTGTATCTCCTTTATGGAGGGTCAGATAGGAAGGATTGATCACCATTTTGTACTGAGCGCCATTTACCAGCTGTTTTCCATTGGCGTCCACCAACCGGGCTGTTACATATTTTACATCGGTACTCATGGGAAGCTCTACTGTCACCGTTTTACTGGCAGCTCCGCCCATTTTCACCGCCACTTTTCCTGCGTAGCCAAACTTGGCCCCCGCTGAATTTTTTGTATAAACTCCTGCATACAGAGTATCCTTGCTGTTCAGAGCCACGCCGTTTTCATCCCGCAGATTCACCGTGATCTGGAGTGAGATGATCTGGGTGAAGTCCGACGGCAGGTTAAAGTAATGGTTTTTGATGGTTACATTCTCCGGGTCTGCCGGATGCTGCGCATGCAGATCTGCTTTGATCACTACTTTATTTTTATCCTGTCCGTACACATACTCTGCATAGTAGGGATCCTTTGCCAATGCCTGATCCTTAACTGTTCCCACCAGGTTGCCGTACTGATCCGTCTCTCCCACATAGTAGGTTCCGTTAGGCAGATTGCCAAAGGTAACTGTGGCTGCTTTATATCCCTTGCGGATCTCAATGGTCTTTACTTCGCTGATGCGCTTGGTCTTGTCCTTATCGGCAAACAAGGCTACATAGTAGGTCGCCCCATTTGCCGCATAGATCTGGTTGTCTGTCTCACCCAGATAATTTCTCTTGGTCACTGTGATGGAACCAACTGCATTCTCCGGTATCTTCCGATTGTAGAAAGTAAGCACATTGTTCACATTCTGCTTATCCGGCAGTGTCAAAGAAATTTTTCCTTCTCCATCTTTATGAATGGTCAGCTCTGCCTCTGAATAATCTACAAACTGATAACCCTCCGCTGCCTTTAACTGAACAACCCGGAAGATCCTCTGACTGTCATTTTCCATGCCCTTGATCAGATCACCGTAAATAGCCGGGCTTAGGTTCAGAGTCATCTCCTTCCCTTCCGTGGTAAAAGTATAGGGATTACCATTTCCATCTTTTAACACATTGCCCTCTGCATCTTTGATCACAAACTTGGCTCCAGGCAGATAAATGGGGCCGGAGGCCTCCGTCTCCTCCGCTGTCTCCGGCAGCATCACCACTGCCAGCTTAAAGGTAAGAGATACCTCATCCGGAAGCTCTGAATCTGGATTATTGGGATTTTCTTCTGCATAATCTATCATCTCAAGGCAGGATGCCTCTGTTCCATCCGGCATCTTTAAAGGCGGCAGCAAAGTTCCGTTGCTCTGCTTTACAGTCCCGTCTGCCTCTACGGTAAAGTAGAGATCAGATGCTGTAATATACCCTTCAGGCGTAGAAACCTCTGTCAACCGATAAGTCCCTCCCGGTATCAGGTAAGGAGCAATATCCTGAGGTGTCCCGGCTGCATCCGTTGTCCAGCTAAACACCTCTGCATCCTTGCGAAAGGCTGTTTTATCCTTTTTATAGGTTATCTCTGATCCATCCTTACTCTTCACAGTAATATCTGCGGTAGGTACGATCTCCTCAGCAGCTCTCAAACTGAGAACCGCCCCTGCCACCGGTTTGGAGATGCCCTGCTGGAGCAGGGAGGAGGCCAGCTGTACCGAATCTTCATTAAATTCTGCCGTCCCGCCTACAGGATCATCCTGATCTCCCTGTGTATTTTCCCCTGAACCAGGATCTGTGTAAGCTGTTCCAGTAGGTGATGAATCGGCAGCAGCTATCTCTCCGGCAGGGCCGCCCGGATTCTGAACCTCTGTGGAAGGTGTCTGCTCTGTACCTGGTGTATTCTCTGATTCCTGAGCAGCTTGGAACTCCCGGGTTGTTTTAATCACCAACAATGACTTCACATTGGAAGCTCCCCGATCCAGAGCCATCGTATCCATCGTCATTTCATCCAAAACCACATCCGTCTCAGGTTCTGTCTCCGCCTCTGTTTCCAGCTCGGTCTCCTCGATCAGCCCTTCTGTCTCTGTTTCCGTCTCCGATTCTGTCTCAATTTCTGTTGTAAATTCTGTCTCACTCTCTGTCTGAGTTTCGCTGGACTCTTCCGTCAGCCCTTCACTCTCGGGCTCTGTTTCACCGGACTCTTCCGTCAGCCCTTCACTCTCGGGCTCTGTTTCACTGGACTCTTCCGTCAACCCTTCACTCTCGGTCTCTGTTTCGCTGGACTCTTCCGTCAGCCCTTCACTCTCGGGCTCTGTTTCGCTGGACTCTTCCGTCAACCCTTCACTCTCGGTCTCTGTTTCACCGGACTCTTCCGTCAGTCCTTCGCTCTCGGTCTCTGTTTCGCTGGACTCTTCTGTCAGCCCTTCGCTCTCGGTCTCTGTTTCGCTGGACTCTTCTGTCTGAGCCTCTGTCTCCTGATTCAAAGCTGCTGTTCCATCCTGCCCGACCACTGCCGCTTCTATAGAGGACACGCTGGCATCCAAGCTGTAGACAGCTCCCAGCACACCGGCAGAACCATTTATCGTTCCCTGAGGCGCCAGATACGTTCCCACGCCTTTCCCCTCCAGAGAGGCGCTTCCGCAATAAACCCCAAAGCCATCGTTTCTCTCCGCCACCAAATTATACACCAAGCGGCCTGCATAGGATGCCTGTTCACCGGACACCAAACTTCCCTGATAGAGCGCCGGATAAACCGGAACACTCAGAGCCTGCTCTGCATCCTGGGCCACTACATTTACTACAACCAGGCAGTCCGATACATCTATGCTTCCGCCTGACAAAACTTCTTCCAGCGGCTCTGTATTTACACTGCCGTTTGACTCCGCATACAGATTCACAACCTTCACCTGGCCGGAGCTTTGTCCATTCGCTAAGGTCAAAGAAATACCTTCCAGGCCGCCTAAAAGACCTGCCGGATTCGGATCTTCATTTTCTTCTTCAAGGGCTGACTGTTCTTCTTCCGGTTTTTCTTCCTGCTCAGATACCTTCTCTTCTGTCTCAGACGCCAGTTCTGCCTTTTGAGCTGTCACCAACTTATAATCCAGCACATCTGCCAGGCCATCTTCCAGTGTGTCTCTGGTAATCACTGCACCGTCATTTGTGTGGTTCTGAGTCCCTGCAATTCCGATCAGAGGCGTACCGGATACCGTAAGTTCTGCCTTCCTGACCAGCAGTTTCTGATCCAGTTCTAAAAGCTGCTGCTCTCCGGCTGTCTGATCTACAAGATACGCCTTGGCCTCCGGCTGTCCGTATCGGGACAGCTTCAAATCAAGCCCGTTGGCATATTCAAAGGTCACTTTTATCTTTCCTGAGGGCTGTACCTTTTTTCCGTCCGTCTCAAACACCAGCTCATAGAAACGTGTATCGGAAATTTCCCGGTGTCCCTGCCCCAGGCTCTTCTCCACCAGTGTCCTTGCCTTCTGATTCCGCTTTTTGTCTGTTTTATTGTTTATTGTCTTGACAGAAAATTTTGTATCTGATGGCAGTGCTGCCTTGTTTTCCAGCTTCACTGTCACCTTTACGCCGTCTTTTGACCAGGTAAACGCTGTCTCTTTCTTTTCCGTCTCACTTTCTGTCTCCGTGTCCTTTTCGCTGCCCGTCTCCGTCTCAGTCTCTCCCTCAGTGGAAGTCTCTGTAGGCGCTTCCGTAGGTGTCTCTGTCACCTGAGTCTCTGTCTCAAAAATATCCTCCGGAAAAGGCGCTTCTGTGGAATGTTCTGTGCCAGGAACCTCCGTAGGTGCCTCTGTCCCCGCCCCTTCTGTGGGTGTTTCCGTGGGAGCCTCTGTCACCGGAGCTTCCGTAGGCGCCTCTGTGGCCGGAGCTTCTGTAGGTGCCTCTGTGGGAGCCTCTGTAGGCGCTTCCGTAGCAGGCGCCGGCGGCTCTGTGGGCGCTTCTGTGGCAGGTGCCGGAGGCTCTGTGGGCGCTTCTGTGGCTGCCGGCGTCTCAGCAGCTGTCTCTACTGTCTGAACTTCTGTTATCCCCTCTGCCAATGAGGTCATTCCATGGCTGGCCATCAAAGAGGCCGCCATCAGAATCGCCAGAAAACGATTGGCTTTTTTTCTCATATCGAACTCCTCCTTTAATTCGCAGACAAAAAGCCTCGTCCCCGGATGCACCAAATCATCTGCATCCCTTTTTAAAAGGCTTTTCTCGGTTGTCTGTCCCCTGAACTTAGCGCCAGGATACAAGAATTCTCTGCACCCTGGCTCCTTAGATGGTTCCATTCCAGTCCCCATCATATTGTCTTCAGTATAAACTTTTCCAGGAGGGATGTAAACCTTTATCTTTCTTAAGAATTTTTGTACTTTTCTTAACCCTTTCTATGTTATAATATGTTTTAATGCAACATGATCCCAGCATAATAAACGGAGGCACCATGGAATTAAAAGAATACTTTCCTATATGGAATAAACTGACTGCTGCCCAGCAGCAAAAATTAGAAATTTCCGGAACACTGAAACAGATAAAAGCAGGCACTCTCCTGCAGGGGGGAGGCGAAGAATGCAGCGGACTGTACCTGGTGTGCAGCGGATTGCTGCGAGCCTATATCTTATCAGAGCAGGGTCGGGAAATCACCATTTCCCGTCTGTTTGAGCGGGACATTTGTCTGTTTTCCGCCTCCTGTATGTTCCAAAGTCTTCAATTTGACGTTGCCATTGAAGCAGAAAAGGACTCTGAGATCTGGGTGATTCCTCCCGGCATCTACCGGAACGTGATGGATGAATCCGCAGTACTGGCAAACTACACCAACCAGGTCATGGCCAGCCGTTTCTCCGAAGTGATGTGGCTGTTAGAACAGATCATGTGGAAAAGCTTTGACAAGCGCCTGGCAACCTTTCTGCTGAACGAAGCCCAGCTGGAGCAAACCACCTCTCTGAAAATCACTCACGAAAAGATCGGCAATCATCTGGGAACTGCCCGGGAGGTGGTGACCAGGATGCTGCGGTATTTCCAGAACGAAGGGCTGGTAGAATTAAAAAGAGGAACGATTGAGCTGGTGGATCAGAAGGCTCTGGAAGAATTGGAGGAAGACTAAGCGTTTCTTTTAAAAAAGGCCATGGTGCAAAATATGGTTTCCGGTGGATTTTCGGGTGATTTTCTCCGAAAAGATTCTATTTTTCGGAGAAAATCCACCCGAGAGGATACCGCCGGAGGTATTTTTCACCATGGCCTTTTATTTATAGAATTTAAAAGGCTCATCGGAATGTTTGGTGCATCAAAATGAGGACAGCTCTTTTGTACCATTTGACCGTTGCGTTTTTCCATCAGGGCTTTTGACACCCTGATCCTGTGAAACAAGAAAAGATAAAAATATGTAACACCCTGTGAAAAACAAAAAGCCCTTAAATACCGGGATTATCCAGTATTTAAAGGCTTTGCTTTTCTAAACTGTCCTGCTTGGGCAATTAGTCCTGTACGTAGGGCATCAAAGCGATGTGACGTGCTCTCTTGATCGCAACGGTCAGCGCTCTCTGATGCTTTGCGCAGTTTCCAGTGATTCTTCTGGGAAGGATCTTACCTCTCTCAGAAACGTATCTCTTTAACTTGTTTACATCCTTGTAATCAATTTCATTATTCTCTTTGCCGCAGAATACGCAGACTTTTTTTCTTCTGCGTCCGCCTCTCCGCTTCATGGGAGAATCTGCTCTATCTTTACTGAAAGCCATGATGAATTCCTCCTGTTCTCTGAAATTCTGAAATGATGCAAGAGCAAAGGCAGCGCCCTGACATCATGTGTTATTGGGGCCAGAACCTTTCAAGCGAATTGTTCCGTGCTGCGCACTTCTGCAACTCTGTCCCCGCATAAATTAGTTAAAAGGCAGTTCCTCATCAATCCCATCGGGAATGTTCATAAACCCGTCTGCTACTGATGCCTGGCTGGGAGCCGGGGCTGCCGGTCTGGATGAGGGCGCAGAAGGCATTACGCCGTGCTCAGCGGAAGCCGCTTTGCTCTCCGCAAACTCCTGATCCTCCACCACTACGTCGGTGGTGTATACTTTCTGGCCATCTCTGTTTGTGTAACTTCCCGTCTGAATTCTTCCTGTCACAACCACTTTCAGGCCCTGACGGAAATATTTCTCCGCAAATTCTGCGCTTCTGCCGAATGCCACGCAGCCGATAAAATCTGCGGTAGCCTCTCCGTCACGCTTAAATCTGCGGTCTACTGCTAATGTATATCTGGCAATCGCCATTGAGTTGTCCCCTGCGGAATACCGCACTTCCGGGTCTCTGGTCAGACGTCCCATTAAGATGACTTTATTCATTGCAAATCTCCTATTCTATCTATGCATCCAGTCTAACGCATAAATATCTGATCACATTCTCCATGATGCGGACACGTTTCTCAACTTCCGCCGGGCATGTGCTGTCAGACTCAAAATGTACGAAGTAGTAGAAACCTTCGCGCATCTTCTGGATCTCGTAAGCTAATTTCTTCTTACCCCAGTCATCCACGTCAGTCACTGTTCCGCCGAAACGAGTCACGTATTCTTTTACTTTCTCGATAACAGCGGTTCTCTCTTCGTCTTCGAGTTTAGCGTTGACTACAACAGCTAATTCATACTTATTCATGCTTCGCGCACCTCCTTATGGTCTCTGGCCCTTTCCTGATGAAAGAGCAAGGAAATAATATATCACAGTTTTTTACTTTATCATAGAATTCCTTTTATTTCAAGCACTTTTTGAATTATTTTGAATCATCGTAAATTTCAATATTTTTTCCTGGATTTTTTTATTATTTTGAATGATTGAATTATTTTCCCCTTTCTGTATTAAAATAGAAGCAACTGCCTTTTCCTTTTCGGGACAACAGGAATATTTTAATTTTATTGATCCTTTATTGATATTTAATGATTTGCTCAGTGACAAACACCATGGATACTGGTAGAATAAGCTTCATATTAATATAATCTTACTATTTATCATTTATCATCGATCCCAATGGCTGCCTGCCCGGAAGGGATTGACAAGACAAGGAGGAATTTATTTGACACCTTACTGCAAACCAAAATCAGAAGTTTTAAGTGAGCTGGGTACTACCCAGGAGCAGGGGCTTTCCGGCGACCGGGCCAGGGAACTGCTGGAAAAGCACGGCGAAAACCGGTTGAAGGAAAAGAAGAAAAAGACAAATCTTCAGCGCTTTCTGGAACAATTTCAGGATGTGATGATCATCATCCTGCTTATCGCCGCTGCCGTTTCTTTCGTGATCGCCTGCATAGAGGGCGATCCCATGGAGTTTTTTGAGCCATGCCTGATTCTGCTCATCGTGGTTCTCAATGCTGTTATGGGTATGCTTCAGGAGAGCAAGGCTGAAAAAGCCCTGGACGCTCTGAAAAACATGTCCGCTCCCCATGCCAGAGTGATTCGGGACGGAACGGAGCAGATCATTGATGCTGCATTGCTGGTTCCCGGAGATATTATCCGCCTGGAAGCAGGAGATTTTATTCCAGCAGACGCCAGACTGCTCTCCAGCGTCAGCCTGAAATGTGAAGAATCTGCTCTCACCGGAGAATCTGTTCCCTCTGAAAAGGATGCTAACGCGCAGGTGGACGCAAAGGCTTCTGTGGGAGACCGGAGCAACATGGTCTTCTCCGGCTGCAGCGTCACCTACGGAACTGCCGTTGCCGTGGTTACCGCCACCGGCATGGATACAGAGATGGGCAAGATTGCAGGTCTCCTGGAAGGTGAGAGCGATACCCAGACTCCGCTTCAGAAAAAACTGGCACAGCTCGGAAAATATCTTGGATTTCTGGCTCTCGGCGCCTGCGGCATCATCTTTGTGGTAGGACTGATGAACGGCATTCCTGTGCTGGAGATCTTTATGACTGCCGTATCTTTAGCTGTATCGGCGATTCCGGAGGGTCTTCCCGCCATCGTGACCATTGTCCTGGCAATCGGAGTACAGCGCATGGTTAAGAAAAACGCACTGATCCGCCGTCTCCCGGCTGTGGAAACTCTGGGAAGCGCATCTGTGATCTGCTCCGACAAGACTGGAACACTGACCCAGAATCGCATGACCCTCACCAAGCTTTACCTGGATGGTTCTGATCATCTGGAGGATGTCAGCACCGAAAATTCTCCGGAAGCCAGAAAGCTTCTTCTTTACGGAACCCTCTGCTGCGACGGATCTGTGGTATTCGGACAGGATGGCTCAGAGCAGCATATCGGCGATCCCACTGAGACTTCCATCATCGTGGCTGCCCACAAAAACGGTATGGGGCAGGATGATCTGAATAAACAGTATCCCCGCCTGGCAGAGATTCCCTTTGACTCTGACCGTAAGCTGATGACCTCTGTTAACCAGATTGATGGAAAAACTGTGGTGATTGTAAAGGGCGCTTTTGATATGATGACTGCCCGCTGCACTCTGGGCAATCTGGAAGCTGCCAGAAAAATGAATGAATCCATGAGTGAGCAGGCTCTCCGTGTCCTGGCCATTGGATATAAGGTGATGGACCAGATTCCGGAAGAGGTCACTTC
Organism: uncultured Lachnospiraceae bacterium; assembly: GCA_902475025.1. GTDB lineage: Bacteria > Bacillota > Clostridia > Lachnospirales > Lachnospiraceae > Merdiplasma. Next base: position 103,285 of record CABRXX010000001.1, on the reverse strand, counting down.
CGAGACAATGGAAAACGGCCTGACGCTCCTTGGTCTGGTGGGCATGATCGACCCGCCCCGTCCGGAAGCAAGAGACGCTGTGGCTCTGTGCCGCCGGGCCGGCATTAAACCTGTGATGATCACCGGAGACCATGTAGTGACAGCCTCCGCCATTGCCAAGGATCTGGGAATCCTTCAGCCCGGGGACCGAGCCATCACAGGCGCACAACTGGATGCTATGACAGAGGAAGAACTGGATCAGTCCGTGGAACATATTTCCGTCTATGCCCGGGTTTCACCGGAGAATAAGATCCGTATTGTAAAAGCATGGCAGAAAAAGGATCAGATCGTTTCCATGACCGGAGATGGCGTCAATGACGCTCCCGCCTTAAAAGCTGCTGATATCGGATGCGCCATGGGCATCACCGGAACAGATGTGGCCAAGGGAGCCGCTGACATTACGCTGACGGACGATAATTTTGCCACCATTGTAGACGCAGTTCAGGAAGGCCGGGGCATTTACGCCAACATTAAAAAGGTGGTGGGCTTCCTCCTGGGCACCAACATTGGAGAGGTCATCACTGTATTCTGTGCAATGCTTTTATGGCACAAAACGCCGCTTCTGTCCATGCAGCTTCTGTGGATCAACCTGGTGACGGACAGCCTGCCTGCCATCGCCTTAGGTATGGAGCCTGTGGAAAAAGATATTATGGATCAGAAACCCAAGCCCAAGAATGAAGGAATCTTCGCTCACGGCCTTGGCATTCGCGTAGTCCTTCAGGGTCTTATGTTCGCATTCCTGACTCTTTTTGCTTTCAAGAGAGGAGAGGCTGTCACCGGCACTCTGGCCGGCGGTCAGACCATGGCATTTATGGTACTTGCCCTGTCCCAGGTGGTTCAGGCCTACAATATGCGTTCTCACCGCTCTCTGTTCCGCATCGGTTTCTTTACCAACCGTCATCTGAATCTGGCCTGCCTGGCTTCTCTTGCCCTGGTACTGCTGGTTCTCTTTACACCGGTGCGCATCGCCTTCGGCCTCATCGCGCTGCCTGGTGAACTTTACCTGCTGGCTCTGGGACTGATCCTGGCTCCCGTTGCGGTCATGGAGATCGCCAAAGCGCTGGAACTGGTAAAATCATAACCTTGAACTCATAAGCTTGCATCCGTACAGCTGTCAAGCATATCAAGATCTGTATTGAGACAGCTGCCAAAAAAGAGGGTTCTGCTTATCCTTGTTCACTGGTCTTGCCAACCTGTGTACATCTGGATATCAGAACCCTCTTTTAACTCCTGCTTCCGGAGTAATCCTATTCTCTTTTCATTCCCTCTCTTTTTCTCACCCTTTTATGCGTGATCTTCTATTGTGGTATTTCCTGCTTTTTCCGAAGCCCCCGGGTATTTTTTTCTACCAGCTTTCTGGCTATCATAATCTGATGGCCGCAGCCTAAACATTTCAACCGGAAATCCGCTCCTACCCGAAGAATCTCCCACTCCTGGCTGCCGCAGGGATGCTGTTTTTTCAGCTTCACGATATCGCCCACCTGATAATCCGGGCGTTCCTGGCGGTTGTCCATTTTCTGCCTCCTCTTTTATCTGCGCCTGTGTAAATCCAACTCCCAGGCACAAACTCTTTTATCCCTTGCTTCTTTAAATAGCTCCCAGAACCTCTCCGATGCTGCCCTGGATCAGAAGATCTGCATACCGATCTCTGGATGTGGCTGATCGGTTGATCACTACCAGATGCTTTCCCTGGAAATAATCGATGAGTCCGGCTGCCGGATACACGGCCAGGGAGGTTCCACCGATGATAAGCACTTCCGCATGGGAGAGAAACGATACAGAATCCTGCAAAGTCTGCTGATCCAGTCCCTCCTCATACAGCACCACATCCGGTTTTATCATGCCTTTGCACTTCTCACACCTGGGCACCCCATCTGCCGCCTTCATGTATTTGGCGTCATAGAAGGCTCCGCACTTCATGCAGTAATTCCGATGAACGCTGCCGTGAAGCTCCAGCACCCGCCGACTGCCGGCTGCCTGGTGCAGGCCGTCAATATTCTGGGTGATCACTGCCTTTAATTTCCCCTGCGCCTCTAACTTGGCCAGCTTTTTGTGGGCTGCATTAGGCTTTGCATCCAGACAGAGCATCTTATCATGGTAAAAGCGATAAAACTCCTCCGGCTTTCTCATAAAAAAGGTATGGCTTAAGATGGTCTCCGGAGGATACTCGTATTTCATGTGATACAGCCCGTCCACGCTGCGAAAATCCGGAATGCCGCTCTCCGTGGACACACCCGCTCCGCCGAAAAATACGATATTACTGCTCTGATTCACTATTTCCTGCAATTTCTTTACCGAATCTTCCATCCCTTTTCCTCCCTTTCTCTGCTCTCTATTTAGAAATATATACCTGCTCCAATTTACCCTGAAGAATAAACCGGGTGGAATCATCTGCCGTACAGGTAGACAACGTCACGATCCGATCCTCTGTGGTCACCGACACCCCACCGTTATCGATCAGAGAATTCGCCTGACAAGTGTCAATAAAGCTCTGGAAATCCTCTGTCAAAAACCGGGTCCGGTAAGGATCTCCGATCTTATGTACTCTGGAGCAGGAAAAAATCCGGTACTGATAGATAAAGTCCTGAGAAAAAATCCAGAAATAGGGATTTTTATCGTAGACCTCCTGATTTTCAAATTCGTGAAGGGTTCCAAACATGGAGCCATTTTTCATGTTATGCCCATAGACAATCGAATTCTGATCAGTAAAAAACCGGCTGTTGTCGCAGTTTAAAAAGATGCAGCCCGCAAAGTTCTCCACACCCTCAAAGGTACGGTGAAGATAGTAGTCGTTGTCCGCTCCCTGAGCCACCGGATAGGAAATATCCAAAGCTCCGATTCGGATCCATCCGATGATGTCCTCATTGATGGCATTCAGTTCCTGGAAATTGATAGGATTGCGCATCATAGGCAGGGTCTTCTCCTCCCCATTCTCCAAAGCTTTCTCCTTGCCTGCCGCTTCCACCTTCGCCTGCACCGTTGCCGGATCTTCCAGCTCCGCCACATTGCTCAGCACAGCCCCCTGGCCGGAAGCGCCCGGTGCATCTGTCTCCTGGAGCTGCGAATCCGCTTCCGTGCCGCCAGGAAGAATGCTTACATATTTATCATTCAGGTTTCCGTACTCATCCGTGCCAGCCTTATATTCCTTATAATATCCATACAGCGTATAGGCTGCATAGCAGAATACCCCGAGAGCCAGTACCAGCACCAGTGTGCTGACAAAAGCTCCCACGGCGCTTCTCTTTTTCTTTCTCCCCCTGTTTTCCCGTCGATTGTTATCTTCGTATCTTGACAAATAATCTTCTCCTTTTTAAATCTGCCCGTGCCCGGCCCGGAGACTTGCGCCTTCCGCTGCCGGTACGGGCAGTCCTTGTCTTATAAACTTCCAACAGGCCCAAGCCCGCCGGATTATTCGCAGTTGCCTACTGTTCTGGGATAGGGAATCACATCCCGGATATTGCCCATGCCGGTAAGATACATAACCAGGCGCTCAAATCCCAGTCCAAAGCCTGCATGGCGGGTGGTTCCGTATTTTCTCAGATCCATGTAATACTTGTATTCCTCCGGGTTCATCCCCAGCTCTTTGATCCTTGCTGCCAGCAGGTCATAGTTTTCTTCTCTCTGGCTTCCCCCGATAATCTCGCCGATGCCGGGAACCAGGCAATCCATGGCTGCCACGGTCTTTCCGTCCGGATTCAGCTTCATGTAAAAGGCCTTGATCTCTTTGGGATAATCTGTGACAAATACCGGTTTCTTGAATACCTGCTCGGTCAGGTAGCGCTCATGCTCAGTCTGCAGGTCGCAGCCCCAGGATACCTTGTACTCAAATTTGTCGTTGTTCTTCTCCAGAATCTCCACTGCCTCCGTGTAGGTCACATGGCCAAAATCAGACTCCATCACATGTCTTAAACGGTCCAGAAGTCCCTTGTCCACAAAGGAGTTGAAGAAATTCATCTCTTCCGGCGCATGCTCCAGCACATAGCGGAATACATACTTTAACATCTGCTCTGCCAGGATCATATCATCTTTCAGATCTGCGAAAGAAATCTCCGGCTCGATCATCCAGAACTCTGCCGCATGGCGGGTAGTGTTGGAATTCTCTGCCCGGAAAGTGGGACCGAAGGTGTACACGTTCCGGAAAGCCTGGGCGTAGGACTCGCAGTCCAGCTGGCCGCTCACTGTCAGGTTGGTGGGTTTGCCAAAGAAATCCTTGGAAAAATCCACCGCTCCCTGATCATCTGTAGGCACATTCTTCAGATCAAAGGTGGTCACCTGGAACATCTCTCCAGCGCCCTCGCAGTCACTTCCGGTAATCAGAGGCGTATGCACATACACGAATCCTCTCTCCTGGAAAAACTGATGGATCGCATAAGCTGCCAGAGAACGCACCCGGAATACTGCCTGGAAGGTGTTGGTTCTGGGACGCAGATGGGGCACCGTGCGCAGAAACTCCATGCTGTGACGCTTTTTCTGCATGGGATAATCAGGCGTGGAGGCGCCTTCCACCCTCACCTCTGCTGCCTGAATCTCAAAGGGCTGTTTTGCCTGGGGAGTCGCCACTAAAGTGCCCTTTACGATCACAGCAGCGCCCACATTCAGCTTATTGATCTCATTAAAGTTTTCCAATTTATCGCTGTAGACGATCTGCAGCGTCTCAAAAAACGTGCCGTCATGCAGCACCAAAAAACCAAAGGTCTTGGAATCCCGGATGCTTCTCAGCCATCCCCCCACCGTGATCTCCTGGCCAATGTAAGCTTCTCGATCCCGGTACAGCTCTCTTACAGTTACGCAGTCCATAATATTCATCTCCTCATTCTATTTTCCGGTATTTCCGAAAAAATAATTATTTATCTATTGTATCATCTTAAGCAATACTTGACCAGTGGTTTTTACCGCATTCCCCGCCAGATTTTTTCACTGGTAATGGGAAGCTCCCGAAACCACACCCCTGTTGCATTGGCAATGGCATGAGCCAGCGCAGGAGCCGGGGTATTGATCACAATCTCGCCGATGGATTTCGCGCCAAAAGGCCCAGTGGGCTCGTAGCTGCTCTCAAACTCTACCCGAAACTTGGGAACGTCCATGCGGGTGGGGATTTTATACTGCATCAGGGAATTGCTCAAGATCTGTCCTTTGCTGCTGCTCCTTACATTCTCATAAAGCGCCATTCCGATTCCCTGGGCCAGTCCTCCTTCCGTCTGCACTCTGGCCAGATTCGGATTGATGGGCGTTCCGCAGTCCACCACTGCCACATAGTCCAGGATCTCCAAAGCCCCGGTCTCCTTATCCAGCTCGATTTCCACCATTCCTACCATAAAGGGCGGCGGAGAGACGGGGGAGCTGTTGGTGACGGAGCCTACAATGGCCAGCTGATTTCCGCAGGTGGAAGCATCTGCGATCTCCTTGATGGAAATCTGCTTTTCTCCTGCATCCCAGATCACCCGATCTCCCTGAAATTCCAGCTCTTCCAGAGGCGCTTCCATCATCTGAGCCGCCTTTTTTAAAATCAGGCTCTTCACTTGTCCGGCCGCCTGCTCCACTGCCTTTCCGGTCACATAGGTAGTGCTGGAGGCGTAGGAACCGGAGTCATAGGGAGAGGAATCCGTATCTGCCGCGCAGACAGTAATTTTTTCCAGAGGACAGGCCAGCACCTCCGCAGCGATCTGAGCCAGGATTGTATCGCACCCGGTTCCCATATCTGCCGAACCCACAGAAAGATGGTAAGTTCCCTCCTGCTCCAGCTTCACCACCGCAGATCCGGTATCCACAAAGGAAATACAGGATCCCTGCATAGCCATAGCCACGCCCACGCTGCGGACTTTTCCATTGCCCATATCTTTACAGGGGTACTTTTCATCCCAGCCGATCATCTCCTTTGCCCTGGCCATGCATCGATCCAGAGCGCAGCTGCGGTTGGGCTCATTTTCATAGGAGGGCATCCTCTGCCCCTGCTGGACCATATTCATTTCCCGAAGTTTCACCGGGTCCATATCCAGCTTCTGAGCCAGTTCATTCACTGCGCTCTCAATCGCAAAAATACCCTGAGTGGCTCCATATCCCCGGTAGGCTCCCGCAGACATGTGGTTGGTATACACCACATCAAAATCGAACCGATAGGCATCCAACTTTCCGTAGAGGGTGATTCCCTTTTGTCCCACCAGACCTACCGTAGTAGGCCCATGTTCTCCGTAAGCTCCTGTATCGGACAGAGCGTACACATCCAAAGCCCGGATCCGCCCTTCTTTGGTTGCCCCCACCCGCACCTTTACTTCCATCTCATGTCTGGGAGTGGAGGCAGTCTGGCACTCCTCCCTGGTAAAGATCATTTTTGAGGGCTTTCCTGTTTTCCAGGTAACAAAAGCAGGAAACACTTCCGCTACCACCGTCTGCTTGGCTCCAAAACCGCCTCCGATTCGGTGCTTGGTCACCCGAACCTTGCTCTGGGGGATCCCCAAGGCTCTCGCCACAATCCGCTGCACATGAAAGACGATCTGGGTAGAGCTGACCACATTCAGCCGGCCATAGGCATCCATATAGCAGGCAGTGCGGAAGGTCTCCATCATAGCCTGCTGGTTTGCCTGAGTACGGTACGTTCCCTCCACCACCATGTCACACTGGGCCAGCACTTCTTCCACATCTCCCACGCCGCTCTTCTGACTGGCACACAGATTTCTTTTATTATCTGCTCCCACCGGAACCAGGGCTTCCCAGTTTTCTTCCGGATGGATCAGTATCTGGCTGTCCTTTGCCTCATGCATATCCAAAACAGCAGGCAGCACCTCATATTCTGTCCGGATCAATTTCAAAGCCCGATCTACACAATCCTCATTTTCCCCTGCCACAATGGCCACCGGATCTCCCACATACCTCACATGGGAATCCAGAATCAAGCGATCGTAGGGGCTTAACTCCGGATAGGTCTGGCCTGCCATGGTAAACCGCTGGTTCGGCACATCCTCCCAGGTAAAAACGCACTCTACGCCTGGAACCTTTTTCGCCCGATCGGTATCGATCTTCTTTACTATGGCATTGGCATGAGGGCTTCTAAGCACCTTCACCACCAGATACTCCCGGCCGGTCACATCATCCAGAAATACCGGTTTTCCGGTAACCAGTGCCATCGCGTCCTTTTTCATCTTCGGCTGATTTACTGTTTTCATGGAAGCGCGAAGGCTGGCTCCTTCCTCTGCCGTTTTCATGGGGATCCCGCTTTCTCTGGCTTCTCTTTCATTCGCCTCAATCTCCCTGCGGATCTCTCCCAGCTTTTTCTCCATATCCTTCATGCTCCGGCGCCTCCCTCCTGCACCCCGGCTTCTTTTTCCGGCTCATCTGACGGGTTTTCCCGGGTTCCCTCTATTCCCCGCCTCATTCTCATCCTCTCTTCTTCCTTCTGCTCGCCTTGAAGGGCTTTTTCCTTTTTATAGGCGATAAAATTTCGAATACCTCTCATCTGTCCCTCATAACCGGAACACCTGCACAGGTTTCCTGCCAGATATTCCCGTATCTCCTGGTCTGTGGGATCTGATTTTTCCCGAAACAGGGCAATGGCATTCATAATCATGCCGGGATTGCAGAAGCCGCACTGCTCCGCTCCCTGGCCTGCGATAAAAGCGCCAAACTCTTCTGCCTCTTCCTGCAGCCCCTCCAGAGTATCTACCCGGTGTCCGGACGCTCTTGCCGCCAGCACCGAGCAGGAGAGTACAGGCACATCGTCTAAGAATACAGTGCAAAGACCGCAGTTGGAGGTCTCGCAGCCGCACTTTACGCTGGCGCAGCCTTTTGAGCGGACAAAATCATACAGGGTCATTCCATCTTCCACTTCCGCCTCTACATTTTTTCCATTTAAAATCAAAGCGATCTTCATGCCCGTACCTCTCCTTTCTGCATCAATTCTTCCAGGCAGCGGCCCAGAAGTACCTTGGCCAAATGAGTTCTGTACTCCGCACCCGCTCTCATATTACTGCCTGTAGGAATCCTGGCCGCCAGTTCTTCTGCCAGACGTTCTGCTTCTTTCTTCCAATGATCCCTCTGCGAAAATTCCAGAAGCTTTTCTTGTGCTTCCGCCCCTTCCACAAACGCTCCTTCTTCGGCTTTTCCTGCCGCTTCTCGCAATTCTGCCAATTTCCTGCACCATTCCTCCGGAAGTTCCAGAGTCATAGCCCGGCCCGGTCTTGCCCCCACAGATGCAATTCCCCGTCCCTCATCCTGGAGACTCACTGCGCAGGTAAGCACCGGAAAATCCGTCCTGGTATTGCGGAAAGACTGATATGCAGTGTGCTGAGGACGCTTTTTTACCCTAAGTCCCAGCAGAATATCATTGTCCTTCTTTCTGTTTACAAACTCAGACAGAGGCACGAAGCCTCCTTTGTAAAGCTCCACCCAAGTATCCAAAGCCAGAAATACGGTGAGTACATCCGAAAATCCGAAACGCCCCCAGATACTTCCTCCCACTGTGGCTAAATTCCGAAACTGCACCCCCACAATGGAACTCACTGCTTTCCGAAGGCTCCCTTCTGTGTACGCCTCCAGACCCGGATGCTGTTCCAGGCTTCTTAGGGCAGTCATGGCCCCTATGTAAAAGCTCTCCTCTGTCTCCCTGATTCCTTCCAATCCCAGGCCGGACAGGTCAATGGCTGTCTGAATCGTTCCCCGCCCCAGTCTCAGCCACAGCATACCTCCCATAAGGCGGGCGCTGCGCTTCTGATTCCACTGATACGCTTCTTCCAGACTTGTCGGTTTTACGTAATTTTTAATCTTCAATGTTTTCCCTCTCTTTTCACTGCTCTGCTTTTGTTCCTTTTTCAGCTCCTAATTATATACGCCAAATTATAGGTCAATCGTATGAAAGACTTAAATCTCTGCCGTCTCCGCCCGGTTCATATGGCCTCGGATCTCATCCTCATGCTCCAGACAATATTCATAGCTCTTCTTCATAAAATCCCGAATGCCCATACTGCGATACCAGGGATCCAGAGTCTCCAGTATGGGCTTTCCACCAGCGATCATGTCAAAAAACCAGGGATAAATACAGCCGCCATTCTCTCTGGGGAAATAGGGATTGATGGAGCTGAGCCGGGGATCTCGCATCACAGACTCTACCACCATCTCACTTAAAATCCATTTCGTGCTGGGGCGCTCATATTCCTCAACACGATCCCCAAACACCTGATGCCACACATAAAACCACACAAAATGCACCATCTCATGTATTGCCTCCCCAATGGCGCCTCTCTCGCTGTTCAGATAAAAAACAGAAAAACTTCTCTCCTGCAGAAAACGGGGTTCTACGGGATTTAGGCTGACAAGGCATCTCAGATCCTGAAATTGATTGGTAAGGTCCACTTCAAAGGCTTCTGATAAAGCCTCTGTAATCTGTCCTCGGCAAACAGTCCAATGATCGGCATACTGTTTTGCCTTCTGATCAATCACAGCTCTCTGCTCCTCATAAATTTTCTGCAGCATCTGCTCCAGATAAGCCATTCTCTCAGGAAAGGCCAGCCCCTGGGCATATTCTTGATCCAGCTGAGGATAAAAATGATACAGAGGAGAGGACCACCACGCCGAGGTCTCCGGGGTCTGAAATTCCAGAATCTGCCGAATCATCTCCTCTGCTCCCGGGTTGATAAATTTTACATCCACGCCCCTCACCATCCTTTCAAAAGCACTGCACAGCTTTCCTGCGAAAATTTCACATCCTGTTTTCCACTCATCTTCTTTTTTGCCGGTTTATCAATGACAGCATATCATGCCCCCGCCTTTTTTTCAATATTGTAACGCCGGCATCCGCATACAAAGCCCAGAGCCTACAAAAAAATCTAATTTCATTTCCTGCTGCGAAACAGTCCCTTCCAGCTGTTATGAGAAAACAGTTACTAATCTCATAACAATCTGCAAATTGTATATTGCAAAACATCCCCCGATCTGCTATTGTAGTCGGGAATCAAATACGCCGCCGTATCCTTTTCGGTTTTTCTGCGGTTTTCCTGCAGGCTCAGTTGCCCCAACGAGCAGCGCTGTCACTGCCTGAGCCTGCTGTTTTTTCTATCGACAATCCGTAGCGTCCGTGTACACAGGGCAGCACGCCCATGTGCACAGGCGCTATCACAAAAAGGAGTTATTATGAGATTACGAAATATCCCCGGTTCAAGGGAGGCCATTGCGGCCAGCAAATATGTGATTCAGGAAAGCATCATGGAAGAAAAAAAAGGCTGCTGGCAGGAAGTCTTTGGAAATCACCAGCCCCTCTATCTGGAGGTAGGCATGGGAAAAGGCCGCTTCATCACTGATCTTGCCCTTGCCCATCCTGACCGGAATTATGTGGGCATTGAAAAATATTCCAGCGTCCTGCTGCGGGCTCTGGAAAAAAGAGAACAGCTTCCGGAGGTAAACAATCTGCTGTTTCTCCGCATGGATGCGGAGGATCTGCCGAAAGTATTTGGGCAAAATGAGGTGGATGGAATTTATCTGAATTTCTCTGACCCCTGGCCAAAAGACCGGCACGCCAAACGCCGCCTGCCAAGCAAAGAATTTTTGGCCCGCTATAACCAGATCCTAAAACCGGAGGGCCGGGTGGAATTTAAAACCGACAACCGCCTGCTCTTTGATTTTGCCCTGGAGCAGGTGAAGGAGGCTGGCTGGATCCTGGATTCCTTTACCTATGACCTGCATCATGATCCGATTTTATCCCAGGGAAATGTTATGACGGAATATGAGGAGCGCTTTTCTTCCAAAGGAAATCCCATTCATAAAATGATCATCCACAGAGAGCCTTCCCTTTTCTAGGTTCTTTCCCTATTTTGGTTAAGAAGTCAAAGAATACCTGGCAACTGTTTCTATACTTCGCACTCTCAGAATTTTGCATCATATTTTATAGAAAGGGTACTGTAAGGAGATTTCTCCATGATTGGAAAAAGCAAATGGCGGGAAACCCTCTATCTGCTCACTTACGATAAATCCTCCCTGAACCGCAAAGCGCTGTCCCTGAAAAAAGCGCTGGATGACATGCAGAAACTGCTCTCAGGAAAAGAAAAGACCCGGAAGAACTGACTTCCGGGTCTTTTGATATTTCTGTATTCTGCCATCCGTCTGCAGGAACCATACGGTCAGAAAAGAACCGCTTCCACCTCCTGAAAGGCACACGCTGTTTCTGGCTCCTCACGGTTCTTCCCTCACCTCTCCCTCGCCCCAGATGCCTTATATCACAGCTTATCCATAGACAGATGTTTCTTCGCCAGGCGATGCCGCATATAGCGTTCCGCCAGATAAGCCAAAGCGGCCACCACCGGAACGCCCAGGAACATGCCGATCACGCCAAAGAATTTACCGCCAATGGTGATGGCAAAAATGATCCAGAGAGGCTTCATTCCTGTGGAATCTCCCAAAAGCTTCGGGCCTAAGATTAAGCCGTCAAACTGCTGCAGACACAGAATCATAACAGCGAAAACCAGCGCCTGTATAGGATTGATGCAGAGGATAATAACGATCCCAGGGATCGCTCCAATGAAGGGGCCAAAGTAAGGGATCATGTTGGTGATGCCCACAATCACACTGATTAAAGATACGTAGGGCAGACGCAGGAACACCATCAGGATGGCACAGAGGACTCCGATAATAAAGGAGTCTATCATTTTGCTCACCAGATATTTACTGAAAATATTGTTGCACTCCAACAGAATCTCCTTTACCGTCTGAATCTGCTTCTTGGGAATAAAGGAGTACATCACAATCTTCAGCATCCTCTTTAGGGACTTCTTTCCATAAAGCATATATACAGAAACGATCATGGCAATAAGGAAATTGCCAAACCAGGTCACCACAGACACTGAGGCTGTATAAAGCACTGGAATCATATCTTTCGCCACTGCTGTAATGCTGGCTACCACGTCCGTCTGGGTATCCTCCAGCATGGTAGTAATGGCGCTGAAATCCACCGTTGGAAACTGCTGCTGCAGGGACTCTAAAAAGGCCTCCAGATCTTCGTATACCTGAGGGATGTAGTTGACAAGGTCTGCCAGATTCCTCACAATCTCCGGCAGCACATATACCAAAATAGCAAAGATCATCCCTAATCCCAGCAGATATACCACAAACATGGCCAAGACCAAAGAAACCTTTTCCGGCAGCTTCGGGCATATCTTTTTCAGCCAGCGGTCTACAAATTTCACAAAAGGATTTAAAATATAAGCGATCAGCAAAGCGATCAAAAAGGGACCTAACGCCCGAAGAATCCCCACAAAAAAGGCTCCTGTCTGATCAATGGAAAAAATTCCTTTAATAGCCACTGCGCTGATAACCACCAGAATAAACGTGTAAATACAAACGGTAAAATACTGGTCATTCCTTATGAATTTCTGATTTTTCCCGGGAGGTGTGGCATGAAGCATATCCTTGCCACGCTGATCCGCTGCGGAATCCGTACCGCTGTTCTGATTCATCTCTTCGTTTCCTTTCATTTTCTTAATTATGACCGGGGAAACTCCCACATATTACTTATTATAATGGCATTGTCTCCTGGCCGCAAGAAAAAACTTTCAATTTTTTCTAAATTTTTTTTAAAAAGGGCTTGCTTTTTTTATTCTGCTGTACTATAATACTATTTGTTCGCCGGAACAACAACTTAATAAGCGCCTTTAGCTCAGTTGGTAGAGCACCTGACTCTTAATCAGGGTGTCCAGGGTTCGAGCCCCTGAAGGCGCATTTAAAGTACTGATTTTGCAGACGCAGGAGCTGTGGGGTCGGTACTTTTTTTGTATTAAAATATTGACACCCCTTTGGGGAGGGGTAAAATAGATTCGTAGAAAATCAATTTTTCCGTATTATTTATGGTCAAATATTGTTATACAAAGGAGGCCGCAAATTATGAACTCCAGAGTAAAACTGCTTATGCAAAACCAACAGAAGCCAAAACGGTATCACCATGTTTTCGGTCTAATTTTTCTCTTACTTTTACTGACCCTGGCAAACACACAGGCTGCATCCGCCAGTGGTTCATTTCTGACGGATCAGAAAATGACCCTTTCTGCAGGTACCAGCACGCCCCTGACACTGCGGCACACCTCCCAAAAGGTAACCTGGAAAACATCCAACTCCAGCGTAATTTCTCTGAAAAAGACCGCCACCACTAACCGTATCTATGTGAAAGCAAAAAAGCCTGTCCTTGGCATCTGTCGTGGAATGCAGCTGATCAACGTCTACTTTGGAGGTTCCCTGAATCAGAACATTAAAAATCACAGAGGCCGCTGGCACACAGTCCGAAATGTAGGAAAAAACTCCTGGATCTACAATCTCTACAAAAAAAATTACAAAGTCTACAGTTCCCATCACCAGTCTGTGAAACGCCTGGGCAAAAATCTGACAATCACCCAGAAAGCTCCCGACGGAACTGTGGAGGCTCTGCAGCACAAAACTCTGCCCATCTACGGCGTTCAATGGCACCCTGAGAACATGGGGAAACAGGGCATTCCTGTATTTCGCGGCTTCATAAAAATATGCAGATAGGGTTCTTCTCTCATATGGGGGATGTTGCAAAATACCTCTGGCGGCGCCCTTTCGGGTGATTTTGCTCCGAAAAATAACATCTTTTCGGAGCAAAACACACCGAAAATCCGCCGGAATTAGTATTTTGCAGCATCCTCTATTTCATATTCCATATACTCCTGACTTCTGTATCCGAACTCTGAATTATGAGGCCCGGAAAAAGAATCCGTCAAATAGTGGAAGCACAAATCAGTCCGAAAGATATGCTATTGTCTTTATCATAGCAAATATTAACACAAATCATGAGACTCTCCGATAAAATATCTGTTATTTCTGAAAATTAATTTACTATTTATTTGTCAATACTTATTTCTCTTTTTTCTCCCAAATCAATACTTTTATCACAATTCACAAAACGCTTGTTCCATCCCAAACCGTTCCAGAATCTACTTTTAAACCACAAAAAAATGTGGATAATGTGGATAAGTTCGTGTATAACTCTTTTTCCCACGTTTTTTGTCCACCTTTTCTGTGGACAACCATCCACACGCATCCACATCCCCTTCCCTCTTTTTCGATGTTTTTGGACAAAGTTTGTGCATTTTTTTACTTTTCCCATACAAATCCCCTGGATCTGTAAAATCCCCGAAAACAATTATCAGACTTTTCCATACACTATGCGACGATTCATCCCCATTCCTTTTCCCACCCTGACCTGCGTTTCACAATATTTTAGTTTCCCGCTTTGCCCGGCATCTCCTCGCTCCCTGTTTTTCTGCCGGAATCACAAAACCGCCAGGCCAAAAGACCTAACGGTTTCGCTTTATGTAATATTTGGTTGAGATAACAAGTTTACCAGTAACGTCTTGCCCAGGCCGGTGTTCTGTAAGACATATCAGAGATAATAATACCGGATGAAGGGTTACTTGCGTGTACTACCTGATTATTGCCAATGTACATGGTCACATGCCCAATTCCGCCGCCGCCATAGTAGAACAACAGGTCTCCGGGCTGCAGGGCATCCAGGGAAACCTCCACTCCGCCGCCGGACTGGGAAGCAGCTGTTCTCGGAAGGCCGATGCCAAAGTTAGCCATTACAGACTGAACAAAACCGGAACAATCCGCTCCATTGGTAAGGCTGGTGCCTCCGTACACATAAGGATTGCCTACAAACTGAACTGCATAATTCGCAATCTCCTGACCAAGACTGTAGGAAGATCCGTTGTCTGAGGTATCCTCAGAACCTCCATCCTCCACATAGTCGTCTTCCACATAATCGTCTTCCACATAATCGTCCTCTACATAGTCGTCTTCTATGTAGTCATCCTCTACATAGTCTTCCACATAGTCCTCTTCTGTGGTGTCGTCTACATACTCATCTTCTGTATAATCATCCTCCACATAATCCTCTGTGCCGTCTGTGTAATCCTGACTCTGATCTGTGGAACCGCCTGCTGCCAAAGCATCCGCCTGTGCCTGAGCATTCAGATATTCCTGATATGCCTGCTGAGCTTTTTCTGCAGTATCATATACCAGCTGTTCATCCGCCTGCTGGGTTGCTGCGTCTGCCTCTGCCTGGGCATTCAAGTACTCCTGATACAGCGCATCTGCTGTTGTCTGAGCATCTCCATAGCTGCTGTTTGTATCATCCGGCTCTTCATAAGAAGGCTCTTCGTAGGAAGGCTCCTGATAAGAAGGCTCTTCATAGGAAGGTTCCTGTACATTCTGCTGGGCCTGCTGTTCTAAATATGCCTGATACTCAGCCTCTGCCTGAGCCTGTTCCTCTAAGTATGCCAGCCACTCTGCATCCAGTCTGGCCTGTTCCTCCTCAATAGACTCTGCCTCCTGGTACTGACGCTCCGCATATACATAGTCTGCGGACACGTACCCATAGGTCTCAGCATCAACGGCCACCTTCAGCCATTCTCCACAGTCCTCCACCACTTCTACTTCCTGGGTATTGGTAACTGTGGTAACAATCTCGGAATCCTGACTGGCATCTGCCCGGACATTCAGAACCTCAGCTCCCACTTCAGCCACATGGTATCCCACTTCCTGAGACAGCTGCTCTGCCTGAGAACCTACCATAATATACTGAGAAGCCACGTATCCGGTAACATTACCGGAGGTTACCTTGTACCATCCATGTTCATCTACACCTTCGATGTAAACTGCAGCATTGTTGTAAAGTTTTCCCAAAACCTCTCCGTTGGTATCTCCGGTAGCCCGAATGTTCACATATTCATTACACTGAGCAAAACCAGTGGTGCCTACCATGCTGGTATCCAGCACCGGCTCTGTCTCCGGCACAGCTTCTGTCTCCTCAGAAACTTGCTGTTCCGGCGCAGACACATCCCCGCCAGTTTCTCCGGATGTCTCTTCTGCTGCTGCCCCATCCTCTGTGCTGTTATCGAAAGTCTCCTGCTCATCTACGGCTTCTGTCTCCCCTGCTCCCTGTGAAGTCAGCCCGGCTCCAATATTACCAAAGGATCCCGTACTCTCTTCTTCCTGGGCGGAGTCTTCCGTCTCCTCAGAAGCTGTCTCAGCATCCGTCTCCTTCACTGCTGACAAACTCCCGATCCCAACCAGAGACATCTCCGGTCCATCTGCCAGGGAAACAATCCCTGAACCGCCAAATGTCATACCGGCCGCCACACAAAACGCCGTAAACTTCGCAATTCCCTTCTTCATTATTATCTCAACCTCCAAATTTCTAACCATTTATTACGAATTTATTACATTTATTACGGGTCTATCATAACAAATCGCAATAATTATGTCAAGTCTTTTAATTAATTTTTTCTTAATAATATTTTTCTTATGTTTTTCTTGGAGGTTGTATTCATTTTTCCCTTTATTTACAAGGAATTCAGGTACTCCTGCACACTGGTCACAGCATTGGCCCCATCCGCTGCTGCTGTAATAATTTGCCTTAATTTCTTAGTTCTTACATCTCCAGCAGCGTAAATTCCCGGAATATTCGTGACGCAATCTTCCCTTGCAAGAATATATCCAGCCTTATCCATTTCCAATTTATTACAGTTATTACAAATTTCTTTCGTATTTGGTACAGTTCCAACTGCGATAAATACTCCGTCTACCGGAAGGACTTTTACACTTTCCTGCCCTTTTTCTCTTATTTTAATGCACTCTACCTGATCCTCCCCACAGATCTCCGTCACCTCTGCGTTCCAGATCAGTTCCACATTAGAGCAGGCAAACAGCTTCTCCTGGAGGATCTTGGCCGCCCGCAGCTGATCTCTGCGGTGAATCAAATAAACCTTCTCGCAAATCCGGGCCAAAAACAGCGCATCCTCCACCGCAACATCTCCGCCTCCCACAACAGCAGCAACGCGGTTCTTAAAGAAGGCTCCATCGCAGGTAGCGCAATAGGAAACCCCCATGCCAGCCAGTTCTTCCTCTCCCAGAACTCCCAGTTTACGGTGCGCCGCTCCCATAGCAAGGATCACGGTCCGCCCTTCATAAACTTCAGAATCTGTCTCCACCCTTTTCACAGTATCTTCTATTATAATGTTTTTCACTTCTGCAGTCACAAATTCTGTTCCAAACTTGTCCACATGTTCCCGGAATTTCATTCCCAACTCATAACCTCCGATACCGGGAAGCCCAGGATAATTATCCACATCATACGTATTCACCACCTGGCCGCCGCTGATATATTCCCTCTCCAGCACCAGCACTGACAGCCTGGCTCTCTCTCCATAGATAGCCGCCGCCAGACCGGCAGGGCCGGAACCAACAATGATCACATCATACATACTGAAATCCTCCTTTTTTCTGACCAATCCTCATCAGCGCTCCGCCCTTTCGGGCTTTCCGTCTGCTGCAAGGATCTTCTACTGTCTTCTTTATTATAATCGAATTGAGGAAGTTTATGTTATTAAATTGCTCTAAAAATTGAGCGGCAGCAAACTGCAGCGGATTGGCCCCTGCGCCATTTGCCAAAGATCCATCCAGGCGCGGCCGGTTGGCTCATTACCAACATATAAAATAAATTTTTTCAAATAAATTTATTTTATATGTTGACAAGTTTTCTTTCTTCTGTTATTATAATAACAGTATTAATTACTATTATTAAGGAGACTCTTATATGGCTACTCTAAAATACAGCAGGCAAAGAGAGTCCATCAAAAATTTCCTAGCTGGGCGCAAGGATCACCCTACCGCTGAGATGATCTACACCTCTTTGCGAAAGGAACAGCCCCGGATCAGCTTAGGAACCGTCTACCGAAACCTGGCGCTTTTAACAGAACTGGGGGAGATCCAGAAGATTTCCACCGGCGATGGCCCGGATCATTTTGACGGAGATGTCTCCCGGCACTGTCACTTCATCTGCAGACATTGTCATCATGTCTCTGACCTGAAAACAGCCTCCATGGACGCGATCATGGAAACCGCTGCTCATGGGTTTGACGGGGAAATTGAGGGATACGTTGCAAATTTTTACGGACTCTGCCAACAATGCCTACAGGGGCAAGGTTCTGCCTTGACAGACCCCTTAAAAAGTGCTAATTTGGAAGATAGTAACAGGTACTAAAATAAAATTTATAATAAAAAGGAGAACAAAATTATGGCAAAATTTGTATGTAAAGTTTGTGGTTATGTTTATGAAGGCGAAGCAGCTCCCGAAGTATGCCCCATCTGTAAGGCAGGAGCTGACAAATTTGAAGAGGTAAAAGAGGGTGTTATGACCTGGGCTTGCGAGCATGAGGTTGGTATCACTGAGGGCGTAAGCGAAGAGATCATCGCTGGTCTGAGAGCAAACTTCGAGGGTGAGTGCTCTGAGGTTGGTATGTACCTGGCTATGTCCAGAGTTGCTCACAGAGAAGGATATCCGGAGATCGGCCTGTACTGGGAGAAGGCTGCCTACGAAGAAGCTGAGCATGCAGCAAAATTCGCTGAGATGCTGGGCGAGGTAGTTACCCCCAGCACCAAGAAGAACCTGGAGATGAGAGTTGAGGCTGAGAACGGCGCTACTGCTGGTAAGCTGGAGCTGGCTAAGATGGCTAAGGCTGCTAACCTGGATGCAATCCATGACACAGTTCATGAGATGGCAAAGGATGAGGCAAGACACGGAAAAGCATTCCAGGGTCTGCTGAACAGATACTTCAAATAAACCATCGAATAAAAACAGGGGAATCCCCTAATGATCAAGAGGGAATGGCGTTTGCCATTCCCTCTTTTTTTCAGGCTGCCCCGGCCGTTCCCATCAGCCCTGCCTTACGAAGGGCCGGGCGCAGCACATTGTAGATCAGGCCTACCAGGATCACAGATACCACCGCATTCACAAAGGTGGTGGCTGTACTCCACTTTGCCAGGACAGAAGCCAGCTCCTGAGGCTGTCCCAGCACCCACATTTTATAAAAATACCCCACCAGGGGATCAAAAACCACATTGAATCCAAGACCGCACACCGCTGCGATAATACTCCATTTCAGTACGTATTTCTTATCTGTGCTTTCATTGATATGAGCGATCCTGTGAGCTACCAGGCCGGTGATCAGTCCAATGCAAAGCTTCAGCACAAAGGTTTTCGGCGCCACCGTAACGTATACCGGATCCATCAGATCCGCAATACTCATACCGATGGCTCCCGCCAGTCCTCCGTATAAACCTCCCAGCAGCAGAGCTGCCAGCACGCAGAACGCATTTCCAATATGGATGGAGGTGGCATCTCCTCCAGGCATGGGAATCTTGATCTGCAAAAAGGTAAATGAAACAAAGCATAATGCAGCCAAAAGAGCTGTCTGCGCCAGTTTTTTGATCCTATTTTGTTCCCTGTTCATAAACGCATCCTTCTTTCTTTCATTTTCTGCGTTTTAGAATAGCATCAATCTGTACCTATTAAAATAACCAGTTTTTTCTTTTTAGACAAGGTCAGATAGGCCGTTATCTGTTACATAAAAATTAATTTTCTGTTTTTCCGCTTTCTGGTATTGCATTTTCTATCTCATAGTAGTAATATATCAGTATGTAGTATTAAAAACTACTTATAATAGTACCGTAGTTATATATTGCAGACATTGGCTGCTTTATTATCAAATCCAGGCACAAGGAGGTCTTAGACATGAAGGAGAAGATAAAAAAAGAAGCTATGCAGATCAAAAAAGACGCCATGCACTTAAAGGATCCGGGAAGCGCTATCACACATTTTATCGGTATGCTGATGGCCGTTTTTGCTGCGGTTCCTCTGATGATACGGGCAGCTTCCAATCCGGATCTTGTCCACACGTTCTCCCTTGGGATCTTTATTGTCAGCATGATCCTTTTATATGCTGCCAGCACCACTTATCATTCCCTGAATATTTCTGAAAAATGGAACCGGATTCTAAGAAAGATCGACCACATGATGATCTTTGTTCTGATTGCCGGAACCTACACTCCCGTATGCCTCATCGTACTGCGGGGACGCACCGGGTATCTGCTGTGCAGTCTGGTTTGGGGCATTGCTATCCTGGGTATCCTGATCAAGGCGTTCTGGATCAACTGTCCCAAATGGTTTTCTTCTCTGCTTTATATTGCCATGGGCTGGACCTGTGTGCTGGCCTTCACCCAGATCATCAATACCCTTTCCCCAGCAGCTTTTGGATGGCTTCTGGCAGGCGGAATCATCTACACCGTAGGCGGGATCATTTATGCCCTGAAACTTCCTCTTTTTAATTCCAAGCATAAATCCTTTGGTTCCCATGAGATCTTCCACCTGTTTGTCATGGGAGGCAGCGCCTGCCACCTGATCCTCATGTATTTCTTTGTGGCTTCCATGCCTCTGTAAACAATTAATTATCTGATACGCCGTTTCCTGGTTTATCCGGTTTTTCGCACCATTTTTTATCCCGGTTCTGCTCCAGCGTCCTGCTTTTGCGTATCATTCTTTTCCCGCAAACTCTTTTATGAGCCGCTCCTTTCCGGAACGGCTCATTTGCTTGATGGCGTATTCTCTTCGCAGGGCTTCTTCCTTTGTGGAAAACTCCTCCTGATACACCAGCTTTACCGGTCCCCGCCCTCTGGTGTACTTGGCTCCTTTTCCCTGATTGTGAGCCTCCAGCCTCCGCTCTAAATGGTTCGTCCAGCCAGTATAATAGCTGCCATCCCTGCACTCTACTATGTACACAAAATGTTTCATGCGCTTGTCTCCCTTTTCTAAAATGTTCCGTCTCTGTATACTATCCGGAATATCTCTCTGTCTCTTGTTCTGCTTCCAGGTAAGCCTCTTTTTTCCATCCCTTATTCTATAGACTGGCTCCTTCTTGCACTCCTCACTTCGCTTTCAGGCAGGCATCCTCCTCTGCTTCTCACTCTGTTTTCAGGCAAGTCCCCTCTTTCGCTTCCCGCTCCGTTTTCAGGCAGGCCCCCTCTTCCGCTTTCATTCTGCTGATCGTCCAGGCTCTATGTAGAGAGGGGGAAGCCGGAACCTGCTGCGGAAAACTCCGCCCGCTTTTGGTTCCCGCCGCCGCCCTCCTTGTTTATAAAAAGCAATCGACGAAGCAGGTATCTTATTCCAGGACAGCCGCTGCTGCCCGCCCCAATGCAATGCTTCTGTAAAACTGTATCAGATATTCGATTGCGAACCTTCGTCATACTGTATTATAAGCCAAATTCTCCATTTTGTGCATAGTATTCGCATACGTAGGGCAACATCCCCTAGCCATGAGATTTCCTGTCCGCCTCTGTGGATTCCCTATTCCAGATAAATCACCGGATCAACCGGCAGATCATCCTTTGTCATGGCAAAGTACAAATTGCTTCCTTCCATACAGTAATACTTCGTGGGTTCACTCACATATCCCAGAATCTGTCCCTGCTCCACAACCTGTCCCTCCGAAACAGTCAGCTCCTTCAGCTGTCCGTAGGTAAGCTTATAGCCATCTCCCAGACTCATCACCAGGGTCGTGCCTGTCTCCTCATCAATGCCAATGCTCTCCACCACGCCTCTGGCAGCAGCCACCACCTGAGCGCCTACATCGCTGCCGATCACCAGAGCCGGATTGTACTTATACTGTTTTAAAGTAGGAAAATAAATACTGCTGTCCATAGAATAATCCAATACTACACTTCCTGCCACCGGCCAGTTTAGGGTATCTGCCTCTCCAAACGTCACTGTGGGCAAAATCTCTGAGGTCTGGGCAGCCACAGCAGGCTCTTCTTCCGCCTCAACCGCTTCCTGGATCTGCGAATCCATCTGCCCTTCCCCCGGAAGATTGGCCTGTTCCTGGATCTGTGCGTCAATATCATTGGAGCTGGCCTCTGCCAAAGGAATCTCAGGCTCTCCTTCCTGCTCATTAGACTGATCCAACGCCTCCTGCAGCGCCTGATCCACCTGTGGAGCCGCCGGATCCCCGGCTTTTGCCGTCTGTTCCAGCTCCTGCTGCTCCCCGGCCCTCTGTTTCTGGGCGTTTTTTACCTGGCCTGCTGCAAACAGGATTGAAAACGCCGTCACTGCTACCAGGCACAGGCCAAAAATCAGATTGTTATTTTTTCCGTTCCACTTGAATTTTGATTCTTTGTTTTCCATCATCTTTCACCTCTGTCCATATTTACGCCTGACGGCTCCGGGCCGGGGCATTTCCCTTTCCGCCCTGTTTTGCCATCCGTTCGTCTATCCATAGGATTGCCAGATGTCAAAAGAATATTCCAGGAAGCGGGATTTTTTTGACAGTAAAATCTTTTTTATGATATGATAAATTCCAAACGTATGATCACCTGCTTAAAAATCCTAAGGAGGTTTTACCTATGATAAAAAAATGGTGGCACAATAAAGTGGCCTATCAAATCTACCCCAAAAGTTTTCTGGACACCAATGGAGACGGCATCGGCGATCTGCCGGGTATTATCCAAAAACTGGATTATTTGAAGCTGCTGGGGGTGGACATTCTCTGGCTCTCTCCCTGCTACCCCTCTCCTCTGGCAGACCAGGGATACGATATTTCCGATTACTATGGAATCGATCCCCGGTTCGGCACCATGAAAGACATGGAACACCTTATTTCAGAGGCCAGAAAGAGAAATATGTATGTTCTAATGGATCTGGTGGTAAACCACTGTTCCGATGAACATGCGTGGTTTCAGAAAGCCTGTGAGGATCCGGATGGAATGTATGGGAATTATTTTTATCTTCGAGAAAAAGAGGAGGGAAAACTCCCCACGAACTGGCGCTCTTACTTCGGCGGCCCGGTGTGGGACGACCTTCCAGGTACCAGCAAACAATACCTCCATCTGTTCCACAAAAAGCAACCAGATCTGAACTGGGAAAATCCGAAAGTCCGGGAAGAGATCTACAAAAATATGAACTGGTGGCTGGATAAGGGCCTGAGCGGTTTTCGCATTGATGCCATCATAAATATCAAAAAAGCCCTACCGATGCATGATTATGCTCCAGACCGGGAGGACGGCTTAAGCAGCATTGACCGCATGCTGGAGGAAGCCTCCGGGGTGGGAGAATTTTTAGGGGAAATGCAGAGGCGAACCTTTCAAAAGTACGATGCCTTTTCTGTTGGAGAAGTATTTAATGAAAAGCCAGAAGAACTGCCGGACTTTATCGGGGAAAATGGGTACTTTTCCAGCATGTTTGATTTCTCCGCCCACATTTTCGGCGCCAGCCCAAAGGGCTGGTATGACGATACTCCCATCACCCCGGAAGACTACAAGCGCTGCTGCTTCCAGTCCCAGAGTCGGGTGGGCATGACAGGCTTTCTCTCCAACATCATTGAAAACCACGATGAGCCCCGGGGCGTCAGCCGCTATATTCCCAGGGAAGATCTGTGTCCGGCCGCTAAAAAAATGTTGGCTGCCCTGTACTTTATGATGCGGGGAATCCCTTTCATCTATCAGGGTCAGGAGCTTGGGATGGAAAATTATCCCTTTCAGTCCATAGAGGAGGTGGACGACATCTCCACTCTGAATCAGTATCAGGTGGCTCTCCATGCAGGCCTGTCTGAGGAGGAAGCGCTTGCAGTGATCTCCCGCAGCAGCCGGGACAACGCCAGAACACCCATGCAATGGGACACCTCCCCAAATGCCGGTTTTACCACTGGCACTCCCTGGCTGAAGGTCAATCCCAATTATCTTCAGATTAATGCAGCCAGCCAGGTGGAGGATCCGGATTCCCTGTTCCATTTCTACCGGAAACTGATTGCCCTGCGTAAATCCCCGGAGTACGCAGAAACGCTGATATACGGCAGCTTTCTTCCTTTTCTGGAAGAGCAGCACAATCTCATGGCATATTACCGGAAAGGCCAGCGAACCTTGCTGATCCTGGCGAATTTCCAGAAAGATGCGCAGAATGTCAGCCTGCCTGCGCCTTGCATCCATGTGGCGCTGAACAATTATCCGGAAGCCAAAATAGAGGACCGGCAGCTTACCCTGAAGGGATACCAGGTGGTGGCGCTGGAACTGCCCCAGTCCGGCCAATGAAGCGAATGCCCTTCCATGCAAAGCAAAAAGGAGGTAGCACTACCATGGACATTGAAAACTATTGGAAAAAGAATGGTTTTCTCCTCCGGCCGGCCGAAGCGGCAGATGCAGATTCCTATTTTGAACAGAATTATCATCCGCTGGATCCGGAAATAGCATATCTGACGGGATGCAAAGAAATTTTTACGAAAGAAGAGGTGGTTTCCTTCTTCCTGAACTCCCTGGAAGCTCAGGATCGCTGTCTGTTTCTGATCATTGACCCAAAGGGGGCAATCATCGGAGAGGCTGTAATCAATGAAATCTAGATGTATATTCCTTCAATCCCAGGGCGGAACGAACCTACCAAAAAGCAGATGAACAAACTCCTTAAAGTTTGAACACCTGCTTTTTGTCTCCTTATTTCTGCATATTTGCAAATTTGGTATATCTTGGCAGCCATGCCAGCTCTACCGTGCCGATGGGGCCGTTTCTCTGCTTGGCAATGATCACTTCAGCCACATCCTTCCGGTCTGTGTCTTTATTATAGTAATCGTCGCGATAAAGGAACATCACCACGTCCGCATCCTGCTCAATGGCTCCCGACTCACGCAGGTCGGAAAGCATGGGCCTGTGATCCGGCCTCTGCTCCACTGCACGGGAGAGCTGGGATAACGCTACCACAGGCACCTGCAGCTCTCTGGCAATCTCTTTTAAGGAACGGGAGATATCCGAGATCTCCTGCTGTCTGGACTCAGATTTTTTGCTTCCCTGCATCAGCTGCAGATAGTCGATCATAATAATCCCCAGATTGTGCTCCAGCTTGTATTTCCTGCACTTGCTCCGCAGCTCCGCCACCGAGATGCCAGGGGTATCGTCAATGATCATATGAGAACGGCCGATGATGCCTGCTCCCTCAATGAGATTGGCCCAATCAGTGTCGCTTAAATTTCCGTTTCTAAGAAGCTGGGCATCCACTCTGGATTCCAGAGAGAAAAGTCGGTTCACCAGCTGTTCTTTGGACATCTCCAAACTGAAAATCGCCACCGTGATATCATTGCGAAAAGCCATATGCTCTGCAATATTCAGCACAAAAGCCGTTTTTCCCATGGAGGGACGGGCGGCAATCAGAATCAGATCCGAGGGCTGAAGCCCGGAAGTCTTATAATCCAAATCAATAAATCCGGTGGAAAGCCCAGTGACGCTGCCCTTATTCCGGCTGGCCATCTCGATCTTATCCAGAGCCTTCAACACCACATCTTTGATGGGGACAAAATCATCCGTGCTTTTTTTCTGGAGTACTTGGAAGATCTGCCTCTCCGTCTCCTCCATAATGTCCTCCACCTTGTCCTTCCCTGCATAGCAGGCGTTGGCAATCTCCTCATTTACCTTGATCAGACGGCGAAGCAGCGCCTTGTCCTGAACGATCTGGGCGTAATAGCGCACATTGGCGGAGGTGGGAACTGCGGTGATCAGATCCCGGATAAATTCCAGGCTGCTGATCTCCGGCGGCACATCCATCTCCTTTAACCGCTCCTGAAGGGTGATCAAATCCACCGGCTTTCCCTCACTGTAGAGCCCTGTCATAGCGTCAAAAAGCACTCCGTACTGCTTCTGGTAAAAGTCCTCCGCCGTAAGCAGCTCCTGAGCCACCGTGATGGCCTCCTGGTCGATCATCATAGCTCCGATCACTGACTGCTCTGCCTCCGCGCTGTGGGGCATCACTCTTTTTATCAGTGTTTCTTCCATTTATAAGCTCTCCACATTCACCTTCAGCAAAGCAGTTACCTTGGTGTGCAGCTTAATGGCCGCTTCCATGGTGCCGACACTCCTGATGGGATTGTTCAGCTGAATCTTCTTCTTATCAATCTCATAGCCTAGCTGCTCTTTCACAGCCTCTGCCACCTCTTTGTTGGAAATGGAACCAAAAAGTCTGCCTCCCTCTCCCACTTTTACTTTTAATGTAATCGAAGCTGCCTCCAGCTTTTTCCCCAGCTCCTGGGCTGCAGCCAGATTCTCCGCTGCCACTTTCTCCTGATTGGCCTTCTGAAGTTTTAAATCATTTCTGTTCTTTCCGGTAGCCTCCACGCCCTGCTTCTTTTTCAGAAGCACGTTTCTTGCATATCCGTCGCTGACCTCCACGATCTCTCCTTTTTTTCCTACTGCCTTAACATCCTCTAATAAAATCACTTTCATTTTAGATAGCTCCTTCCTCTGTCATTTCTTTCAATACCTGTTTCAGCTTTTCCACAGCCTCCTGCACTGTAACGTCCTTCAGCTGTGCTCCCGCAATGTTCATATGGCCGCCGCCTCCCAGCCGCTCCATTATGATCTGCACATTCACCTCATCAATGGACCTGGCACTGATAAATACCCGGTTATCATACTCTGTGATCACAAAGGAGGCCTTCACCCCCACAATATTCAGCAGTTCATTGGCTGCCTGAGCTCCCACCACATTGGGACTCTCCAGATGATCTGCCGGACAAATGGTAATGGCATAGTTCTCAAGAAAGCTCTGGGCATTGCTCACCGCCTGAGCTCTGGCCTTGTAGCTGGTCATATCGTTCCTTAAGGCCTTGCGGACTCTGGTCACATCTGCCCCGCAGCGCCGCAGATAAGCTGCGGCCTCAAAGGTGCGCACTCCGGTTTTTGCCACAAAGTTGTTGGTGTCAATGATAATGCCTGCATACATACAGTCTGCCTCCAGATTTTTCAGACGCACGCCCTCCTCAAAATACTGGAGAATCTCAGCGATCATCTCACAGGAGGAGGAAGCCGAAGGCTCAATGTAAGAGAGGGCCGCATTCTCAATCTTCTCCGTAGTCTGACGGTGATGATCCAGCACCACAATCGTTCTCGTAAGACCCAGCAGCTCTTTACACTCTGTTATACTGGGTTTGTTGGTATCCACCACCACCAGCACCGTATTATTATCCACCAGCTCCATGGCCTGATCATGGGTAACAAACAGATCCTCCTCATACTCCCGGCTCTCCTGAAACTGATTCGTCCAAAACCGGATGCTGCTGTTGATCTCACCCAGCACAATATGGGCCGGCTTGCCTGCCGCCTTTGCCGCCCGGTACACTCCCACGCAGGCACCAAAGCAGTCCATATCCGTCATAGCGTGTCCCATCACCACCACCCGATCCTTGGTGCCGATGATCTCCCGCATGGCCTGGGACTTCACCCTGGCCTTTACTCTTGTGTTCTTCTCGCTCCTCTGGGACTTGCCTCCAAAGAAGGTCACCTTATCATTATCCTTCACCACTGCCTGATCGCCGCCCCGGCCAAGTGCCATCTCCATGGCGCTTCTTGCAAATTCATAATTCTGCTGATACCCGCTGCCGTTCATCCCAACGCCGATGCTGACGGTAATATCCACCTCATTGCCGATATTGATGGTCTTAACCCCTTCCAGAATAGAGAAACGGTCCTCCTCCAGAGCTTTCAAAGTTTTCTGATTTAAAATCACCAGATACTTATCCTTCTCCAGCTTTTTGATCAGAGCCTCCATGGCAGAAAAATATTTATTAATTTTCCGGTCTACCAACACATTCAGAAGAGACTGATGAACCTCATCCACCCGATCCATCACCTCTTCATAATTGTCAATGTAGCACAGTCCCACCACCGGACGCTGCTCTTTATTCTCCCGGATATAGCGGTTCAGATTCGTCTCATCAAACAGATAGACCATGTAGAGAAATTCTTCATCCCCCTCGCGCTCCACCAAAGCCGCATCATCCACCAGGTCATTCAGAGAAATCTTCTGCACCTGTGCCCGAAAATCATACTCCTTATACTCCAGCCGCAGTTCTCTGCTCCACCCATTCTCCGGGAGGATCTCCCTGGATATTTCCGGAAACAGGCTGGAAATATTTTTCCGGTAGCCTTTATGCTTCTCCGTCAGCTCATAGAGCCGGTTATTCATCCAGAGCACCTTGCCGTCCGGCTCCAAAAGGGCAGCCGGAATCTCAAACTCCTCCAGGATGGCCTTCTGCACCTGGCCGTATCCGGTGGCAAAATTCACCAGTTCCCGCAGAATTCTGGGCTTGTAGTGAAAATACATCCACAGCACACCCAAAAAATAGAGCACCGTAAAGATCAGTGCAAGAAAACCTGCTTCCCTGGATACCCAGAACATGGCGCCGTCCAAAATCAGCAGCGTCAGAGCCAGGATCACGCTCCACTGCCAGTGAAGCTTCAAATCGCCGCTGTACTTTGCCTTAAATTTTGTATTCATAGCCATTCTCCCTACTATCTCACAAAAATCTCAAAATCGGAAGACAGAAATACCGTTCTCCCGGTTTGCGCACCTTTTTGCTCAAACGCGCATAAAACTCCATATTAGGTCTCTATTTTACCACAATTTCCAGGAATAAGGAAGAAAAACTTAGACGCAGAGGATACAAAGAAAATCCGTACCCAAATGGCTGAAATTGCTGATATGCAAAAACGGTTCGGCTCTTTCGATTCAAATTCGCAAATATAAGGAATTATCATGAAAGGATGCTAACCGAAAAAGAATTGGTAAAAAAAAAATTACTTGTTCTTAAATACAGCGGTAAGCAGCAAATACATAACTCTGGCGGGGATGCTGCAAAATACTTCCGGCGGTACTCTTTCGGATGATTTTTCTCAGAAAACAACATCTTTTCGGAAAAAAACACACCGAAAATCCGCCGGGATTCGTATTTTGCAGCACCCCCTCTTTTTAAATCCCCATCCCTTCTGTCCAAAGGGAAAATCCATATGCTTTCTTGATTCTTATTCTTTAAAACTTAAATACCGCCACTCCATAAGCCGGAAGATCGTAGGCAAAGGAATACGTCTTTCCATCGCATTCCTTTTTCACCGCCTTGTAACTGTCCGGCCGCTCTTTTCCGGAGCCTCCAAACTGAGCATCATCGCTGTTTAGCACCAGCTTGTACTGTTTTCTCCGATGAACTCCCACCCGGTAATCCGGCCTGGCCACTGGTGTAAAGTTGATCACAAACAGCAGATTGCTTCTGCCGCTTTCCGAATGGCGCATAAAACTGAAGATACTCCGGTCTCCATCGTCTGCATTGATCCATTCAAAGCCTTCCGGACTGCAGTCAGCCTCATACAGGGCCGGAGTGCTCTTATAAAGATGCAGCAGCTCCCGGACAAAGGCCTGCATCTGCTGGTGATTCTTTTCTGCCAGCAAAAACCAGTCCAGCTCCCGTGCCTCGCTCCACTCCTGGAACTGGGCGAACTCCTGTCCCATGAACAGAAGCTTCTTGCCGGGATGCCCCATCATGAAGGTATAGCCTGCTTTCAGGTTGGCAAATTTGTCATCGTACAACCCGGGCATCTTGTTGATCATGGAACATTTCAGATGCACCACCTCATCGTGGGACAGTACCAGCACATATTTTTCCGAGTAGGCATAGGTCATGGCAAAGGTCATTTTGTTATGGTTGTATTTCCTGAAATAAGGATCCAGCTTCATGTATTCCAGGAAGTCGTGCATCCAGCCCATGTTCCATTTCAGCGTAAAGCCCAGTCCGTCATTTTCCGGCCGGTCTGTCACCTTGGGCCATGCGGTGGACTCCTCCGCAATGATCATGGTTCCCGGATGTTTTCCCTGAACCACGCTGTTCAAATGCTTGAAAAACTCAATGGCCTCCAGATTTTTATTTTCTCCGTATTGGTTAGGAACCCACTGGCCATCCTGACGGCCGTAATCCAGATACAGCATGGAAGCCACCGCATCCACCCGAAGGCCGTCCACATGGTACTGCTCCACCCAAAACAGAGCATTTCCGATGAGGAAGTTTTTCACCTCATTCTTCCCATAGTCAAATACCTTGGTTCCCCAGTCCGGATGCTCCCCCTTCCTGGGATCCGCATATTCAAACACGCAGGTGCCGTCAAATTCTGCCAATCCATGGGCATCTTTTGGAAAATGAGCGGGCACCCAGTCCAAAATCACGCCGATGTTATTTCTGTGAAGATAATTTACCAGGTAGGCAAAGTCCTCCGGGCTCCCATACCGGGAGGTAGGGGCATAGTACCCTGTAACCTGATACCCCCAGGAACCGTCAAAGGGATGCTCCGCAATCCCCATAAGCTCCACATGGGTATAACCCATATCCTTCACATAGTTCGTAAGGCTCTCCGCCAGCTCCCGATAGGTATAAAAGCCATCCTCCCCCTCCTCATGGGGATGCTTCCTCCAGCTTCCCGGATGCACCTCGTAAATGGAAACCGGGCTTTTATCCGGCGCAAAATGCTGCTGCTTCTTCCTCCAGGCAGAATCACTCCAGCGGATTCTGGAAATATCCGTCACCACCGAAGCCGTTCCCGGCCGCATCTCCGCTGCATTGGCAAAAGGATCTGCCTTATACAGCTTTCTTCCGTCCTTCGCCAAAATCAGGAATTTATACATATCTCCCTGATGGGCCTCCGGCACAAACAGCTCATAAATCCCCAGCGGTTCCAGGCGTTCCATGGGATGACTGATTTCTGACCACCCGTTAAAGCTGCCAATCACATTTACCCCTCTGGCATTGGGCGCCCAGACTGCAAAATAAATCCCTTTTTTCCCGTTCTTCTTTGCCGGATGAGCTCCCAACTTCCGAAAAATATCATAGTGAACTCCCTGCCCGAACAGATACTGATCCAGCTCTGTCACAAAGGCCGGATCCGGAGGCACCATCTGACTGACTGTTCCTCCTGCCGCTGCCTTTCCAGCAGCCCCGGTTCCCCTAGCCTCTGATTTTCCGGTTTTCTTTGTACTCTTTCCCCCTGCACTTACAGCAGAATTTGACTTCTTTCCCGATACTCTCCCAGCAGCTTTGACTTCTTTCCCGGAAACTGCCCTTCCCTTTTTTTCATTCTCTTTCATCCCTCTTACTCCTTTATCAATCCCTTGCTTTGATTTTCCAATGCCAAATGCAGGCTGCCCTATTCCGACGGCAGTCCGCTTATCTCTTCATTCAAATTTTGTCTGAATCCTTCTGTTTCCGCCTGTCACACATTCACTCCGATTAAGCGGCAGCCCCCGGCTGGAACTGTCATGTGAAGCTGCCCGCTTTCCGGCTCAATGGTTTCTCTTGTCTCCAAATCTGTAAGGTTTCCCTCCCGGGGTAGTCGGATCCAAAGCTCTGCCTCCCCTTCGTCATTATTCACCGCAGTGATCACAGCCTGATACTCGTTCATTCTGGCAAAAGCATACTGACGGTTTGTCAAAAGCAGCTCCCGGTAACAGCCCTCCGCCAGCACCGGATACTCCTTCCGGCAATTCCCAAGAAAGGCGATCCACTCTGCCAGGCCAGGCACCGGAGGTTTTTTTTGAAGTTCCTCCAGAGACAGAGAAGGCCGCAGAGCCGCATCTCCCTGCTCCTTGGCTCCCTCCACCCCCCATTCTGAACCATAGTACACCGATGGGATCCCGGGCAGTGTATACAAAAGCCCGTACACCGGCTTCAGATGTTCTTTGTTCTTTAATTTATTCACCAGCCTGGATACATCGTGATTATCTGCAAAGCCATACAGGATACGCCCCCGGTAAATTCCTCCGTTCTCATCAAACTGACGGCGGATGGTATGGGCGATCTCAAAATAATTATGATCATTGTGACCGGAATACAGCCCCTTATGCAGCTCATAATTGGTGACCGAATGAAGCATCTCTTCATTGGCCCACCGGCTATAATCTCCATATATCACCTCTCCCATCAGCCAGAAGTCCTCTTTCTCCTGGGCTGTAAGACGGCGCATCTGTCTCATAAAATCAAAATCCAGGCAGTCCGCACAGTCCAGACGAATCCCGTCAATATCAAATTCCCGGATCCAGAAGCGGATCACCTCAAACAGATAATCCTTCACTTCCTGGTTCTGCAGGTTTAAGTTGGCCAGATCCCCGCAATTTCTCCAGGACTCATAACCAAAGCTTTCTCCGTGGCAGCTTCCCTGGAAATTCAGTCCCTTATACCAGCTGCAGTAGGCGGAATGTTCCCGATTCCTCCGGATATCCTCAAAGGCAAAAAAGCCCTTTCCCGTATGATTGAACACACCGTCCACCACAACCCGGAGCCCAAGGCTGTGAGCCTTATCCACAAAACGCCTGAAATCCTCATTGTCTCCCAGCCGGCCGTCCACCTGCTTATAATCTATGGTGTCATACCCATGGGTGCCTGACTGAAACAGGGGACCGATATAGATTCCTCCGCAGCCCAGCTTCTCAATGTGAGGCAGCCACTTTTCCAGCTCCAAAAACCGGTGTACTGACTCTCCCATGGGATTCACCGCCGGAGCGCCGCACAGGCCCAACGGATAAATATGGTAAAAGGCAGCCCGCTCAAACCACTTGCTCATTGTAAAACCTCCTGTTTTGCTTCTTTACTTAATTCTGTTCTTATTTTTATCCTTATTTCCGTTGCTATTCTATTGCTATCATTTTCACTATCGCCATTATCCGGATATAGCAGTCTGTGATCACGGCCAAATCTGCCATCCGAAACCGCCGGAACCCGGCAAGGCCCTCCTGACCTTCCACCGTACAGCCCATGCTGCGTCTTGGCTTCTTCCCTCTCACGAAAAAATGCCATACATAAACTGATTCACCAAGCCAAAGATCGTCTCTCCCTGCTTTTTCCCAAAGATACCGGTCTCCCGATCCGCTTCCTGCATCAGATACTGATTGATCATTCCCATAAAGCTGATGGCAAACTGATTCTGACGGCCGTTCATATTTCCCAGCTGATCTGAACAGTTCTCAAACACCGCCACCGTGGCCTGATAGAAGTCTATGAGATAGGGATGCACGGTCTGATAGGCTTCGTTCTCCCTGGCAGAATAGAACAGAGCCATCAAAAGCATATGAAACTTCTTTTCCTCCTGAAAAAAACCATAGTATGCGCTGGCCAGATGATGCAGCCGCTCTTTTACATCCCATATTTCCTCGGGAATCTGAATACAGCGGTACATTTTTTCAAACTTTGCGTCCAGAATGGCCTGAAGAAGCCCGCGCTTGCTGCCAAAATAGTAGTACAGGGTAGGCTTGCTGATCCCTGCTCGATCTGCGATCTCCTGGACACCCACGGCATCGTAACCCCTGGCGTAAAACAGTTCCTCCGCACACTGTAAAATTCTTTCTCTGTTTTCCATTCAGGCTCCTTTCTCCCAATTTTACTTTTGTTTTATTATACCGTTCGGTATATAAAAAGTCAACTCCCCATGCCCATAATTCATTCTGTTGCCAATTTCCCAGCTGTTTTGGTTGACAATAAACAGGCCTGTTGTTAAAATAAAACTAAGAAAAATTGCTACGCCGATATAAGTCTGAGAAGATGGTTCAGACGTTTCTACCGCATACCGATCAAATGCGACTATTGGTTTTTATGCAGCAGATCGTTTACGGCAGATATACCTTTTCGTATGTCTGTCTTTTCTATGTATAAGAGATATAGGGGATTACTTTCTATATTTGTTTCTTTCTTGAAATATCCCTTCAGAACTACTGCTCCCCTGAAGCTGATGATCTTCTCCAGAGCAGGCTTTTCTTCTCAGTGATCCGTCGGCCGCTATTTTCGTATCCATACACCCATGTTTCATTTACAAAAGGAGGAGAAAAAATATGAAGTTATGGAAAAAACTGGCCGTACTGGCTGCCGCAGCAGCAGTTTCTCTGGGAGCTGCTTTCACTGCAAGCGCTGCTGAGCCTGTAGATCTGGCTGATCTGAAGGTAGGATTTGTGTTCATCGGTGATGAGCAGGAGGGATACACCTACGCTCACATGATTGGTTTGGAAGAGATGCAGGAAGCGCTTGGTCTGTCCGATGATCAAATCATCTGCAAGTACAACACCCCTGAAGATGAGAGCTGCTATGACGCAGTGGTGGACCTGGCGGAGCAGGGCTGTCAGATCATCTTTGGCAACAGCTTCGGTTTTGAGGATTACATGATTCAGGCTGCTTCTGAGTATCCTGACATTCAGTTCTGTCATGGAACCGGTTATCAGGCCGCTTCCTCCGGACTGGAAAATATGCACAACTATTTCACCTCTGTCTATGAGTCTCGCTACGTTTCCGGCGTAGTTGCAGGCATGAAGCTCAAAGAGCTTTACGGTGAGGACAATACCGAAAAGATCGGTTATGTAGGCGCTTATTCCTACGCAGAGGTAATCTCCGGTTATACCGCTTTCTTCCTGGGGGTAAGATCTGTATGCCCCAATGTGACCATGGAAGTAAAATATACCGGTTCCTGGGCTGATCAGGCTCTGGAGAAGGAGACTGCTGAGGCACTCATCGCCAACGGCTGTGTTCTGGTAAGCCAGCACGCAGATACCACCGGCGCTGCAGCAGGCTGTGAAGCCAACCAGGTTTACAACGTAGGTTACAATGTTTCCATGCTGGACGCTGCTCCCAACTATGCGCTTACCTCCGCTTCTATTAAGTGGGGCCCCTACTACACCTACGCAACCCAGTGCATCTTAAACGGCGAGACTATTGATACTGACTGGTGCCACGGCCATTCTGACGGCGCTGTATGGATCACCGAACTGGGTTCTGCCTGCGCAGAAGGAACTCAGGAAGCGGTAGACGCTGCATGGGCTGCTATTGATGACGGTTCCCTGCATGTATTCGACACTTCCACCTGGACCGTAGACGGCGAAACCATCACCACCACTGCCACTGATGATCTGGCAGAGACCTACTACGGTTTAGAGTACATCAGCCCGGACGGATACTTTATGGAGTCTGAGCTGGCTTCCGCTCCCGCCTTCGCATTCCACATCGACGGCATCACAGAGCTGAATCAGGTATTCTAAGGAAGCGCTTGCATCCGCGTTTCCCTAAATTTCACGTACTTTCAAACGTGTTTGGGGACTGCCGCACAAAATGAACATCACTTTTTGTGCGGCAGTCCCCATTTTTCACGTTATATTACCACAGAATTGAGGAATCTATATGTCTGAATACGCCATTGAATTAAAAGGGATCTGCAAGTATTTCGGCAAGGTTGCTGCCAATGATAACATATCCCTGTCCGTAAAAAAGGGAGAGATTCTTTCCCTGCTGGGAGAGAATGGCAGCGGAAAAACCACGCTGATGAACATGCTCTCCGGCATCTACTTCCCTGACAAAGGACATATCTTTGCCGATGGGAAGGAGGTTACCATCCGCTCCCCAAAAGATGCCTATGCGCTGGGCATCGGCATGATCCACCAGCATTTTAAGCTGATCGATATCTTTACAGCAGCGGAGAACATCATCCTGGGAATGCAAAATCAGTCCCCCATCATTCGGATGAAGGATGTCATTGCAGACATCTCCAAACTGATCCAGCGCTATGGCTTTCAACTGGATCTGAATAAGAAAGTATACGATATGTCCGTATCAGAAAAACAGACGGTAGAGATTGTAAAAATGCTGTACCGGGGCGCCAATCTTCTGATACTGGACGAACCTACCGCAGTGCTCACTCCACAGGAGACGGATCATCTTTTTGATGTACTCCGCAACATGAAAAAGGACGGAAAGGCCATTATCATTATCACTCACAAGCTCCATGAGGTTCTGGCCATCTCTGACCGGGTTTCCATTCTCCGGAAGGGCAAATACATCGGTACTGTAAACACCAGCGAAGCCACCGAACTCTCCCTCACTGAGATGATGGTGGGAGAAAAAGTGACTCTGGACATTGACCGTCCCCTTCCCAAAAATCCCAAAAAGTGCCTGGAGGTAAAAAATCTCACCTGCTTAAACAAATATGGAGTAAAGGCTTTAGACAATGTAAGTTTCACTGCCAACAGCGGGGAAATCTTGGGAATCGCAGGGATTGCAGGCAGCGGTCAGAAGGAACTTCTGGAAGCAGTGGCCGGTCTGCAGGCCGGAGAAGGGAGCATTCTGTTTACCGATCCTTCTACCGGACACACAGATGAGCTCCTGGGAAAGGATCCCATGAAGATCAAAAATATGGGCGTCTCCCTGGCCTTTGTGCCAGAAGACCGGCTGGGCATGGGTCTGGTAGGCGATATGGGAATGCCCGGAAATATGATGATCCGCAGTTACCGGGACGGGCACCATGCGCTTCTGGAACAGAAGCATCCCAGGGAGCTTTCCGAGAAAATTAAGGATCAGCTGGAAGTGGTAACTCCCAGCATCAATTACCCGGTTCGCCGCCTTTCCGGCGGTAATGTTCAGAAAGTGCTGGTAGGCCGGGAGATCGCCAATTCTCCCAAACTTCTCATGACCGCCTATGCTGTCCGGGGACTGGATATCAACACCTCCTATGCCATCTATCATCTCCTGAATGATCAGAAGGAACAGGGCGTCGCGGTGATCTATGTGGGAGAGGATCTGGATGTGCTTCTGGAACTTTCGGACCGCATCCTGGTTCTGTGCGGAGGCAGAGTTTCCGGCATTGTGGATGCCCGCACAGCCACAAAAGAAGAAGTAGGACTATTGATGACCAAACACGGAGAGGAGGCTTAATATGACAGCAGAAAAACAAAGGGAGCCTTTTGTCCGCATTGTCAAAAGGGACTCCATCACCCTGAAAAAATCCATCGCCATCCGTGCCGTGGCTATCCTGCTCTCACTGGCAGTCTGTGCGTTTTTCATCTATCTGATCACTCACAGCAATCCTTTGCAGGTATACCGCAGCATGGTGGACGGAGCTATCGGA
Organism: uncultured Lachnospiraceae bacterium; assembly: GCA_902475025.1. GTDB lineage: Bacteria > Bacillota > Clostridia > Lachnospirales > Lachnospiraceae > Merdiplasma. The sequence goes on along the minus strand of CABRXX010000001.1, from coordinate 66,700 downwards.
ACCGGAAGACGTACCTGGAACACTATGCGGGATACCATGATCCTGCTGGCCATTGCCCTGGCCATCACCCCTGCCTTTAAGATGCGCTTCTGGAATATCGGCGCTGAGGGACAGATTCTGGTGGGAGGCATTATGACCGCAGGTATTATGAAATTCTGCGGCGACACCCTTTCTACTCCAGTGCTTTTTCTGGTAATGATCATTGCCAGCCTGGCAGCCGGCATGATCTGGGGACTGATCCCCGCAGTGTTCAAGGCCCACTGGAAAACCAACGAGACCTTATTTACCCTGATGATGAACTATATTGCCATCCAGTTTACCTCCTTTTTCAGCATTGTCTGGGAGGCTAAAAAGGGAAGCGGCACCATCGGCACCATCAACCAGAAGACCCAGGCCGGCTGGATCACTACCAAATTTCTGCCGGATATTTTCGGCAATTTCAACTACAGCATTAATGTAATCATTGTTCTGACTCTGACCGTTTTAATGTTCATTTACCTGAAATACACCAAGCATGGCTATGAGATCGCTGTGGTGGGACAGAGCGAAAATACCGCCCGCTACGCAGGTATCAACGTGAAGAAGGTGATCATGCGCACCATGGCCCTCTCCGGAGCGATCTGCGGCTTCACCGGATTTTTGCTGGTAAGCGGTTCCTCTCATACCATCTCCGTGAACACAGCGGGAGGCAGAGGGTTTACCGCCATCATCGTATCCTGGCTGGCAAAGTTCAACCCATTTATCATGATCCTGATTTCCTTTTTCCTGGTATTTATGGGCAACGGAGCCACTCAGATTGCCAGTGAATTTCAGCTAAACGAATCCGCCTCAGAGGTCATCACAGGAATCATCCTGTTTTTCATCCTGGGCAGCGAATTCTTTGTAAATTATCGTCTGATCTTCGGTAAAAACAGAAAGGAGGCACACTGATGGATTTTTTATGGGCAGTATTTAAAGGTATTTTTTCCGTAACCTTCATCCAGAAGGCCATCACCCAGGGAATTCCCCTTCTGTTCGGCGCTACCGGAGAGATCATCACAGAAAAATCCGGAAACCTGAATCTGGGTATTCCCGGCATCATGTATATGGGGGCCATCGGCGGACTGGCCGGTTCCTTCCTATATGAGATCAACACCCAGAACCCTGTTGGCTTTATTGGCATTCTCTGCGCTGTCCTGGGCTGTCTTTTATTCTCCCTGGCAGGAGCGCTGATCTACAGTGTGCTCACCATCTCCCTGCGGGCCAATCAGAACGTTACCGGCCTGGCTCTCACCACCTTCGGCGTGGGCTTCGGAAACTTCCTGGGCGGATCCTTTTCCAAAATTACCGGAACCGCAGGCCAAATCACGGTGTACACCACAGGGCAGGCCTTCCGAACCCAGATTCCCTTCCTGTCCGACCTGGGTATTGTGGGAGATATCTTTTTCTCCTACGGCTTTTTGACCTACCTGGCTATCCTCATCGCCCTGCTGGCCTCCTGGTTCCTGACTAAGACCAGAATGGGCCTGAATCTCCGGGCTGTAGGGGAAAACGCAGCGGCAGCCGACGCCGCCAGCATCAACGTCACCCGGTATAAATACGCCGCCACCTGCATCGGCGGCATGATCAGCGGCCTGGGAGGCCTGTACTTTGTTATGGAGTACTTAGGCGGCACCTGGCAGAACAACGGTTTCGGCGACCGCGGCTGGCTGGCAGTGGCTCTTGTAATCTTTGCTCTCTGGAAGCCGGCGAGGGCCATCTGGGGCTCCATCCTCTTTGGCGGACTCTATATCCTCTTTGCCTATGTGCCTTTGAGCCAGTCCATGCAGGAGATCTTCAAAATGCTCCCTTACCTGGTAACCATTCTGGTGCTGGTGATCTCCAGTCTCCAGAGAAAGAAAGAAAACCAGCCGCCGGAAAGCCTGGGCCTGCCCTATTTCCGGGAAGAACGGTAAGAGATCTCGCTATAAGGAACAAAGGGAATGTTTCAGCGGTTCTCTCAATACATTTTCTAAATTGCAACAAGCCCTCAGGATACGGCTGCTGTCCTTTCAGACCTGCACCGTTCCTGGGGGCTTTTGATTTTGAAGCATTTTCAAGTTATTCTTTGCAGGAAATGCGGCCTATCCTTATAGCAGTCCCTGCCAGCCCGCTGCCTGTAAAATTCCCGGACAAACTCCATGAAGCTCCGGGCCGCCTCCTTTTATCCACATTGAACCGCGCCTGAAACTTTTCTTTCCACATTTCTGTCCCACTAAAAACAAATCCCAGTGAATATCTTCCTAACGCAGCTTTCCAAACTCTTTTACCAGCGTAATCAGTCCCACCACTGCCAGCAGCGGAAACGCGATGGCCAGCAAGCCCTTGATCACCAAAAAGATCAGCATCAGCGGCAAAATGACCAGCACAAGCAATACCTTGGTAAGTCCCCAGGCTGCTCTCAGGGAAAATCCAAGAAGTTTTCCAAATACCATTAAAAATAAAATACTAAACAAAATTGTCCACATACGGTACTTCACCTTTCTCTTTAATATGCTGTTTTTCCTTGGTCAGATCCTTCTGCTGGGAAAATCCTTTCCCAAAGTCCAGCTGCTGCAGATCCCTATTACCATCTGCTTCAGCCTGCTCATTGACCTGGTCATGGCTCCCTTTGAGGCTTTCAAGCCTGCCAGCTATGGAATCTCCCTGCTCATCCTCATCGGCGGCTGCCTGGTCATGGCTCTTGGAATCACTCTGGCTGTAAAGGCCGACCTGATCCTGACTCCCGGCAACGCTTTCGTAAAAGCCCCGGCCAAATGCACCGGAAAATCTTATGGAACCATGGAGATCCTCTTTGACACGATCCTGACCCCCCTGGCAGTCACTGCCTCTTTCCTCCTGTTCGGAAAATTCCGGGGTGTACGGGAAGGACCGTCATTTCTGCCCTCTTAGTGGGAATCTTTATCAATCTCTACCACAGGCTGGAAAAAACGGTCAAACCCTTCTGCCATTCAAAAAACCAGTAAGCTCTGTTTCCCCAAATCTTAAAAAGGATCTATTCCTCCCCATCAAGCTTCCCCGCCAGAAAAATACTGGTGGGGCCGTCTGCGCCTCCGATTATCGAAACAATCGCCGAAGGCTCTTCTGTATCCGTCTTTGAAGCCGCATCTGGTTCTTCTTCCCCTTCCAATACCGCTTCCGGTTCTTTTGCCTCGTCCGTCTCCGCTGTCATGATCGTTTCCTCCAGCCTTTCATCCACATACTCTGCAGCCCTGCGCAGATTCTCATTCAGATTCAAGCGATAAAACTCAAAATACTGGAGCTCATAGTCAGAATCCCGCACCGCAGTGACTGAAATCCTGGGCTCCTCCCCCTCCTCATACCACTCTTCCTGGATGTACTGCAAAGCGGTAGTCTTTTCATAAGTATCATCTATGGATATGACTTCCATATCAGCAAAATACAGCTTATCTTCTTTCTCATCCCAGGTCAGGCCCAGAGCCTGATACTCCTTCCACTGCTCTGTTTCCATCAGCTGTTCAAGGCTCACGCTGTGATATTCTGCTCCTTCCGACTCATTGGTCCTATCGATCCCAATAATCCGTCCCTCCTCATTGCGGATCAGATGTTTCTCCGGAATCACCATTTCTACCTTTGAGTCCAGTCCCTCCTGAGCCATAGCAGCCATAGGTATGGTCAAAAAAACGGCTGTTGTCACTGCTGCTGCACAAAATTTCTTTATTATCATAGCTTCCGTCTCCTCTCTGTCAACGCCTCTCCTGTTTAAAAATCCCAAGATCCTTCTTCCGGTCAAGACTGATCCTCCCACTTTCAGCCGAAATTCTTCCTAACTTCTGTCTCGGAGATCAAGAAAATCTTACACAAATTCCCGAAAGCTGTCAAATGAAATCTTAAGATTACCTGTTTCTCCCTGCTATCCATGGAAATTGTTTCCAGACAAACCACTGGATAACGGACCGACAAAAAATTTTTCTACTTGCCGTATGGATGGAAGCCATATACAATAAAAAGGCAACAGAAGCATGAGCAAAAATTGCCGGCAAACGAAAAACGTCAGCAAAACAGGAGGCTGCAATCATGACACCTACCCTGAATGAGCGTCTTATCTATGAAATCTTATCTGTAGTAGAAGAAATCCCTGCCGGGAAGGTGGCTTCCTACGGACAGATCGCCGCGCTTATCGGCAGGGAAAAAAATTCCCGCCTGGTAGGCAGGGTTCTGAGCATGGCAGAACACTACGGAGCCTACCCCTGCCACCGAGTGGTAAACAGCGCCGGGCGGCTGGCTCCCCACTTTCCTGAACAACGGCTCCGGCTTTTGGAGGAGGGTGTTTCTTTTAAGGCCAACGGCTGCGTAAATATGAATGTCTGCCGCTGGAATTGGGAGGAAGAATAAGCTGGCGAAGAGAAGGGACGCTCCAAATAAGGATGCTCCAAATAAGAACGTTCCAGAAAGCGTCGCCTTCCAGAAAGAAGTAGGAGAACACATAACATGGATCAGATCAATACTGCGGATTATATCACTCACTGCCCTTCTCCGCTGGGAACCATCACCCTGGCCAGCGACGGCCAGCATCTTACGGGACTTTGGTTTGAGAAACAGAAATATTTTGCTTCCTCCCTCTCTGGAACGGAAAATCCCATCGAAAAAGCTCTGCCTGTGTTTGACCAGACAAAGCAATGGCTACATCTGTATTTTAACGGCCTTCATCCGGATTTTACGCCCCCTCTAAATCTAAGAGGCACCGCCTTTCGCCAGAGCATCTGGCAGCTTTTGACCAAGATCCCCTACGGCCAGACAAGGACCTACGGAGAAATTGCCGCCCTTGTGGCAAAAGAAAAAGGGCTGCCCCACTTCTCGGCCCAGGCAGTGGGGCAGGCAGTGGGACATAACCCCATCTCTCTGATCGTTCCCTGCCACCGGGTGGTGGGCGCCAACGGCAGCCTTACCGGCTACGCCGGAGGGCTGGAGCGCAAAGACTGGCTGCTAAGACTGGAGGGTGTACGAACCTAAAACGGAAGCTGTGGACGCAAGTATCGTCTGCTGGCACTGAAAAACACAAAAGCCGGTGTAACACAGGTCACTCATTCCTCTGTTACACTGGCTTTCCTAACATTCCTTCTCTCCAGACCGTCTGGTTTCCCTTTTGCTTCCTCCCTGTTCAGGTTTCTCACATACCGCCTGTCTCTACACCATTGTCAGCTCTTCTTCTGACAGGGTACGGATGCCGTTCTTTCCCAGCAGTTTTACTGCCTTGGCCATATCCGCCACCCGGATAATCATGCAGGCAAGACCTGCCTTTTTCTGGAAAAATGCGTAGGTGTAATCCAGACTGATATTCTCCTTTGCCAGAATAGATATGATCTTCGCCACACTGCCCGGCTGATCTTCTGCAGCCACAGCGATCACATCGGTGATGGTATACACATGGCCATGATCCTTTAGCACATTCCCCGCCTTAAACACATCATCCACGATTAAGCGGAGGATGCCGAAATCCGCGTTGTCCGCCATGGATAAGGCTCGCAGATTGATTCCCTCTGCAGCCAGTTCATCGGTGATGGCCGCCAGGCCTCCGCTTTTATTTTCAATAAATACTGAAATCTGCTTCACTGACATAAAAATCCCCCTATCTATTCATACAGTTTCCGCTTATCTATCACACGCACTGCCTTGCCCTCGCTTCTGGTAATGGACTTGGGCGCCACCAGATGCACCTTCGCCTGAATCCCCAGCATTGCTTTCAGGGCAGCCACCAGTTCTTTCTCTCGGTTGGACACTTCTGCCATATTATCCGAGAACATCTCCTGGGACATTTCTACATTGATATCAAAGGTATCTGTATTATTTTTCCGATCCACAACGATCTGATAATTCGGCGTCATGCCGGCATTCAAAAGTACCGTTTCAATCTGAGACGGGAATACATTCACGCCCCGAATGATCAGCATATCATCGCTTCTGCCCATGGGTTTATGCATACGAATATGAGTTCTGCCGCAGGAACAGGGCTTTCTGCTGAGGACGCACAGATCCTTGGTACGATAGCGCAAAAGCGGAAAGGCCTCTTTGGTGATACTGGTAAATACCAGTTCTCCTTTCTCTCCCTCCGGAAGCACTTCTCCAGTTTTGGGATCAATGATCTCCGCAATGAAATGATCCTCATTGATGTGCATTCCATTCTGCTCTTCACACTCAAAAGCCACTCCGGGACCGCTGATCTCTGTAAGCCCATAAATATCGTAAGCCTTAATACCCAGCTTTTCTTCGATATCCCGGCGCATCTCCTCCGTCCAGGCCTCTGCCCCGAAGATGCCCGCTTTCAGCCTGATCTGATTTTGCATTCCCTTTTCTGCAATCGTCTCTCCCAGATAGGCTGCGTAGGAAGGCGTACAGCAAAGAATCGTTGACCCCAGATCTGCCATAAATTGGATCTGCCGCTCCGTGTTCCCGGAGGACATGGGAATGGTAAGGCATCCCACCTTGTGAGAGCCTCCGTTTAAACCCGGACCTCCGGTAAAAAGTCCGTAACCATAGCTGACATGAACCACATCCTCCCTGGAGCCTCCTGCTGCAACAATGGCTCTGGCACAGCAGTCCTCCCACAGATCCAGGTCGTGCTGTGTATAAAAAGCCACCACTCTGCGACCCGTAGTGCCGCTGGTGGACTGAATCCGCACACAGTCTTCCAGCGGTTTTGCCAGCAAACCATAAGGATACGCCTCCCTCAGATCGTCCTTGGTGACAAAAGGCAGTTTGTGCAAATCCTCGATCCCATGGATGTCCTCCGGCCTTACCCCTGCCGCCTCCATCTTTTTTCGATAATAGGGAACATTGTCCCACACATGGCGAACCTGTTTCACCAGACACTGGCTCTGATGCTCCTTGATCTTCTCCACCGGCATGGTCTCAATCTCCGGCTGATAATAGTGCTTTTCCATAATTTCCCTCCTCATAAAACAAACCTCCTGCTCATTCCCCGGTTTGAAACCTGCCTGCTCCCGGATTTTCAGGAAAAATATTTGCAGTTTTGTTCCTCTACTGCTCCTGCCGTCCCAGAGCAAACGCCTTCTTATTCATCTCCAGGAATTTGGGCGGCACACATTCCTCTAATGCTTTCATCCACGCCTCCACAGGCGCATCAAAATATTTGGACAGCCGTCCCATAAGCACCAGATTCACCGCCTTGGGAGAACCGGCCTCCATGGCTAGGGACAGGGCGTCAATGGCGTCTACATCCGCTCCCGCCTCCTGCATCTTTTCCACCAGCTTCTCCGGATACTGGGCAGCTCCAATGATAACGGGCATCGGATCAATCTCCTGAGTGGACAGGATAATCTTCCCGTCCTTCTTCAGGTAAGAGATCCATCTGGCTGCCTCCAGCTTTTCAAAGGAAATAATAAAGTCTGCCTCCCCTTTATCAATCACCGGCGAATAAACCTTATCTCCATACCGCACATAGGTCACAACGCTTCCGCCTCTCTGACTCATGCCATGAACCTCGGATACCTTTACGTCATATCCCTGGGACAAAAGCAGTCTTCCCAGCATTTTGCTCGCCAGCAAAGAGCCCTGTCCTCCAACGCCTACGATCATAATATTCTTTGTCATCATCCTATCCCCCTTACGCTTCCAGTGCGTCAAATGCACAGAGCTGCTGACAGACTCCGCAGCCTACACAGAGGGTGGGATCAATGGCAGCCTTTTTATTTTTCATACTGATGGCCGGACAGCCCAGCTTCATGCATTTCTTGCAGCCCCGGCATTTTTCCGGATCCGCCTTCAGAGCCGGTTTCGCTTTCACATACTTTAATAAAGCGCAGGGACGGCGGCTGATAATCACAGAAGGCTCCGGCGCTTCCAGTTCCTCCTTCAGTACCTGATCCATCTGGGCCAGATCATAGGGATCTACCACCCGCACACGATGGAATCCCATAGCCTTGCACAGCGCCTCAAGATCAATCTTTCCCGCCGGATCTCCCTTGATATTGTATCCGGTGGTGGGATTCTGCTGATGTCCCGTCATTCCGGTAATCGAATTGTCTGCAATAATAATCGTGGAATTGCTCTGGTTGTAAGCCACATTGGCCAATCCCGTCATGCCGGAATGCATAAAGGTGGAATCGCCGATCACTGCCACCGTGCGTTTCTCACTCTCCTCTCCCAAAGCCTTGTTAAATCCATGGATGGAGCTGATGGAGGCTCCCATGCAGGCGTTCATCTCCATGGCATTCAGGGGCGCTGCCGCTCCCAGAGTGTAACAGCCGATATCTCCCAGCACCACACATTTATTTTTTGCCAGTGTATAAAACAAACCTCTGTGAGGACATCCTGCGCACATCACAGGAGGCCGCACCGGCATAGCTTCTTCCAGCTCAAGTCCTTCCGGCGCCCTCCTTCCCAGACGCTTGGCCAGAAAATTCTGAGAGAACTCTCCCTCCAGAGGCAGCAGATCCTTTCCAGATACTTCCAGACCCAGATTGCAGCAAAACTCCTCAATAAAGGGATCCAGCTCTTCCACCACCAGCACCTTCTCCATCCTCTCTGCAAAGGAACGAATCAACTTTTCCGGAAGCGGCCATACCATTCCCAACTTCAGAATGCTCACTTCCTCCCCGTAAACCTCTTTCACATACTGATAAGAGGTGGAGGACGTAATGATGCCAAGCTTGGTTCCATTCAGTTCCACCCTATTTAAAGGTGAAGTCTCCGCATACTCTGCCAGATCTCTCATCCGCTGCTCCACAATGGGATGTTTTTTCCTTGCATTGGCCGGCATCATCACATTTTTTCCTATGTTTTTTTCATAGGGCCGCACCGGAGGCAAGCTCCGCTCTCCTGTCTCCACAATACTCTGAGAATGGGAGATCCTGGTGCACATTTTAATAAATACCGGAGTATCAAATTGTTCAGACAGTTCAAACGCCAGCTTGGTGTACTCCAGAGCCTCCGACGAATCCGCGGGCTCCAGCATAGGCACCTTGGAAGCCTTGGCATAATGACGGGAATCCTGCTCATTCTGAGAAGAATGCATCCCTGCATCATCTGCTACTCCGATCACCATTCCTCCGTTCACTCCTATGTAAGAAATGGTAAACAGCGGATCTGCCGCCACGTTCAGCCCCACATGCTTCATTCCGCAAAAACTTCTCTTTCCCGCAAGCGCTGCGCCAAAAGCCACTTCCATAGCCACTTTTTCATTGGGCGCCCACTCGCAGTACACCTCTTCATATTTTGCGATCTCCTCTGTAATCTCCGTGCTGGGTGTGCCCGGATAACTGGAAACCACACTGCAGCCTGCCTCGTAAAGTCCTCTGGCCACGGCCGCATTTCCCAACATCAGCTGTTTCATACTCCGTTCTCCTTTCTCTCTTTATCAAAAATCTCTCTCAGGCCATCCTCCCCGCTGGTAAGCATCCGCTTTACCCGGCTGATGGTGGCGCTGCTGGCGTGAATTTCACTGCCAATCTCCGTATACACCTTTCCTTCATACAGCATCTTGGCTACCATATAGCGCTGCTCCATGGCCGCCAGCTCCGCCGGACTGCACAGATCCAGGAAAAATCTCCTGCACTGCTCCACATTTTCCAGTTTCAGAATACTTTCGTACATTTCTGCACAATAATTCTGCTCCATTGCTTTTGACATAAGACACCCCTTCCTCCTACCGGTTCTGTATCCGGTAAAACAATTCTGCAAATCCTTATCATTCCCATTCCTCTGTCATACCACTATTTTGTCAACACTGTTTTTCTTATGAATGGCAGCAAACTAATATTATTTTAGCACACTTTTGTACTTTAAGCAATTAAACAATTAAATTTTTTCTGCTTTTTACACGGTATTCCTGACTGATCTTCTGAGATATTCTTTGCAGCCTGCTGTACTCTCAAATTTTGTAACAGAATCGAGCCCAGACTTTGCAGCCATACTCTGGAACATATCTGCGCCAAATTTGGGAGCGTACCTGCCTGTGTTTATCTTGACATCCCCCCGTAAATGGGCTATAATTCACTTTAACACTAGAAAGAGAAAAAGCATTAAATTTTTTGCTTTACACTAACACAACGAATCATACGTTCCTTTCTATTCGTTGTACTAGACACACCTATCTTTCTTAATAATTTTTTAATAATAAGTAAGGGGAAACGTCATGCCGATTACTGACATATTGGAGCGAAACTGCCTGCTCTACGGGAATGAAACTTGTTTAGTGGAGATCAATCCGGAAATGAAAGAAAATCGCCGGATCACCTGGAAGGAGTACGAACTCATTGAATCCAGTTCTCCCTCCTACTATCGCAGGGAGATCACCTGGAATGTATTTAACGAAAAAGCCAACCGCTTTGCCAATATGCTTCTGGCCAGAGGGGTAAAAAAAGGAGATAAAGTGGGCATCCTGCTGATGAACTGTCTGGAATGGCTGCCCATTTATTTTGGCGTCTTAAAAACCGGAGCATTGGCTGTTCCCTTTAACTTCCGCTACACTGCCGAAGAGATCCAGTACTGCGCCGATCTGGCCCAGGTGGATGTTCTGGTATTCGGCCCGGAATTTATCGGCCGTATTGAGGATATTGCAGATTCCATCATTAAAAACCGGCTGCTATTCTATGTGGGCGCCAACTGTCCCTCCTTTGCAGAGGATTACAATAGCTTGACCATTGATTATCCCAGCACCTCCCCCTGCATTCCCATTGATGATGAGGACGATGCTGTAATTTATTTCTCCTCCGGCACCACAGGCTTCCCAAAGGCCATCCTTCACAACCATACCAGTCTGATGCACGCTGCCAAGGTAGAACAAAACCACCACAGCCAGACCCATCAGGACGTGTTCCTCTGCATTCCTCCCTTGTATCACACCGGAGCCAAGATGCACTGGTTCGGTTCCTTCCTGGTGGGAGGAAAAGCGGTTCTGTTAAAGGGAACAAAGCCGGAATTCATTTTCGATGCCGTTTCCAAGGAAAAATGTACTATTGTATGGCTGCTGGTTCCCTGGGCCCAGGACATTCTGGACAATATTGACAGCGGTAAACTGAATCCTGCTGACTATGAACTGTCTCAGTGGCGTCTGATGCACATTGGCGCCCAGCCCGTGCCCCCAAGCCTCATTGAACGCTGGAAGGCGGTGTTTCCTAACCACCAGTACGATACCAACTATGGGCTCAGTGAATCCATTGGTCCAGGCTGCGTACATCTGGGCGTAGAAAATATTCACAAAGTGGGCGCTATTGGCATTCCCGGATACGGCTGGCAAACTCAGATCGTAAACGAGACTGGTATCCCGGTAAAACAGGGGCAGGTAGGCGAGCTTTGCGTCAAGGGCCCTGGCGTTATGACCTGCTACTACCGGGATCAAAAGGCAACGGATGAAGTTTTAAAAGACGGCTGGCTCTATACTGGCGATATGGCAGAGCAGGACGCAGACGGCTTTATCTACCTGGTAGACCGCAAGAAGGATGTGATCATCTCCGGCGGCGAGAATATTTACCCGGTTCAGATCGAAGATTTTCTCCGCTCCCATTCTGCTATCAAGGACGCTGCGGTCATCGGCCTTCCCGACAAGCGTCTGGGTGAGATCACCTTGGCCATCATTGAATTTAAAGAGGGATGTTTCTGCACAGAGGAGGATATTCAGGATTTCTGTCGGCAGCTTCCCCGCTACAAGCGTCCCAGAAAAATCATCTTTGCCAACATTCCCAGAAATCCCACCGGCAAGATTGAAAAGCCCAAGCTGCGCAAAATGTACTGCGGCGAAAGCCTGGTGGCCTCCCAGATCGAAGCAGATAAACTGGGCCTAAAAATGGAGTAGATCTCAACCCCTGTGCCTATTGGCCCACAGCCAGCAGATTAAAACAGCTTTTCTATGATTTTAATATTTAATAACATTTAACCGTTCCGTTTACAGTAATACAGTTTGACAACAGCACCGTCGCCCTATTCAGAAAAAGGTAACTTTTTCTGAATAGGGCGACGATAATTTTTGATCAAAATTTTCCACTTTTACTCCATCATTTTTTTTAAGAAAAATCCCCATGCAAACTTCTCTGCTGAATATGGTCGCTTCAACAACCCTCTTCCTTTCCGTACATACGGATCACATAAACGAACAGACGGTTCTTCTTATTTCAATGTGCTCACTGATTCTTCCAACCAATCCTCCACGATTTTCCGATTAATCTTAACTGCTTGGGCAATCTGCTCTATGGAAAATCCCATTTCCGCCAAAGAAAATACCGTCTCCTGCGCCTTTCTCCTCTCCCCTATTTCTATCCCATACTCTGTGCCTTCTTCATAGATCCGCTCCATTTCCTGACACATAAAATCAACTCCCTTCTCTGTCTCCTTCAACTGGCGCACCCGGCTCGCCAAAATTTCACTGTACATTTCATCTGCATTTTTGCAATGCAGGTCATGGAGCAGGTCTCCCAGTTCCGTGTCCTCCTGTACTGCAGAATTTACATATATGATATGAGCTTCATCCTCGAAAATCTGTCCTGTCTCTTCAATAGTTCTATTTACATGATAAATCGTAAATCCATGCCCCAAAACATCTTCCCTAGTGATAAATATCACATAGCTTTCTGGAAGTTCTTTAAATTCCTGCCCTGGATTTAAGATATCCATATCCAGTAATGCGCTGTGATACCTTGCTCTTTTTGGTGCTGCGCCTTCCTTATCCTGCTGTATCTCAATATTAAACTGCTTGCCCTCCAAATCTCTTGCCACACAATCTAAAATGGCTGAACGTCCCTGTAAATTTTTATAATCCTTCTGTATTATTTGATCCGTGATCTTCAGATCCTTCTTTTGCAATATTACCTGCAGGACATATTCTGTGCATATCTTTTCTTTTAAAACATTGCGCATAAATATATCACTCATAATTGTAAGATTTTTTAAAATCCCCTTATATTTTGCATATCTAATTTCCAGATTGTTTCCTAAAACTATTTTCCCTTTTGTCACCCTTATCTCCTCCTGCACTCTCGCCAGAGAAGCCTCTCTCACAAACCTTTGCTTTCAGCCCATCTTACCATCATTCCTCTCTCGATACAAGACACAAGTTCCCTTCTTAAATAAAGGCTATAGGAATAACGTACATGAGACTGCCAGATTTGTATAAGCGTCTCCTCCTTAACCCACATTCACCTTTTTCTCAAAATCTATACCCTTCCATTTTATTTTATATTGTATAAAATAATTCTCTTTTTGTCAATTATATTTCTGGATAATCTTGTATATGTAGCAGTTCAGCACGAACAAATGGCATTGGCTGTTTCACAATTCTTTTCCCTGCTATTTTACTCTCATTGTAGTTATTCCATTTCTTCTATTTTGAAGCTATAATGAGTTTTATATCCATTCATGCAAAATCATCTTGCACTTTATATGGTATTTTGTATACTGATAGAATCCCTGAGAAAAATTTAAAATGAATGCAACAATTCCCTTGTTTTTTGACACTCTATTAATGAAACAAAAATTTTTGTTGAAGCAGCGCGCTTTAGAAATGCAGGAGGATATTATATGGAATACAGCACAGATCTGGTAAACCAGGCAAGGCTTGGAGATGCCCACGCTTTTGCCCGGCTGTACGAAATGATTTATCAGGATTTGTACCGGTTTGCCCTTTATACATTAAAAAATACGCCGGATGCGGAGGATGCGGTCAGCGACACGGTGACAGACGCTTTTCGGCAGATCCGCTCTTTGAAAAAACCGGAGGCTTTTAAATCCTGGATGTTTAAGATTCTCACGAACAAATGCAAACAGAGACTAAAATCCTATCTGGACAAGACGGCAGAGCTTCCTGAGGATTTGGAGGCAGTCTCCCCGGATCTGAACCGGAAGCTGGATGTCCAGGAAGCCTTCTGGGCTCTGGATGATGAAGCCAGAATGATTTTATCCCTCAATCTCTTTGCCGGGTATACCAGCAGTGAAATCGGACAGCTTTTGAACTTAAATGAAAATACCGTCCGGTCTAAACAGAGCAGAGCCCTGAAAAAAATGCAGGAAAAATTGGCTGACTAATAGAAAGGATGAATAATATGAATGAAAAAGATCTCCTGGAACAGTTAAAAGAAACTGCACACCAGATTACCCCTCCGGATTCCCTAAGCCCGGAAGCCATAGAAACCATGCTGAAAACACAGACGAAAGATCCGGCTTCCCAACAGACTGCTCAGTCTCCGGACAAACAGCCTGCCCGTAAAAAAAGGATCTCTGTCTACCGCTTAGGAGGACTGGCCGCCGCTTTTGCCGTCGTTATCGCAGTATCTTGGCAGGCCGGACACTTGAGTGCCACCCGGGAGCTGACTTCCCAGACACAGTTTGCCAATGAACCCTCGGGAAATCAGGACACCCCTGAGGATCTCCTGCTTCTGGATCAGGAACTGATCTCTGAAGTTGGTGAAGTCTCTGACAGCCCTGCGCAGTCTGCCGCCGAAAGAACAGACACAGATGCTTCCGCTCCGGATCATACAGGGGAGGAAAATATCAAAGAACACGCAGCCGCTTCTGATGACACCCAGGAGGAATACAGCCTGAAAAACAATCAGACAGATGACAATACAAGCGTTGTACCTGATTCCAGGGCAAATAAGGAAACCCGAACTGCAGATCCTGCGAAAGCAGAAGCAGAGACCGAAAATCCCATCCCCATGACTGCCTCTTTAAAACCGGTAGAAAGCTACGAAACAGTGTATGAAGCCTTAAAAGAAACCTTCGGCCAGCAGTCTTTGCTGCGGGAAGAAACACTGTATGATACCGGATTTGGCGTCAATACCCTGGAAATCGCAGCTGACACGGAGGCTACCCCCCAACTTGCAGCCGGTTCCTCCAACGCCCCGGACTACTCCACCACCAATCTCCAGGAAGCAGGGGTGGATGAAGGGGATATTGTAAAAACAGACGGCGAATATATTTATATTTTAAGGCGCAGCGGATCTCTGGAAATCCTGTCTGCAAAAGACGGTTCCATGGAGATTGTGTCCCACCTTACTTTCTCCCCGGAAGAAACCGTACAGGAAATGTATCTGGACAATGACCGTCTGTCCGTGATTACCTCCGGCTATTATACAGAGATGGAAAATTCCAATGAAGACGTGATCTCTGCCAAATCCGGAAGCAAAACCCACCTATACACCTATGATATTTCCGTTAAAAACGAGCCCAAGCTTTTGGGCAGTGTAACCCAGGATGGCGGTTACCAGCAATCCCGCAAAAACGGAAATTATATTTACCTGTTTACCCATTTTTCGCCTGCTGTCATGGAAACCTACGAGGAAAGCCATCTGACTCCTGTCACCAGTAAGGGTGAGCTGGATGCCTCCTCCATCTATCTGCCGGAGCATTTAAACCACTCCAGCTATCTGGTAGCTGCCTCCGTGAACATTCAGGAACCAGACCAGATTGTAGATCACAAGGCTGTAGTCTCCGTTGGCTCCGCCTTCTATGCCAGCCAGGAAAATATTTACATTGCCAATGAAAATTGGGACAGCGCCACCACACAGACTGAAATTTTAAAACTCCACTATGAGGACGGCATCATCACTGGCATTGCTGCAGGTTCTGTGGAAGGCTACGTGAATGACTCCTTCTCCCTGAATGAGTACAATGGCTATCTCAGGATGGTCACCACCAGCTACGATGAGGATTACAATGAAAGCAATGGGCTCTACATTCTGGATCCCAACCTGAAACTTGTCGGCGCGATCAAGGATCTGGCTCCCGGTGAGACCGTGCGCTCCGCAAGGTTTATGGGAGATACAGGATACTTTGTCACGTTCCGTCAGACAGATCCTCTCTTCTCCGTAGATCTGTCGGATCCTGCTGCTCCAAAGGTTCTTGGGAATCTGAAAGTCAGTGGTTTTTCCTCCTACCTGCACTTCTACAGCGAGGATCTTCTTCTCGGCCTTGGCTATGAAGCAGATGAAAATACTGGTACCACCACTGGACTGAAGCTTTCCATGTTTGACATCTCCGATCCGGCCAACGTGACCGAGGTGGATAAACTGGTAATCAATGGAATTACCTGGTGTGACTCCTTAAATGACTACAAGTCCATTCTCATTGATCCAGAGAAGAATATTTTCGGTTTTTCCTGTGATAACCGCTATTTGGTATTTTCCTATGATGAGGAAAAAGGATTCCAGAGAGAATTTATTTACGATTTCTACAATGACCTGATGGAGAATACTTCCAGCGAAGATTCCTCAGACACATCTGGAGAAGCGACGCCTGACAGCCAGGATCCCAGTCTGCCAGATACTGACACTACAGATACCGCCAATGCAGACAACAACGGCCAGGATGCCCCCAACGATGAGCTGATGACGCTGGAATATATTGAGCCTGGCACATGGTACGATCCCTATGCAGATACCACTACCAGAGGACTGTATATTCATAATACACTCTATCTGGTTCGACCGGGCCTTGGCATTGTTACCTCTTTTGATATGACTGACGAATATCGGCAGATCGAACAGCTGCAGCTGCAATAGCACACCGCGGTATAGCCATAAGCTGCCAGAAATTTCCCCCAATTTTCACGCAAAAAAAACACCGCAAAATAGAGCAGAAAGATTTCTATGGGGATGCTGCAAAATACGAATCCCGGTGGATTTTCGGTGTGTTTTTCTCCGAAAAGATGTTATTTTTCGGAGAAAAATCACCCGAAAGGGTACCGCCGGAGGTATTTTGCAGCATCCCCCCAAACTCTTCATTTCTATTTTGCGGCATCTTTTCGCCGTTAACTCCCGTCAGGGCCACACACTTCAGCTATAAAGCGCCAATCCTGAAAACAGCTACTGTTTACTGTGCCAAGCTATCCACTGCTGCCTGAGCGTGGTCTACCAAAAGCTGCTGAATGCCCTCGTTCGCACCAAGCCCCTGGAGTACCACTTCTACCTCATAACCCGCTTCCTCAAAGCTTGCTTTCCAGTCCACTGCCATATCATTGTTGGCATGGTCTCCGGCCACGATCATCAGCGGAAGAAGAACTACCTTCTTATATTCCCCTTCTCCTACCTTTGCAATCACATCCTCCAGGCTGGGAGTTGCCTCTACGGTACCGATATAATAATCTGTAAACCCATTGGCTGTAAGATTTTCCTGCATTTTCCCGTAGATCTGGTTAGAATCCGCTTCTGTTCCATGTCCCATAAAGACAATGGCGGTCTCTCCGTCCACATATTCCGCTGTAGCGTCTGTAATCGCTTTCTCCACTGCTGCAAAATCTTCATCCGAAATCAGCAACGGTTCTCCTACTGCTACCTGCTCAAATACATCTGCATACTCTGCCAGAGTCTGGGTCATCTCCTCATACTCCAATCCATTCATCAGATGGGTGGGCTGAACCACCAGCGTCTTAACGCCATTCTCCACTGCCCGATCCAGAGCCTGCGTCATATTGTCGATGGCCACCCCATCCCGCTCCATCACATGATCAATAATGATCTGGGAGGTAAAGGCTCTTCTCACAGAGTAATCCGGGAAAGCTTCTGCCAAAGCTCCTTCAATCGCTCCGATAGTCTCTCTTCTGCTGTCATTAAAACTGGTTCCAAAGCTTACCACCAAAAGCTCTTTTTCCCCAATCTCGTCTTGATTCCTGGGGTCATCTAAGGACGCGTCTCCTGTATAGGCTTCAGTCTCATCCTCCGCTTCCTCTGTCACAGCCTCTGTCTCAACTTCTGCTGCTTCCGTCACTGCTTCTGTCCCGTTCTCTTCCGCAGCCTCCGTCACTACTTCCTCTGCATTGGCCATGCTTCCCATAGCCAGAGTCAGGGTCAGTGCAGTACCGATTGCCAATGTTCTCAATGTCTTTCTTTTCATGTCATTTCCTCCTTGTTTTGATTTTTCTCCTTTTAGGATCAAAGCTCTGCAGTAAGCTGACAAAATATCAAACTTGCAGCGCAGCAAGCTGCTGAGATCTTTGACCCTTGAGCATTCGCCAAATATCCATACAAGTGCGGTCGCTTGGCTCATTGCCCGGGAAATTAATTTCTGATGCATTGCAGGCGCTCCAACTGTAGCTCTCACGCAGAAAACCACCAGACCAACCGTAAAATCAAGTTCATCGCATATCCTCTCGCTGCAAAAACCGTAAAATTCATAGTTTTTACCGGACAACACGCTTTTATCATGCATTTCCTGTCCGCCGCAGTGCGATCCTGCGGAGCATTTTTTATTTCATAGGAAGTAATCTCTATGAAATAAAAAATCCTTTTATCGCATCAGCGGATAAAAGGATACACTAACAGACTTTCATCTGTTAAAATGGCACAACCAATTACTCGTGATCTGGAACTTTCCGTTCCTGTACCAACAGCAGGCAGGTTTCCTGGCTTATAAATCAACATACATAATTTCCTTCCCAGTTTCCCAGTGGCCTGCGCAACGCGCATTCATTATGTACTCCTTAAATACAGTGACGAGATCGTACAGGATTCACACCTGTTTCCCTTTTACCCTGATATACAAACTCCATATATCCGGCACCTGTTGTTTTCGCTATTCAATTTGAGACTGCTAATCTTTCAGTCAAGAATAAGATAACACTCAGCTGTTATACTGTCAAGCAATATCTGTTTCTTATTTACCTTCCTATTTACGGTGTCTTTCCGGCAATCTTTTCCAAGGTATCCCGATCAATCTCCGCTTTCAGTCT
This sequence comes from uncultured Lachnospiraceae bacterium, assembly GCA_902475025.1. GTDB lineage: Bacteria > Bacillota > Clostridia > Lachnospirales > Lachnospiraceae > Merdiplasma. The sequence goes on along the minus strand of CABRXX010000001.1, from coordinate 48,048 downwards.
TTTCATATATTCAGAAAACTGCACCTGCTCTGCTCCATAGGTAAGATTCAGTCCATACTCCAGAGGCAGCCAGGTAGACAGATCTGCTTCGTTATGCTGTATCAGAGCTTCCATCTTATCCAGTGCTTTATAAATCCTGGCCTCCCTGGTTTTTAATTCCTTCATCTCCACAAACAGCGCCATCAGCTCTTCCCTATAAAACTCTGGAAGACCCTCCAGCCAGTTAAAAACCACCTGGCTCTCTTCCTTTTCCTGCGCGGATGTTTTCCAGAAGGCCGGAATATCACCTGTGAACGCCTCTCCCATATCGTGGAACAAGCACATTCGAATCACTTTATCCATATCTGTCTCTGGAAATTCATCCTTCACGAAAAAAGCCATCACAGCCAGCCTCCAACTGTGCTCTGCCACGCTTTCATGGCGACCGGCTGAAGTCCAGGAATGTCTGGTATTATTTTTCAAATTTTCCGCCACATGCATCAAATTCAGAAATTCTCTCGCTTCCACGGCACTGCCTCCTCAGGAATATTGGTAATGAGTAGGTGCTCCGCTACCCTTTCATTGCGGCTTCTCATATTATAAAGATAGTGATTGTCAAAAGAGAGCATCCGGAAATCTTCATGGCAATACAGGCTGTAAATATAGCTGGTATTTTTAATCACCAGCAAAAACTGCGCCTTGGTATGCTTTAAAAGTTCTGCCAGCCGTCTCTGATCCTCTCTATCAAATGCTTTTCCTTCGTATTCCGAAAAATCCGTATCGTACGGAGGATCCAAAAACAAAAAGTCCCGCTCTGTCAGCTCCAGCCCCTGCAGAAATTCCTCGAAATCCTGACAGCAAAGGGTTGTCCGCCCCAAAAGCCTTGCCACATCTTTATCAAATAGATTATCTACTTTACTCCCAAAATCCTTTCCGTTATAAGAAATCCCTCCGTAAGGAATGTTAAATTCTCCCTTCGCATTATATCGAAACATGGATCCATAACAGTACTCCCGGATAAAGTAAAAATTAGCGATTTCATAAGCCTTGGTAGTCAGAAGCTTACCGGAAGCTGTATCATTAAAAATCCCCCGGAAATACATATAAAAACCGCTGGTAAACCCAGTAATCAGATTATTTTTTAAATCCTTGCTGTCAAAAGGTTTTTTCTTATAGTTCCGAATGGTGCGAAAAATTTTATCCTCCGTCATCCGAAGCATCTGTTCCAGAAATTCTTCCGGATCCAGTACCAGTTCTGTCATCACTCCCGGATCTTTGACGATCTGGGTCACCAGACCCTGATGGAGTTTCAGCTCCCGAATCCCATATCCCTCCCGGTCTCCATATTCATACAGCCGGTACAGCGTAAGAATATCAGGGTAACGCAAATTGCACAGTTCCTTCAATCTGGCAAAGCTGCTCTGATATAAGTCCAGTATCCGATGAAACTCCGGATCCTGTTTCTGAACCAGCTCATAAAAATCCATCAAATATCTGGAAATATCATTAATCACCGCTTTTTCCGGATTAAGATGGAAATACACGGCGCCTCCGCCCACAAAAGGCTCAATATACCGGTCAAACTCCGGTATCAATGATGTAAAACGGCTAATTTCATTAGCCTTTCCCCCCGGCCACTTGATCAATGGTTTTAACACTTGTACCTTCCTCTTCTCTAAATTCTTATAAACAAACCTCTGCTTCTGTTCAAAAAGAAGTCTGACCGCAGACTTCTCCGCCTGGTTTGAGTCGCTTTGGCGACACCTTGGCGGCCCGATGCAGATGCCATTTTCGACACCTGGATACTAAAATTTCCGGATACCGTCGCTGCCGTCATCCACTGTGTTCACAATGGATTTCACGATCACATCATACCCGTAGTCATCATCCACCTTAATGTGTACCCGATCATTTACCTTATGGCCCAGCAGCGCTTTTCCCAAAGGTGATTCAATGCTGATCAGCCCTTTCAGAGAATTTCCCCTGACAGAAGTCACTACCTTGTAGGTTTCCGTCATATCATCCTCCTCAAAGTATACCTCTACCGTATTGTTCAGGCCTACCTCATCCTCCCTGGAATCCTCGGAAATCACTCTGGCTGTTTTCAGCATCCGCTCCAGATAACGGATACGGCTTTCATTCTGATTCTTATCTTTCTTCGCTGCATAATATTCAAAATTCTCGCTGAGATCCCCTTGGGCTCTGGCTTCTTTCACCGCTTCAATAGCTTCTTTTCGCACCACCAGTTTCCGGTATTCGATCTCCTGCTGTATTTTTTCCACATCTTTTTTTGTTAATTCTGTTCCCAATTTTACTGCTCCTTTTTCTATCACCAGTTCGTCTTTCTTACCTTTCTATTCATCATACCACAACCAATCAGCAGGAACAAGGTAGCTTTTTAAAGCATACGTTTCTTTCCAAGTTCTCTTATTCATTTGTAATGCTCATTAATTTTATCTTAAATTGCAACAAAAAGATTGTATTTTCTCACGTTTCTGGTATACTGATATTGGGGATGAGAGCTAAGATAATCAATGATTTCCAGTTTAGCGTATGAATTGGCTGTTTCCGAAGAAAATCTTCGTTGCGATACCCAATGTAAAAAAATATTAAGCATAAAATCTATTCTTGCGTGGATTTTAAAATACAGTGTATCAGAGTTTTCTGATCTTCCTGTTTCTGAGATCCTTGCTTGTATAGAAGACATGCCCGCGCTTTCATCTATAGGGGTTCTGCCCGGTTCCTCTAATGAAAAAGTACCGGTCTCTGTTCCTGACACTATAACAGGCCTGTCTAATGAAAGCAAAATTCTTCATGAAGGGTTCATTACCTATGACATCCGTTTTTCCGTTTCCTGCCCCTCGCCGAACGGCAGGGTACGCTTACTGATCAATCTGGAAGCACAAAATCTGTTTCATCCCGGATATGATCTTGTCACCAGAGGTTTTTTCTATGGAACACGAATGATATCTGCCCAGCTTGGAACAGAATTCACTATTCCTCACTATGATGATATCAAAAAGGTGTATTCCATCTGGATCTGCCTGAACGCTCCGACTCATATCGGAAATGCCATATCCCAATATCAGGTTTCAAAAAAGGATATCGTTCCCGGCATTCCAGATACCCCCTGTGCTTACGATAAGCTGACTGTGGTTCTTATTACATTAGCAGAAAATCAACCCACTGATCACAAACTGCTGCAACTGCTAAAAATATTATTTTCAAATCAAATCCCTTATCTCCAAAAGCTGCGTCTTTTAGAACAGGACTATTCCATTTTCCTGTCCCTTGGTGAAAGAAAGGAGTTGGAACATATGTGCAATTATTCAGCCTATGTATGGGAGACCGGTCTCCAGAAAGGTATAAAAGAGGGTATTGAAAAAGGACTTCAGGAAGGCGTTAAAAAGGGAATCGATCTCGGAAAACAAACGCTCCTCAAAAATCTTCTCATGGCTGATCTTCTCCCTGAGGAACTACTGGCCAAAGCTGCCGATTATTCTCTGGAAGAAGTGCTGGCTCTGAAAAAGGAGTTGAACCTATAAAAAGGTGCTGTAAAATGCATCCTGTGATATTTCCAGTGGTTTTCTTTGGAAACTCTATGTTTTCGAAAAAAAGCCACTGAAAAATCACCAGGCTTTGTATTTTGCAGCGTCCTGTTTTATGAAACTAAAAAGTTAAAATACATATAGTTGATATAAGCTTTCAGCAGCCATTTCCATGCAGCTCAAAAACTTCTTCTCGGATAGGTATCGATGGCGCTGCTCCCGGTCTGGACACGGTAATGGAAGATGCCCTGGCAGCAATTTTTAATGCCTCCGGCACACTCCTGCCTTCTATTATCGAAGCAAGATAATACCCCGTATAAGTATCTCCTGCAGCAGTCGTATCGACTACCTCTGTCTGAAAAATTTCCTGTCGATATTTTTCATGTCCATTAAAGTATATCGCCCCATCCTCTCCCAGTGTGAGAACAAATTCTGCTTCTGGATACATTCTGGAAAGCTCCTCCAAAATCTTATCCGAATCACACTCTCCGGTAAATTGTTTTCCTTCGATTTCATTGAGCATAAATAAGCTGACTTTTCTCAGATCACACGCTTTGATCTTTTCATTAAAAGGAGAGGGATTTAAAACGATTTTCATTCCTTTTTCAAACGCCTGGTCAATCAGATAATCCAGCAGATTTACCTCGTTCTGCAAGATCAAATAATCTCCCTCTGAAAATTCTTTCAATACAGAATCAATTCGCCCCCGCGTCTGTCTCTGATTGGTTCCGCCATACAAGATAATGCAATTCTGTCCGTTCTTATCTACCTGAATGATCGTGTGGCCTCCTTTTTCAGGCAGACTCTGGATATAGGTCGTATCAATTTTATTTTCTTTGCAGATTGCTAAAAGCATTTCTCCATCTATTCCAACGATTCCTGCATGAAAAACCTCTGCACCTGCTTTTGCCAGCGCAATGGATTGATTTAATCCTTTTCCCCCTGGAAATGCTTCCATTTGAAAAGATAACTGCGTTTCTCCTCCCATCACGATATGATCCATAGAATAAACATAATCTACATTTAATGATCCATAATTCAATACCTTCATCTGTTTTCTCCTCTCGAGTAGTGGGGAACCGCTCCAGTATATAGATTCTGGTGGATTTTGGCATATTTTCCTTGAAAATCTATTATTTTCAAAAAAAGCAGTCTATTTGCAGACTTCTCTTCCTGCGGTGTGACACTTCGCGCCATCTTTCCTGTCCGCCGCAGTGCGATCCTGCGAAACATTTTGTTTCATAGAAAGGAAGCCCCTATGAAATAAAAAATAGCATCCGTATGCAAAAGCGTGCTGCCCTTGCATACGGATGCTGCCTTAAATGAATACCGCACCATAAAATCCCTGCTGCGACAGTTCCTTATAATTAATATATGTACAATCAAAAAAAGAAATCTATGCACAGTTAGCAGATATCCCTGTACATCAAAAATTATTTCATGCTTCCTTTTACAACGCTGGTATTGAAGGGACTTTGGCGTGCTCCAATCTTGGGCAATCTTCTCTCCAAAGCAGCCCTTGCGTACTCGATGTCTTCCATTGCTTCCTCCGGAGTAAAGCAGCCAATGGCCACCATATCCTGTTCCCGAATAGCATTAAAGGAAAAATTCAGTCCCACATACGGAGTTGTCCGCCCTGCTGCACATGGTTTAATGGTCAATACCGGCTTTTTGGCATTATGAATAATTTTTGCCACACTCTCGATTTCCACCTGCATCAAAAATCCCATGCAGTTAAAAATCTGAATGTAGGTCTCCACATCATATTCATTTGTATCCGTATACTGTATCACTTCTGGCATATGAGCAGACAGTCCCGGTATCATTCCCGCCTCCCGGATCATGTACAAATAATCTGGGAGACGATCAATGGTCTGCTTATTTTTATTTAGCAGCTGTTCCACGCAGGAATGAAGCGGAAGGCAGATTTTCGCTCCTCTTGCGGCGCTCTCCTGTATCTGCCTTTGAGCTTCTTTTCTTGCCTCAGGGGTATCGTCTACATTCAGCACCACAGTATCCATAACGGTCATGGATTTTCCGGTCTTCTCTTCTGCCAAATGGACCGCATCCATCAGATCCTGGTCAACCCCGAACAATCCCAACACTGCATTTAAATCTTCTTGCAAAAATACAGAAAAAACCTCAGACACGCTTTCCGGCTGATTGTGCCGTTTCAAAATCAGGTCATCTTTGGATGGAGTCCTATGACTCCATCCAGACACCCAATTACATCCTATGATCAGTCTGGGCACCTCTATACCGCCCACTTTTGTTGTAGGAAACTTACTATTCATCCTCAGCCTCTCAGTCTTTTGTGAATAATACTGCACCCTTCATATAGTTATCTTCTTTATCGCAGGCTCTCTGGAACATGTTTTCCATAGCATCCAGGTCTTCATAGTAAGCAGTATGGGTAACATACTCCTCAGGAGCCAGCACACGCTTTTTGATCATCTCGTATGCCTTAGGCAAAAGCTCCGGATAATGAGGATTGCAGAAAGGAGACAAATTATAAACCCGTACGCCTCCTAAATGCCATCTGGTTCCATTAAAGGTCACATCAGTTCTATGGAAAGTTGCAATTCCCAACTTGCCCGCCTGTTTTGTCAGTGAATCTGCCAACTGGAAGCCAGAAATAGTTGCGCCAAAGTCAATCACAACGTCAGCCCCGCCAGCGTCCTGGATCTCTTTGATTAATTTCTTCCCTTCTTCACTCTCTGGATCAGCCACTTCCGTGGGATGCAGGGCTTTTGCCATCTCTCTTCTGTCTTCCCTCAGCTCAAAAACAGTCACTCTGCCTGCCTGCGTTCCTTTCATAAGAACTTGAAGTGTTTGAAGTCCCATATATCCTGCACCTACCAGTACTACATGATCTCCCTGATGAATGTTCAGGGTATTAATCACATTGATGACGCAGCAGGCAGGTTCATACACTGCTTTCGCCCAGTCTGTCACATCATCCGGCAGCTTCACAACGCCATCCATTCTGTTGATAAAATATTCGCTCATCATATCATTTCCGCCGTAAGCTGCAAATACTTTATCTCCCGGCTTCACGTTCTTTACCAGAGATCCTACTTTTTCGATAATACCCACTCCCTCATGCCCAATCACATAGGGGTAGGGGCCCGGCGCATTAACGCCTCGATACAACCAGGAATCCCAGCAGCACACACCGCAGGCCATGGTCTTTACCAAAACCTCATTGGGAGCCGGCTCGTCCGGAATCTCATACTCCATAATTCCTAATTTCATATAATCTTTTACACAAACACCTTTCACCTTCATCTTTTTATTCTCCTTTTTCTATATTTTCTGATATTTCTATTTCTCTTTTCTTGCTGCCCAGAGGAAACCTCTTCTCTGTACTTCCGTCACCTGAGGGATATCAAAAATATCGTCGTGATGGCCAAGGGAATTATAAAAAATCCGTCCATTTCCCCAGTGTTTTGTATAGATTACCGGCATCTGGACGATTCCATTTGCGTTATGAGGCCCCTCTGTTTTCACAGGCGTTGTTGCCAGCACGTCTATACAAGGATCTACATGAAGATAATATTGCTCTGTGTACACACAGAAGTCCTCTAGCCCTGCAATCAATAGAGAGGAGGAATTCTTTTTGAAGTTCACCTCATAATTAGTCCAAAAAGCACCTTCCTTCTCACATTCTGGAAATCTTTTATGTACATAGGACAGATTTTCCTCATTCAGCCTAGATACATGATGCATCCAAGGATTACCAGGATGGGAAACCCACTGACTTCCTGTCATAAACTGCCACTCCACACTCCATCGGAATGAATCGCACATACCGCCATGACAACCTGCAAGACCAACTCCTGACATCACTGCCTCTGTTACTGCAAAACATTTTCGATCTTCCAGTTCTCCCTGCGTCCAACAGGGCACAATCAGATCCATTGATTTTAAAAACTCTTCGTCTTCCAAATGTTTCAAGGTATCTTCCCGATACACTTCAAAATCTTCTGCCTCCAGCATCTTTTTAAATCTGGCGCTCACAAGTTCCGGTTCATGTCCTTCCCATCCTCCGTAAAAAATGTAGGCTTTTCTTTTCATGCTTCCACCCCCTCTCATTATTTATTTTTTCTATCTCTTATTTTGCTGTAGAAATCCTTGCCCGGATAGAATCCAACAATACCGCCAGGATAATGATGCCGCCAAGAACCACTTTCTGCCAATATGCACTAACTCCAAGCAGGTTCAAACTGTTGTTAATAAAGCCCCAAACGAGCGCTCCAGCAAGGGTATTAAACATACTTCCCTTAAAAGTACCTCCAATATACACTGCAGCCAGCGCCTGGAGACCCAAATCTGCTCCAGAACTTGGCTGACCAGAAGAAAGTCTTGCCGTCATAATGATTCCGGCGCAGGCCGCACAAACGCCGCCCAGAGTAAACATCACCATTTTGGTTAATTTTACTTTCAAGCCAGAAAGCGCTGCTGCCTCTGCATTCTCCCCTACTGCTATTACAGATCGTCCAAAAGGAGTATATTTTAACAAAAAAGCCCCTACAATAAAAAACAGGATCATAATCACCACCGGAACGGGGATTACATCTGCAATATATCCTCGTCCAAGATAAAGGAAACCATCCGGAAGTCCTGTCACAGGCATACTGTTAGTTGTGATGAGGATCAGCCCCTGTACAACATACTGAACCCCCAGTGTGCCAATAAAAGAAGGGATTTTCCAATATGTTACAATCAGACCGGAAAAAGCGCCAACTAAAGCACCAATAGCTATGGCTATAATAATTGCCAGCCACATAGGAAGATTACATTTTGTAATCAGCAATGCTGCATTACAGCCTGCAAAAGTAGCTCCCATCCCGCTGCTAAGATCAATCTCTCCTCCCAGTACCACAAAGGAAACACCCAGAGAACAGATCCCGACTACACATACCTGCCGGAATACATTAATAAAATTGCTGACAGTAAGAAACTTACTGTTGATCACTGACATGACTACTATTAAAATCAGTATGATCAGCCAGGCTCCCATGCCATTTGCAATGGAATATAATTTTGATTTCAAATTACTTTCTTCTTTTGTCTTCATGTTCAGCCTCCTACTGAAAGTTGTCCTATTGTGCTTTGAGAGAACTGATCTTTCGTCACTTCTCCTGTAATTACTCCTTCATGCATTACAATAATGCGATCGCAGATTCCCATCACTTCTTCTTGATCTGAAGAAACTACGATAACCGTCCTGCCATCAGCTACCAGTTGGTTGATGATTTCATAAATCTCTCGTTTGGCTCCCACATCGATTCCTCTGGTAGGTTCATCAAAAATAATAATGTCAGAATCCGAAAGAAGCCATTTTGCCAATACAACTTTCTGCTGATTTCCTCCGCTTAAAAACATCACTCTCTGATTCACCGATGGGGTTGCCGTATGAAGACGCTTCACATATTCCTCTGCATATTCCCGCTCTTTTTTAAAATCAAAATAGAGTCCTGCCTTTAAAATCTTTTTCAGCGCCACCATCACAGTATTTACCTTTACTGATGACCTCAAAAATAACCCTTCTTCTTTTCTATTTTCTGTGACAAAACCAATTCCCTGCTTAATTGCATCCCTTGGATTTTTAATTTCTACCTTCTGACCCCGAATGAAGATATCTCCGCCTGCTTTTTTATCTGCCCCGAAAATAATTCGCATAGTTTCGGTTCTTCCTGCACCTACCAAACCTGCAAATCCAAGAACCTCACCCGCATGGGCCTGGAACGATACATTCTTCACACGTTTTCCGCCATCTGACAGATTTTTTACCTCCAAAATAGTTTCTCCTATTTCACAGTTTCTTGAAGGGTACTGATTTGTCAGCTTTCTTCCAATCATCATTTCAATCATTTCACTCTTTGTGACATCTGCCACATCCCTTGAACCGATATAGCATCCATCCCTCAGAATGGTCATCCGGTCACAAACCTCATAGATCTCATCCAGCCTATGAGTAATAAAGATCATGGATGTTCCTTTTGCCTTTAATTTTTTGATAATGCGAAACAAAATTTCCGTCTCGCTCTGGGATAAAGAGGAGGTAGGCTCATCCATTATGATAACCTTTGCATTGGTGCTGACCGCCTTTGCAATCTCAATCAATTGCTGCTGTGCCAAGCTCAGTTCTCTTAACATTGCCCGTACATTAATCTGCAGCCCAAGCTCTTCCATCAACTTCTGCGAATCGTCATTCATCTGTTTCCACTGAATCACACCGTTTTGTTTCGGATATCTGCCCAAATAAATATTTTCCGCAACAGTGACCCTCTGTATTAAATTCAACTCCTGATAAATAATCGCAATTCCCAGCTCCTCTGAGTGGATAGGAGACTGTATTTCCACCTCCTGCCCATCAAAAATAATGGATCCACTGTCCTTTTTATAAGCCCCGGACAATATTTTCATCAGTGTGGATTTCCCTGCCCCATTCTCTCCCACCAAAGCCAACACTTCGCCCTTTTTCAAATCCAGGTCAACATCTGTTAATGCTTTTACGCCAGGAAACGCCTTATTTATCTTCCTCAATTCCAATATATTTTCTGCCGTTGTTCCCATAAAAGCCGCCTTTCTGACTATTTTTTACAAACGAAATGGCGCACTGCCCTATCAGAGTATCTTCCAGGCAGTACGCCACCCTCCCGCTGCATTATTCGGCTGCCATTGCCTCTACTTCCTCTGCAGTCAATTGTCCCTCTGCACAGTAAATTCCTGCAGAAATGGGAACGATTTTTTCAAATTCCTCGCCTGCCAGATATTTCTTAATATATTCTACCGTAGTAGATGCTTCTACATCCGGAGCCTGAGTAATGGTTCCAATATAATTGCCTCCCTTATCAATGACTTCCAGTTCCTCGTCTTCCCCATCGTAGCCAAACACATTCACTTCTTCCCTGTTTGCTCCTATTGTTGCATCATAAGCTCCCAGTCCGCCCTGCGCGCTGACACCATAGAAGAGATCAATATCAGAGTAAGTAGTAAGGGCATCCTCTCCGCTGGCCATAGCCTCTTCTCTATTGGTCACATCATACTCATTTAAAACTTCCACTGAAATTCCATGCTCTTCCAAAGCATCTACAAAGCCTTGGCCTCTGGCCTTCATCTGCTCTGTAGATCCCACCATAATGGCCATTTTTACAGAATCTTTACCCTGATCCTTCAGATATTTGGAATAATAAGTTCCCCCCAGATGACCTGCATCATAATGCTCTGTGCCGCATGCGTATACAATCAGATCATCAATGTTCTTGGGATTTTCCGTATTTCCAATAATGAATACCGGAATATCCTTATCCACGCACTGCTGGAGTACATCCTCCATAGCGTCAATGTACCAAGTGCTGATACACATAACATCCACATCATCATTGACCAGATCCTGAATTCCATTTAACTGAGTAGCCGCATCCAGATTGCCGTCTACAAAGGACACTTCCCATCCGTTCTCCTCCGCTTCTTTCATAAACTGATCATACATCCTTACATAATAAGGGAAATTTAAAGATACGAAACTCAATCCCACCTTCAATCCCTCTGTCTCTCCTGCAAAAGCGCTTCCAACAGTCATTGCCATGGTAAGTGCTGCCATTCCCAATACCCCAAATACTTTTTTCTTCATGCTTCTTCTCCTTTTTCTTTCGTGTAATTTGATAAAAATACTATTGCTACAGCGTCACCCCTTGCTTCCCCCTCCTTTCCAGGTGATTTTCCGCCATTCTTAACACTGATTCAAAGAACTGTTGTCTCCTTGCAGAACAGCGCTATACAATGTTTAGTGTTAAAATAATGATGCCTACAATGAAAAGCAAAATTCCTAATCCCAGGGTCAACAGTGTTTTCTTCTTAGATCCTGCAAATTCTCCATAAACCATTCCCCACAAATAAGACCAAATTCCATAGGAATATCCAATACCTGTTGCAATTACTACACTCACCACAGGAGATGCCACTGCATTTAAAAGATTACCCCCAAAATGACAGAGTGCTGCGATAATTGCCATAGTAATGATTAAAGGCATTTTTACCGTGGGTTTTAAAACCTTCTGCCACTGATGAGATCTTGTGATAGTGATCATTGAAAAAATTGTAGTTCCTACAAATGCTCCAATGCAAAGAATTCCCATACAAGTGAAGGAAGAAAATCCGTTGGGCCGCAGATCTGTTTTCAGTCCAATGGAAGATGCCACAGAAAAGAAGGGCTGAAGAACCACTGCCACAAAAATCAGCAGCAAGATATCCCTTGCCTTTGTTTCTGTTTTCTGCTGCTTTACTCCCTCCTTTCTCACATCCTGATCCCGCATAACTCCTGCCACCTGACAGACAATGGTTCCCGCAACCAAAAGCACTGCGGAAAACAGAATCATAGCAATGGACGCTCCTTTCGGAACTCCGCCTAAAACTGCGGATACAATTACACCGCTTAAAATAGAACCTGTAGAAACAATGGAGCTGGATAAAATCAGTCCTACTCTGCTCACCGCTGAAAGCTGGATTTGCATTCCCACTGCATAAATACATCCGCAGAAAAATACTGCCAGTGCCCTTCCCGGATCGGAACCGATCTCATGAAAAACCCCGTCCGGAACCATTTGTTTTTCAAATAGGAAGATAGAAATCCATACTACGAAAATAGAAAATAAAAACATCCAGTTTAAAAATACGTAGATTGGATAATCGCCTGTGTGCTTTACTACCTGGAACCAGGATCCCCATAAGAAAGTAACAAATATAAGGATCAATACTGCCATGGTAGGTGATAATGTTGTCATAATATGTACGCTCCTATTCTCTCATGTTAAAAATTAACGCCTGCCACAATCACAATGTTGGCATAAGGAGAGGTTTCTCCTGTCCGCACAATGGCCATGGCATCTTTTGACATTTCTTTTAGCCTCTCATGAGAGATGAAACTGCACTCCTTTTCCGGCAGAAATGCCTCCAGTTTCTGAAATAACCCACTATTTTTTTCTTTTATTTCATCTGCTAAAAAATAGTGCTCTGCCACCATCTCTCCCAAAATAGTCTGCAGCGTTTCCAAAAAGGATGGAGTGCCTGGCTGCAGTGCCAGATCAATGACCGGCACGCCCTTGGGAATAGGAAGTCCTGCATCACACACTACAATGTACTGAGTATGTCCAATTGCAGAAATTACTTTGATGAGTTCTGTATTTAATAATCCGTTTTTTCTCATGCCAAATTTCTTTTCCTTTCATTATTTAGTAGACTGACGCAGCAAAAGCCTTGTTTTTAACTTTACTTTTTTAGCCAATCCATCACTCTTTTCTATAGCCTGCACCATAAACTCTGCTGCCTTTGTTCCCATTTCTATGATGGGATGCTGAACAGTGCTAAGAGCGGGTGTCAGATACTGCGAAAAGAACATATTATCAAATCCAATCACCTGCACATCTTTCGGAATCTCATACGCTAACTCTTTTAGAGCATTCATGGCTCCTAGAGCCATAAGATCATTGGCACAGATCACTGCTGAATAATTCACTCCGGCGCTCTCCAGCTCCAGTATGGCTTTGTATCCGCTCTCTACTGTATAATTTCCCGCCTTTACAAGTTCTTTATTGTATCCAAGTCCAAACTGCTCCATCGCTATTTCGTATCCGTTCAGCCGATCTAAAGCTACTCCTTTATTTGTATTTCCTCCAATGTATGCAATCCTGGTTACCCCTCTTTTTACCAAAAACTCACACGCAGTATAAACAGCCAGCTCATTATCAGTAGTTACAATGCCGCAGTTTGGTATCTGTTCCAAATAATTATCCAAAAATACACAGGGAATATGAAATTTTTCCATTAGCCTGTGTTCATTGGATATTTGATTGCATACCGGTGCCAGAATAATTCCATCCACCTTTTTAGAAACAAAATCTCGGATCCACTTTGCCTCCATAACAGGATCAAACATGCTGTCTCCTAGCAGAAGCGAATACCCCTGTTCATTTAGTTTCAAGGCGATCGCTCTTGCCATTTCACCGAAAAAAGGATTTGTGATGTCCGGAATAATCAGCGCTACATTTTTCGTTCTCATTCTGGTAGCCATAACGGGAAGGTTTGCATCTGCATCATAGTTTAATTCTTGTATCAGCTGCTCCACTCTTCTTCGCGTCTGTTCCCCTACTCCCTCTTTACCGTTCAGCACTCTGGAAACTGTTGCCTTAGAAACTCCTGCTAGTCTTGCTATCTCTTCCATTGTGACTCTTCCGGACATTCACATCCTCCTGTTCGTTTTAAAGTTTCATTTTATAACCCTAATACATTATGCAGATAGTCCCGGCTAATCTGTGCAGACCGATAGTTGCAGACAGGCTGATAGTCCAGCTCCACGCAGAGAATATCATCGTACCCTGCTTTTTTTAATTCTCTCACAACTGCCCTGAAATCAATGCAACCACAACCCAGAGGGCGAAAACGCTTCATGGGCCATTCCGGGTTCAAACTGCTGTCAGAATCAATATCCTTCAGATGCATATAGCCAATCCGCGAACCGTATTCCCGAATAAGATCCGGCGCGTTAATCCCTGCCAAAGTAGTATGAGCTGTGTCCATACAGAGGAATACATATTCCGGATCTGTATTTGCCATGTAAAGATCAATTTCTTCTTTCTTAAATACTGCTGTGTTAGCATGCGGATGCATACAGGCTTTTACACCATATTCTTTGCATAACTTGCCGATCTTATTAGAAAGCTTTGCATAGCTTAAAATAGTTTCCCCATTTAAAGGACGGATAAAGGGCGTATCTTTCCACATCACTCCCTGCATATTCATGTAGTGCGCATCTACTTCTTTCATAAACTTCAGATATTTCTTAGCCTCTTCATAATCCTTTTCTGGATCATCGCTAAAATAGAAATATAAGTTTTCAAACTTCAGATTATATTTTTTTACAACCTCCTTAAAACCCTCAATATCGTCTGCGTAATAATCTGCAATCCAATTAAAATTTTCTACAGTTTCATATCCAAGGTCTGACACTTCTCTGAGAAACTGCTCAAAATTCTCTTTATGGCGCTCATTAATCGGATTCCAGTCGTCCCGTTCATTTGAAATCCAAGTCCAGCCAGTATATCCTACTCTCATATTTCATCCTTCCTTTCCCTTCTTGTCTTAAAATTTAATCTGAAGTTTCGCTTTGTTTCTTATCTCAAATCCTAAATGAGTAACATTGTTTCGTAAATTGTGCATTTTCAATAATTTTGTTTTTCATTTTCCACATTTTTCCATCATAAAATCATCTTCTATTAGAAATTTATTAATTAAAAATATGTTTAAAAGCAGTTTTGATCTACTGTTACGAAACATTGTTTCGTAATTGCTGCACACAAAAAGAGCTAAGAATCTCTCAAATTCTCAGCTCTTTTTGCATTCTTACTTTATCTATTTTTTATTTTCTCTCCTATATTTCCAACCCCAGCATCCGTTTACAAAATCGTAGCGTTCTTTGTACACGAATGTTGAGGATCGGGATATTGCTGTCTTACAAGCTCTCCACAAACCGCAAAAACGCCGCCTTGCCCTCCGGAGTCCGCTTATAAACCCCTGCGTGCTCCAGCACCTTGGCAAATACCAGGCCGATCTCATCCTGAAGGATCTTTTCTACATTCTCCTCTGTGATGGAAGGATACTTCTGTTTGATCTCATCCACCCAGTCTGCATGTTTCTCCAGAACCTCATCCTTCCGGATGTCTCTGCCTTCCAGAATGGCAGCCTTCAGGCCTTCCACCTCATCCTTCAGCCGGGCAGGCAAAACTGCCAGTCCCATAACCTCAATCAAGCCAATATTTTCCTTTTTGATGTGATGCAGCTCTGCATGCGGATGATAAACCCCTAAGGGATGCTCCTTCGTAGTAATGTTATTGCGCAGCACCAGATCCATCTCAAAATTCTCTCCCCGTTTTCTGGCAATGGGAGTAATGGTGTTGTGGGGTTCTCCCTCTGTCTCTGCGTAAATGAAGGCCGCCTCATCGGTATAGCCTCTCCAGGCCAGAAGAATCTTGTCTGCCAGATCAATGAGACGATCTGTATCCGGACTGCTGATGCGGATCACAGACATAGGCCATTTTACAATACCCGCCTTTACATCCTCAAAACCGGGAATGGTGAGTTCTGTCTCCACCGGCGCCTTGGCCATAGCAAACTCATAGTGGCCTCCCTGAAAATGATCATGGGTCAGAATAGAACCTCCCACGATAGGCAGGTCTGCATTGGATCCCACAAAATAGTGGGGGAACTGCCGCACAAAATCAAGAAGCTTACCAAAGGTAGCCCGCTCGATCTTCATAGGCACATGCTGACTGTTAAACACAATGCAGTGCTCATTATAGTACACATAGGGAGAATACTGGAAAAACCAGTTGCTGTTATTGATGGTCACAGGAATGATCCTGTGGTTTTCTCTGGCCGGATGATTTAAGCGGCCTGCATACCCTTCATTTTCCGGGCACAGAAGACACTTGGGATAGGAAGTCTGTTTTGCCAGCTTGGCTGCGGCAATAGCCTTTGGATCCTTCTCCGGCTTGGACAGATTAATGGTAATATCCAGCTCACCGTACTCGGTAGGCGCGATCCACTTCCGGTCTTTCACGATCCGATAGCGGCGGATATAATCCGTATCCTGGCTGAATTTGTAATAGTAATCAGTAGCTTCCTCCGGGCTCTTGGCATACAGATCATAAAATTTCCGGATCATATTGGAGGGACGGTCCACCAGCGCTCCCATCAGCTTGGTATCAAACAGATCCCGGTATCCCACAGTATTCTCTTCCAGCAAACCTGCCTCATAGCCGTAATCACACAGCTGACCTAAAATCGTCTCCAGTTCTCCCACAATGCTCTGATCTGCGGGATCAAACTTCATGATCGCTGCTTCTGCCTCTTCCTCCAGAGAATCAATTTTCAACATCTCCAGCAAACGGTTGGCAGTATACAGTCTGTCTGCCTCCTCAATCAATCCTGTTGCCAGTCCGTACTGAACCAGCTTTGCAATCGCTTCCTGTACCATAATATCTCCTTTACTATTTCTTTTTAGGGCGGAAGGCTTCCCTATGATCTGCCATCCGTTCCCTGCGCTCGTCTTTTGTGCCACTCCATTTTCTGGACTGTTTTCTGGTTTGTTTTCTGAAATGCTCCTTACTTCATCCCCCAAGTCACTTCTTGGCCAGCCCCTGCTTTACTTCCTCCATAGTAGGAATGGAAGGCGCTGCTCCCGGACGGGAAACAGCAATGGAAGAGGCTTTGGCTGCAGTCCGCAGCGCCTCTGCCACAGAAGCCCCTTCGATCACAGAAGCAATAAAAAATCCCGTGAAGGTATCTCCCGCTGCAGTGGTATCTACCGCTTTTACCTTGAAAATATCCTGAAATACCTTTTCTTTTCCATCATAGTAAACTGCTCCATCGCTTCCCAGTGTAAGCACAAAACGGGCCGCCGGGAACTGTTCTGCCAGATGGGTCAAAATCTCATCCTTATCAGAATACCCGGTAAACTGCTCTCCTTCAATCTCGTTCAGCATAAAAAGGTAGATCTTACTCAGATCGCAGGCTTTCAGCTTATCATCAAAGGGTGAGGGATTCAGCACAATCTTCATTCCCCGCTCATAAGCCTGATCAATGATATAATCCAGCTGATTCACTTCGTTCTGCAAAATCAGAAAATCATCCTTTTCAAAATTCGCCAGCACCTCATCCACATATTCTTTTTTGATCATCTGATTGGTTCCGCCATAGAGAATGATGCAGTTCTGTCCATTGGCATCCACCTGAATAATGGTGTGGCCTCCCTTGGCATCCAGCTTCCGGACGTAGGTAACATCCACCCCGTTCTCCTTACAGGTATCCAGAAGAATATCTCCATCCTCTCCGATCTGTCCTGCATGATACACCGGCGCTCCTGCCTTTGCCAGAGCAATGGACTGATTCAATCCTTTTCCGCCGCTGAATACCTCCATCTTAGAAGAGGAAATCGTCTCCCCTCCCTGTACAATATGTTCCACCGAATACACATAGTCTACATTTAAAGACCCAAAATTTAATACCTTCATCCCCTTGCTCCTTTATATCGTTTTTTCTATTCTATCACCAATAATCATCCTGCACAAGACAGCTCCCTATTTTTCTTTTTTGTGAAGCGCAAAAGCAACTTCCATCTTTTCTTTTTCCATTTTCTCTGTCTGTACTCCGCCTCTGTACAGGTTTTTCTATGAGCCAACTCTTCTGCGCTGATGGGACTGCCTTCCTGTAGCTGTTTTTGGACTGTTCCTTGGTTCTCTTTCCGCTCTTCTTCAGCTGCTTTTTATTTTCCTTTCAACTGTCTTTTTATCCACTTTCTCCTCATACTCTCATAGACTTTTTACCAAACCTTTGCTATAATCATACCAATACTTTACGAAAGGCAGGCTGCTGCTTCTCCCCATCACAAAGGAGGGCTTCCCATGGAGGATTTAAAACTGTACCGCAAGCGTCTTATTCCCAATGAGTGTGTATTTCTGAAAGATGATATCATCCTGCACCAGGATCCGGAGGTGATCATTACCAAATGGAACACCCTCCATCCCAAAAAAACTCTGCATCATGGCTATTCCTGCTACTTTCTTGAAAGAGGCTTCAAAGTAAGCAAATTTTATGACCATGATAATCAGCTCATCAGCTGGTACTGCGACATTATCTCCCACACCTATGATGCGGAAACAAATACTTATGTATTTACCGATCTTCTGGCAGATGTGATCATCTATCCCGACGGCTTTGTAAGGGTGGTAGACTTAGATGAGATGGCCGACGCTCTTAGAGACCGCCTGATCAGCTCAGAAGAACTTCAGACTGCCCTGCGGCATCTGGATAAACTGCTTTCCCTGATCTACAAAGGCGCCTTTCCAAAACTGCAAAAATATATTGAAGATTATGAGACATAAAACAGAACGCTGCTGCAAATACGAATCCCGGTAGATTTTCGGAGACTCCTCCCCGGAAAACCAAGAGGTTTTCCGATTGAGAACCGCCGAAAAAATATCACCGACTGTATTTTACAGCAGCGCTTTTTATAAGATCAGTACCTGTTAGGTCTTGGCATACAAATGCAGACGTTTTATGTCTCTTTTATTTTCCTTTACTCCGCGCAGTATCCTACCAAAACCCGCCAGGTATTTTTCACTCCGTCCCGGTGGCTTCTCTCATAACCATGGGAGGCATAAACTCCGGCGCCGATCAGACCGTGGCGGATATCATATCCTGCCCGGAGTGTGGCTTCCACATCGGAGCCGTAGTAAGGATACACATCCACCGCATAATCTGCTTCCATATTTTTTGCCGCCTGGATCAGTCCGGTAACTACCTGGTAATCGTAGGGACCGCCGCTGTCTTTTGCACAGATGGACACCTGATGCTCTCTGCACTGAAGACCGTCTCCCACGCAGCCCATATCCACAGAGATGGCTTCTGTCACGCCATCCGGCACAGAAGCGGAACCGCCGTGCCCCACTTCCTCATACACCGTCACATGTACGTACACAGCCCGATCCTGACAGATATTTTCTTCCTGAAGATATTTTGCAAAGCCAAGGAGAATACCAACGCTTAACTTATCATCCAGAAAACGGCTCTTAATATATCCTTTCTCCGTAATCCTGGTTCTCGGATCAAAGCAGACAAAGTCTCCCGGACAGATGCCTAACTTCTCTGTATCCTCCTTTGATTCTACCCGCTCATCCAGCACCAGTTCCATGGTATCGTAGCTTCGCTCTGTTTTGCTGTACTCCCCGTTCACATGAACGGAAGCATTATTCATCTGGAAGGTTCCCTCATATACCCCGTCAAACCGGGTCATAACCCGGCAGTTTTCTGCCTCTGCATTATTGGCATTCATGCCCCCGATATTCGTGAGCCGCAGATTTCCATTGGACTTGATCTCCGCAACCATAGCTCCCAGCGTATCCACATGGGCCTCCAGAAGAATGGCATTGGCTGTGTCAATGCCTCCCAGGCTTACCAGCACGCCTCCTTTTTTTGTCAGCTCCGGCTGATACCCAAGGGAAATAAATTCATTTTTCACAAATTCCGCAGCATCTTCTGTGTAGCCACTGGGACTGTCCACTGATAGCAGCCGGGATGTCACATCTAAAATGTAGTCAATATACTTTTCTTCATTTTCAATTTTCATGACTTTCTCCTCGTTTTTCCCAAAAATTTCTGTTCTGAATCGGCATTTGTATCCAGAAAGCAGTACTCACATAATAGCCGTTTCCAGCTGTTATGGCCGCACTGCGCATACTGCCGGCCTCATCTCTGCTCATTCTCTCAGGCCTGTTCCTTCCTTTCGTATGCCGGCAGACCTCGTTTTAAATAGTTTCCTCCCTTTTCCAGAAGGATCTGTCCATCCTGCACTGCCAGCTGTCCCCGAAGGTAAACCTGCTCAATGCTCCCCTCCAGTGCAAAGCCTTCATAGGGAGAGTAGTCCATATTGTAGTGCTGAGCTTTGGCTGTGATGACTGAAGGCTTCTTGGGATTTAACACTACAATATCCCCATCGCTGCCCGGCGCCAGAATTCCCTTTTTCGGGTACAGACCATACAGCTTTGCCGGATTCTCCGCAAGCACCTGGCACATCCGCTCCGGAGTAATGCGTTTTTCCAGCACGCCATATTGAAACAGCAGCTCTCCTCTGTTTTCCACCCCGGGCATTCCATTGGGTATTTTAGAAAAGTCTGCTTCTCCCATTCTTTTTTGTTCCATGGTAAAGCTGCAGTGATCCGTGGCAACGGTATCGATCTGGCCCTCCTGAATCGCATTCCACAGGTACTGCTGGTTTTCTTTTTCTCTCATGGGCGGAGAGCAGATATATTTTGCAGCCTCAAAATCCGGTTTCTCAAACACAGTCTTATCCAACAGAAGATACTGAGGACAGGTCTCCGCATACACCGTCTGTCCTCTCTCTCTGGCCCGCTTGATCTCCTCCAAAGCCAGCTCTCCAGTCGTATGCACCACCATAACAGGAGCCTTTGCCTGTCCGGCGATTACCATCAGCCGATGAACCGCCTCCGCCTCCAGCTCTGCCGGACGTACCTTGGGATGATTCTCCGGTCCCAGCCGTCCTTCCGCCCTGGCCTGACGGATATTTGCGTCAATAAGATCCGCATTCTCACAGTGTACCCCTGCAAAACAGCCGTATTTCTTCAGTTCCCGAATCACCTCACACAGCTGTCCGTCATCCAGCCGCATGGCCGGGTAAGTCATGTACAGTTTGAAACTGGTGATGCCCAAGTTCATCATATCCGGAATCTCTTCTTTTACCTGATCATTCCAGTCTGAAATGGCCATGTGAAAGCCATAGTCGCAGGAACAGCCTCTGGCCGCCTTTTTCTCCCAGTTTTCATAAGCTTCCTTCAGGGACTCGCCTTTATTCTGAGTGGCAAAATCAATGATCACCGTGGTTCCCCCTGCCAGAGCCGCCCTGGTTCCGGTGGCAAAATCATCCGCTGTCACTGTACCGGATACCTCCAAATCAAAATGGGTATGACCGTCAATAAATCCGGGGAACACATACCTCCCCGTCAGATCCACCACCTCATCTGCCTCCTCCGTCAGGCTTCCCATGGCTGCGATCCGTTCCCCGTCAAGCAGAATATCCTGCTTTTTCACTCCATTTCCGTTTACTACCCATCCATTTTTCAACAGTTTTTTCATAAAAACCCCCGCTTTCTTTTTCTGTTTATGATCCTATCATGATGCTGGAGTCCATCCCCAACTATAATACACACGGCCTGTTCCGTGCTTCCACAATCTTTCCCTGGTACCATGATTGCATTGCCGTTTCTTTCCTACTCCCCATCATCCAGCTCCTCCAGAAAGGCCTCAGCCATACTTTCATAGCCAAAAAAACCAATGGCATAGCTTAACCCTTCCCGGATCTCCTGTCTGGTATACTGATGAGCCTTTAAAAACGCTTCCTCCTTTTTGTTTAAATAATCATAAAACAAAAGCGCACAGAGAAAGTCCCTCCGGCTGTTTGCTTTCATCCCATCCACCATCAGATTTTCCGCCTCATTGATCTGCCCCGCATCGATCCTGTCTTTCCAGGGAAGGAAGGCCTCCTCCACCTCTTTCGGAATCTGCTCCATCTCTGGCCTGTCGATATCCACATTGCACAGCAGTTTAAAGAGCGTGCGGATCACTTCATGTATGATCCGCATAATGTAATCCTTCTCCACATACATGCCCATAACCTTCCCTTCTGTCCGGTCACAGTTTCAGCAGCGCCTCCCGCAGCCTTGTCACATCTGCATCTGCAAAACAGTAACCCTCCATGCCGCAGGCTCTGCCGCCCTCGATATTCAAAGGCAGATCATCCACAAAATAGCACTCCTCCGGTTTCAGACAAAAGCGTTCAAACAGATGCTCATACATTTCCTTCTGAGGCTTCATACACTTCACTTCCGCGGAAAACAATACTCCGTCAAAGCACTCCACTGCCGGTAATAGTTCCCGATAAATATCTTTCAATCGAATGGCTGCATTGGAACACACATACAATCCGAAGCCTTTTGCCTTCAGCTCCCGGATCAACGGCTCCATCTCTTCTATGGGCCACATATTATATTTGTCCCAATCCCTCAGGCAAAGAGCCGCCGCCTCATGAAGGCGCTCCGGCAAACGACTGCACATCTGCTTTAATGCCTGCTCATCCGTCAAAAGCCCCATATCCAACATTACCCATTCCGGGGAAACGAACACTCCGGTCAGCACCTGCTGTAAATCCTCCTCATTATTCAGATAGTGTTCACAGACTTTTCTTCCATTGTACCGAACCAGCACGTTTCCCATATCAAACACAATATTTTTAATCATGAAAAGATCCTCTCTTACGTTTTTTTGACCACGCTGTTTTCCTTTTCTTTTTCTATTCTAACATAACTTTTTCTCTGTGGCTAGGATTGAAAAAAAAGCTGTTTCACGGTATGATAGTAGCATCCGTGTGCAAAGGACATTACGCCTGAATCTATGATACTGGCTGTCAGCTCCTGCATTCGAACACCATTATGTAAAACTATTGGGGGAGATTTTATGTGTTTTCCAAAAGATAAATTGATCATCGTAAGGGGAGGCGGGGATCTGGCCAGCGGCACCATTCACCGTCTGGTACGCTGCGGTTTTCCGGTACTGGTGCTGGAGACTGCCCACCCTTCTGCCATCCGGCGTCAGGTGGCTTTCTCAGAAGCCGTATACGATCAGACTGCCTCTATTGAAGGCATTACCTGCCATCTGGTGCAAGATTTCCATCAGGCCAAGCAAGTCATGTCCCGGGGGGAGGCAGCGCTGCTCATTGATGAAACCTGCAGCATTTTAAAAGAGGTACGCCCCTGGGCTTTGATCGACGGGATTCTTGCCAAGCGAAATCTGGGCACTGCCAGGAATATGGCAGATAAAACCATTGCCCTTGGGCCTGGATTTACTGCCGGTACAGACGTGGATCTGGTAATTGAGACCAAACGGGGCCATAATCTTGGACGGATTATCACCAAAGGGCAGGCGGCTGCCAACACCGGGATCCCCGGCCTCATTGGAGGCTATGGAAAGGAGCGGGTGATCCATGCACCCGGTGCCGGACAGATCCAGCCTTTGGCACAGATCGGAGATCATGTAGATCAGGGACAGGTGATTGCCTGGATCCTTCCTGAAGCAGACAGTGAAAAAAAGATTCCTGTCACCGCCACCCTCACCGGCCTTCTTCGCGGCATGATTCGACCTGGTTATCCGGTGAACAAGGGCTTTAAGATTGCTGATATTGATCCAAGAGAGACTGAGTACGAAAACTGCTTCACCATCTCCGACAAAGCCCGGTGTATTGCCGGCTCTGTACTGGAGGGTCTGTTATTCCTAGATCGGATACAGGAATAACAAAGTGATGTTGCAAACTACCTCCGGCGGTACCCTTTCCGGTGATTTTTCTCCGAAAAATAGCCTGTTTTCGGGAAAAAACACACTAAAAATCCACCGGATCCAGTATTTTGTACCCCCATCCGCCTGCGGGCAGGCCGCTTTCGCTTCCCCACATCTGTTGGATGAATTTTATCTTAGAAATTATTTTCAGAGGACTTTATGCGCTATTTATTTTTTTCTAACCAAACCTGGCAGGAACCGACAGAATTTCCCCATCGGCTGCTTCCCTTCCTGATAAAGGAGCGTGGGAAAATTTCTCCGCCGGAGCATGCCCGCAGCAGCGCCCCTGCCAACTACCGTCGGAACCGCTTTCCCAGGGAAGCTGCCCCCCTGACCATCGCAGCGGTGGGCGCAGGCGGAAAAACCTCCCTCCTGATGCAGCTTATGAAAGAATGCCTCCAGCTTGGGCTTCGGGTGATGGTTACCACTACCACCCACATGTTTCTTCCAAAAACCCATCTGACATCTGCCGCTTTTACAGGTATTCAATCATGGAGCCAGTCTTCCCCCATTTCCTGCTCTGACAGTAACCCTGTATTTCTGGGAAATCCTGTCAACCCTCCGGTTTTGCAGGAGGGCTGGGTCAAATGCAGCGCGCCTGACCCTGAGCTGTTTTGGAAGCTGTACCCTGATATGGATGTGGTTTTGGTGGAAGCAGACGGTTCCAAACGGTTTCCGGTAAAAATACCGGCATCCTGGGAACCGGTAATCCCGGGCTGTACGGATCTCATTCTTGCCATATACGGTCTTTCCTCTTTGGGAAAAACTTTGGGAGAAAGCTGTCATCGCTGGGCGCTTCTGGGAGAAACCTTTCCTGCTTCCCATCCTGATGACCTCTCCCGGCAAATGCTTTCTTCCCGTCCTGATGATTCTTGCCAGAAACCGCTCTCTTCCTGGCAGATCACGCCTAAACTTCTGGGAACTCTTATGAAACAGAATTATCTGGATCCTCTGGGCAAAAAATATGGATATCCTTCCGTAATCCCAGTGTGGAATCAGGCGGATACCCAGGAGCTTACAGAGGCTGCCAAAATTGCTGCGGCCTGCTGCGGCGCTTCACTTCAGCTTATCACTGCATTTTAGAGTCTGTCTCTGAATCGATAGATACTTTCAAAATTTAGGAGGTGGCTTCATTGTCAAACACTGCACAAAAACGCAAAACCTTTCTGATCGATCTGCTCTGCGATATCATCGGCAGCGTCCTATTTGCCATGGGAATCTACAGCTTTGCCTCCATGGCAGATTTTGCTCCCGGAGGGATCTCCGGTCTGGCCCTGATCAGCAACTATCTCTGGGGACTTCCTATTGGTCTTATGAACCTGCTGCTGAATGTGCCTCTGGTGCTGATCAGCTATAAGGTAGTAGGAAAAACCTTTCTGCTAAAAACCGCCCGTTCCATGATCATCTCCACTATTTTCCTGGATGTGCTGTTTCCCTATACACAGCCCTACACCGGAAGCCCCTTTATGGCGGCTCTGTATTCCGGCCTGTGCATCGGCGCCGGAATGGCTTTCTTTTATATGAGGGGCAGCAGCTCAGGAGGAATGGACTTTTTGATCATGACCATCAAGGTGCGCCATCCCCATTTTTCCTTTGGACTTGTCACCATGATCAGTGATTTTCTGGTAATCCTTCTTGGATGGCCGGTATTCAAAAATATCGACGCTGTGCTGTATGGTCTGGCCTCCTCCTTTGTCACCTCCCTGGTGCTGGACAAAATCCTCTACGGCATGGGCGCTGGCAAGCTGCTGATCATCATCACCGTCCACGGACAGGCTCTGGCAGATCAGATCGGAAAAATGACCGACCGGGGTTCCACCCTGATCAAGGCTATGGGCACCTACACGAAAGATCACAGGGATGTGCTTTTATGCGCCTGCTCCAAGTCTCAGACCTATCTGATCACCAACACGGTTCATGAACTGGACCCTGATGCCTTTATTATGATCACTGAGACCAGCGAAGTATTTGGAGAAGGGTTTATTGAAAAAAAGAAATAAGCAGCTTCACTTTCCAGCCTTGCTCTCCCCGCTGCCAAGCGGAGGAGAGCAGCTCCTCACAGTCCCGTCTGTACAATTCTCTCTCAAAACCGTTTCCCAGCTTTTCCAGCGCTGCCTTCTGCGCCTTAATTTCCCAGAGTCGTTTTCTGGTATACACTCACAGTTTTATGATAGCAGGCAAAAGCATCCTCCACCAGTTTCTGATCCGGCTTTGCTGTAAATGCGCTCACCACCGGCACCAGCACCAGCCCGGAAAGCATGGCAAAGGCGCCGCAGTTGATAGGAGACTGAAGAATTGCCGGGAATAAGCTTTTATTTGTCATATTCAGAATCATAATACCAGAGCCGAACACAAAACTTACCCAACAGGCAGCACCTGTAGTCCTTTTCCAGTACAAACCGTACAGAAAAGGCGCCAGAAAAGCGCCGGAGAGGGCTCCCCAGGAGATGCCCATCAGCTGAGCTATAAAAGTGACAGAGCTTTTGTACTGAATGATGGCAATCACCACAGAGATGGCAATAAACACCACGATCAGGCTTCTCATCAGACCCACCTGCTTTTTCTCATCCATCTCCTTGATAAAATTATCCTTCAGAAAATCAATGGTCAGAGTAGAACTGGATGCCAGCACCAGGGAAGACAAGGTGGACATGGAAGCTGACAATACCAGAATCACTACCAACGCGATCATCAGGGGCGACAGGCCGGAAAGCATGGTGGGAATAATGCTGTCATAGCCCCCTGCTGCCAGATCGATTTTGTCTGAAAAAAGCCGCCCAAAACCGCCCAGAAAATAACAGCCTCCTGCTACAACCACAGCAAACAGGGTGGAAATCATGGTTCCCTTTTTAATCGCTTCCTCATTTTTAATCGCATAGAATTTCTGCACCATCTGGGGAAGTCCCCAGGTGCCCAGAGAAGTGAGTACCACTACTCCCAAAAGATTCAAAGGATCCGGTCCGAAAAAGGAAGCAAAGACCCCGGGAACTGTGCTTACCGACTCATCTCTCACCTGCGCCAGCCCCTCTATGGCTGCCAAAAAGCCTCCCTGGCTGTTCAGGACTGCTGCGATCACCAGGACGATACCCACCAGCATAATGATGCCCTGGATGAAATCATTGATAGCGGTAGCCATGTATCCTCCAGCCACCACATACACTCCGGTGAGCACTGCCATAAGGATGATGCACACCGTATAATCAATGTCAAAAGCCATACCAAAAAGCCGGGAAAGGCCATTGTACAAAGACGCTGTGTAAGGAATCAGGAAAATAAATACAATCACAGAAGCGCCTATCTTTAAAGCCTTGCTGTCAAATCTGGCCCCGAAAAATTCCGGCATGGTAGCTGAGTTTAAATACTGGCTCATGATCCTGGTGCGGCGTCCCAGAATCACCCAGGCCAGCAAAGAGCCCAGCACAGCATTCCCAAGGCCAATCCAGGTGGACGCAATACCGAAACGCCAGCCAAACTGCCCCGCATAGCCCACAAAGATCACCGCGGAAAAATAGGAAGTTCCATAGGCAAAGGCAGTGAGCCAGGGCCCCACCGACCGCCCTCCCAGCACAAAACCATTCACATCTGCCGCCTGTTTCCGGCAATAAATACCAATTGCCACCATCACAGCAAAAAATACGGTCAGCATCCCAATCTTAATTATCATGTTCTCTCCTCCTGCGCTTTAACACTTTTATGCTTTTATTTGCTAAACTTTATTTTGTTAAAGTATAAAAGTTTTTTATGCAGAAGTCAAGTTTTTTCTTTTCTATTTTCAGCATCCGAACAAAACTGCTGCAAACTACGCTTTTCCGCTTTCTGGAAACACCGGGAAGCATCTGCCCGTTCTGATATCCCTTTACAGCAGCAGAGATCTCACTGCTTCCTTGTCAAATATTACCTGCTTCTTTTCCTCCACCTCGATCTGATACAGTGCATTGGCAGCCATGTGCTCTGCAGCCTGCTCCAGATCCCGGATACCGGAAGTATTTGCATGGATCTCCACCACTGCCTCCAGGCCTTCTTCTGTCACAATACATTCCTGCTCCCGCAGCCCCATGCGTTTTAATACCTTGGGCAGGGCAAACCGCGAAAAGATGATCTCCTTTTCCTCCCTGGTATAATCCGGAATCTCGATCACCGCAAAACGGGACATCAAAGGAGCGCTGATCCGGCTCTTGTCATTGGCCGTGGCAATGGGGTACACGCCCACCGTAGGCACCATACACTCCATATAGTTATCCGTAAAACCCAGGTTGTCCAACAGGGTCAGCAGCACATCAGCCGGATTGCCGCTGCCCTTTCCTGCTGCGGCCTTATCCAGTTCATTGATGATAAACACCAGGTTGGACTCTCCTGCCATGGAAAAAGCCTCCATAATAATCCCCGGCTTTGCGTTGGCATAGACTCTGGAACTGCCGGTCAGCTGCTCCGGGTCATTGATAGAACTCATATCCAGGGTAGTCCAGGGCAGCTTCAAAATCCTGGCCACCGCATAGGCGATCTGAGATTTTCCCGTACCTGCAGGCCCTACCAACAAAAGGCCGTATGCAGGAAGCGTATGCGTCCGGTTGATCTGAATAATAGTCTCCATGATTCGCTGCTTCACCCGCTCCATACCGTAAAGCTCCTCATCCAGAATCCTTCTGGCCTCCTTCGGATCAATCGACTCAAAATAGTTGCTTTTCCACTGAATATTCATCATAATGGACAGCGCTCTCTGGGCGTGACGCCGCTCCTCCAAAGATACCTCATTGGAACGGGCCACTGCCAGATTCCTTCTGGCCCACAGGCGGATATTGTCCGGCAGGGTACGGCCGGCGCAGGTCATAAAGTCTGTAATGCTCTGAAGGCTGGTAAGCTTCATCTCATCTCCCTGCTCCGCACCTTCCTCATCCTCTTCCTCCATCTGAGGGGCGCTGCTGGCCAGCAGCCGCCCGATCATATATTGCAGAAATCCATCCTCCGCAGACAGTTTGGTTCCCCCTCCAAAAGCCATCTCCCGTATCCGGTAAACCGCATATCCTTCTTTCCTGTTTTCCCCAGACAGACGCACCTGAATGTGATTCTCTCCCAGCCATTTTAAGAGGCTGACAAAGCGGGCATCCACCTGAAGAATATCTGCCAGGATTTTTCCCTCCTCCTCCTTAAATTCGAAAGAGGTTCCCTTAATGGGATTGGTAAAAATCCCCCAGGAATGATGACTCCACTGGCGGTCTTTATTATCCAGAACCAAAATCGGCTTCTGTGCTGTGGCTTCTGTCTCGTTAGAATAAAAAATTGTATAGGTACATTCCCCTTTTGTTTTTGTGTCCGGGGTATTGGAAAAATCAAATACTGGCATGGTAAAACACTCCTTCTGTACATTGCACTGTTCCTGCCCGGCCTTCCTGTTCTCCACGAAAAAACGGTCTAGCTTCCAAGGCGCATCTTAAAATCCTCATATCCGAAGCTGCAGATATTTTCCAGCGTTTCATCCGATCGCAGCACCCAGATCCCAGGCAGAGGCATTCCATTAAACGTATTGTTTTTGCAGGTTGTATAAATTGCCATATCTCCGAAGATCAGCCGTTCTCCCTCCTCAAGGGGATGATCAAAGCTGTAATCCCCCACCACGTCTCCAGAGAGACAGGTAGGGCCTCCAAGGCGATAGGTAAAAGGCTTCTCTCCTCTTTCTCCTGCTCCGTAAAGAGGAGGCAGATAGGGCATCTCAATCACATCTGGAGTGTGACAGGCAGCGCTCATATCCAGAATGGCCAAACGTGTCTCCCCGTTTTGCGGAAGATCCAGCACAGTAGTCATGAGATACCCTGCATTCAGCGCCCAGGCCTCTCCAGGCTCCAGATAGACCTCCACTTGCCAAAGCTCCTTCGCTCTGTGGATACACCTCTCCAGCCGGGAAATATCATAACCTTCACGGGTAATATGGTGTCCCCCGCCAAAATTCAGCCACTTCATCTTTGGGAGAATCTCTCCAAAAGATGCTTCCACTGCCTCCAGAGTGGTCTCAAGGGCATCCGAATCCTGCTCACACAGTGTATGAAAATGCAGCCCATCCAAAAGTGCTGTCAGCTCTGGAGTCATCCTTTCCTCCCACTGAGCCCGGGTAGTTCCAAGGCGGCTGCCCGGGGCACAGGGATCGTAGATCTCATGATCCTCCTGTGTGGAACATTCCGGGTTAATCCGAAGTCCCAGGCTTCGTCCTGCGGCCTTTGCCTTTGGCCCGAACTTTTCTAACTGCCTGGGTGAATTAAACACAATATGATCCGCATACTGCAAGATCTCCTGAAAGTCCGCTTCCCGGTAGGCCGCTGAAAATACATGAATCTCTCCTGACGGCATTTCTTCTTTTCCCAGTCGTGCCTCATAAAGGCCGCTGGCTTCCGTTCCTGCCAGATATGGAGCCAGTGCCGGATACAGATCATAATTGGAAAAAGCTTTCTGCGCCAGCAAGAGCCTGGCTCCCGTATTCCTGGCAACAGCCCCCAGAATCTCTCCATTCTGTCTCAGTCTGGCCTCATCCAGAACATAGCAGGGCGTGGGAAGCTTCTCAAACAATTTCTCTGGATGACGAAGAAATGCAAAAGGCGGACGTTGATCCTGCATCATATCAGTCCACCAGCGCAGGATGATGAGACACGCTTCTTGGCAGTCCGTAACGATCCAACGCCTCCAGGAAGGGATCCGGGTCAAACTCCTCCACCGTATGAACCCCCTTGGCATCCCACTTTCCGGTAAGCAGCATCAGCGCGCCGCACATGGCAGGTACACCGGTGGTATAGCTGATAGCCTGGGAACCCACCTCCCGATAGCATTCCTGATGATCACACACATTATAAATATAGAAAGTCTTCTCTTTTCCATCCTTCTTTCCGGTGAAGATACAGCCGATATTGGTCTTTCCGTGGGTTCTTGGCCCAAGGCTGGCCGGATCCGGAAGAAGAGCCTTCAAAAACTGAATCGGAACGATCTCTTTTCCTTCAAAAAGCACTGGCGTTGTGGAGAGCATGCCCACATTCTCCAGACACTTCATGTGGGTGAGATAACTCTGACCGAATGTCATAAAGAAACGGATACGCTTTGCTTCCGGAATATTCTGGGCAATGGACTCAATCTCCTCATGATGGAGCAGATACATGTCTTTCTGTCCCACCTGGTCAAAATTATACTCCCGCTTTATGGTCATAGGCGGTATCT
Organism: uncultured Lachnospiraceae bacterium; assembly: GCA_902475025.1. GTDB lineage: Bacteria > Bacillota > Clostridia > Lachnospirales > Lachnospiraceae > Merdiplasma. The sequence goes on along the minus strand of CABRXX010000001.1, from coordinate 17,362 downwards.
CTACCCAACGGCCGTTCTCCCAGTAACTGCCCGGTGCAGATACCTCCCGCAGATTGATCTCAGGATTAAAATTCGTTGCAAAAGGATAACCGTGATCGCCTCCGTTACAGTCCAGAATGTCAATGGTGTCAATGGTATCAAACTCATGCTTCTTTGCATAAGCGCAGTAAGCCTGGGTTACACCCGGGTCAAAACCACAGCCCAGAAGAGCCGTAAGCCCGGCCTCCTCAAAACGTTTGCGGTATGCCCACTGCCAGGAGTAATCGAAATACGCCGAAAAGCCAGCCTCCTTGCAGCGCTTTTCATAGATCGCCCTCCACTGGGGATCATTGGTATCTTCCGGCTCATAGTTCGCGGTATCCATATAGTTTACACGGCAGCGCAGACAGGCTTCCATAATCGTCAGATCCTGATAAGGCAATGCGATATTCATCACCAGATCCGGCTGATAGCTCTCGATCAGAGCAGCTACCTGCTCCACATCATCTGCATCCACCTGAGCTGTGGTGATTCTGGTGCTGGTCTTAGGTGCCAGCTCCTCTGCCAGACGGTCGCATTTCTCCTTGGTTCTGCTGGCAATGCACAGCTCCGTAAACACCTGGCTGACCTGACAGCATTTATGGATTGCCACAGACGCTACACCGCCGCAACCGATCACTAATACTCTACTCATAATCCATTCCTCCTACTTATCTCTTGATTTCTGTGTCTTCTACTTTTATGTTTCTATTTTTTTATGTCTCCTGCTTCTGGGTTTCTTATTTTTCTGTCTCTTATCCTTTGACTCCTTTAGCTTTTACTCCGTTCCTTCTGCCTTTGTATCCGGGATTAGGGTATCAAAAGCCCTATTACACGGATGCTATCCTCTTCTCCTTAAAATCGCCAGCAAAAGCTCTCTGAGTACTTTGCAGGCTGTGGCTGTAGATACCCCGGACGGATCCAGCATAGGAGCCAGTTCATTCACATCTGCGCCAACGATCCTGCATTCACTCACCTGATAGACCGCTTCCACAAGCTGTAAAAAGGAAAGACCGCCCGCTTCCGGTGTACCGGTTCCAGGAAATACCGAAGGATCCAGACAATCCAGATCAATCGTAAGGTATACTGGAGTATTATTTTCTTTCAGCTTCCGTACAGTCTCCTCAAGCCCTTCCAGTGTCAGCGGATGAAAATCCGTATGTTCCATAGCAAACCGAAATTCCTCCCGGTCTCCGCTGCGAATACCAAACTGATGGATCCGTCCATCTCCCACAAGCTCATGGCAGCGCCGCAGCACACAAGCATGGCTGAGCTTCGCTCCAAGATAATCGTCCCGAAGATCTGCATGAGCATCAAAGTGAAGGATTTGCACTTGGGGATAATGACGCAAGACTGCCCGAAAACTTCCAAGCGTTACCAGATGTTCCCCTCCAAGAAGCAGGGGAAGTTTTCCATCCTGCAAAATTCGTTCTGTCCGCTCCTCAATAGCACACAGCGCCCTTTCTGTACTTCCAAAACACAGTTCTATATCTCCGCTGTCAAATACTCTGTAATCCGTAAGATCTGCATCCTGATAGGGGCTGTAAGTTTCTAAGCCAAAACTTTCATGCCGCATGGCCGCGGAACCGAACCGTGCTCCGGGCCGGAAGGATGTGGTAGAATCAAAGGGTGCGCCAAACAGCACAATGGCAGCCTCCTCATAAGGAGCATCACAGCCGATAAACGTCTCAACATTCTGTTCCATAGCCATCATTCCACCTCCAAAAGCATTTCTTCCAGAAAAGCCGGAAGCGCAAAAGCGCCTGTATGAAGCCGGGTCGTGTAGTAGCGGGTCCGCAGATTCTGTTTCTCCCATTCCTCCACATTCAGATCATTAATGGGATGGTATTTCTTGCTGGCAAAGCCGAACAGCCAGTAACCTGCCGCATAAGTGGGAATGTGGGCCTGATACACCTTACTGATAGGAAAGGTGTTCACGATCCGTTTGTGACTGCGTTTCATAGCCTCAGCATCCTCCGCATAGAAAGGACTGCCCTGCTGATTCACCATGATGCCGTCCTCCCTCAGGGCATTATAACAGTTTCCATAAAACTCTCTGGTAAACAATCCCTCGGAAGGGCCGAACGGATCCGTCGAATCCACAATGATCAGATCGTAGGCAGCCTCCCTGTTCCGAATAAATCGAAGTGCATTTTCAAAATAAATGTGCACCCTCCGATCATCCATCCGGCAGGCATTCCCCGGCAAAAACTTCCGGCATGCCTCCACCACCTGAGGATCCATCTCCACCAGATCAATGCGGCGTACCCTGTCATACCGTGTCAGCTCCCGCACCACGCCGCCGTCTCCGGCTCCGATCACCAGAATATCCCGAACCCCGGGATGCACCGCCATGGGCACATGGGTAATCATCTCATCATAAATAAATTCATCCCGCTCCGTCAGCATCACATTTCCATCCAGAACCAGCACCCGGCCAAATTCCGGCGTCTCAAAAATATCGATCTGTTGATAATCGCTTTTCTGAGCATAGAGATGTCTGGTGACGCGCAGCGAATGTTTCACATCCTTTGTATGAAACTCACTGAACCACATTTCCATACCATTTCCCTCCCTCTTTACTTTAAAACATTCAGCCGGAAAATATCCGGATCCTCCGGCCCGGTCATACTGCAGCCTTTTTCCTTGGCGAACTGGATATAATCCAGTATTTCTGCTGTGATCCGCTCCCCTGGAGCCAGGATCGGAATCCCCGGCGGATAGCACATCACAAATTCACTGCACACCTGTCCTTTTGTTTCCTCAAGGGGCAGGCTTATCTTTTCGGCATAAAAAGCTTCCTGCGGCGAAGTCACTACAATCGGGTCAATGTACTCCTGCTTCAGAAGATCTGAACTGTCCCTTTGATACCGGCGGCGAATCTCCGCCAGAGCGCTCACCAACCGCTCCACCTCCTGAATCCGATCTCCCATAGACAAATATGCCAGAATATTTCCGATATCTCCAAACTCAATCTGGATGTCATACTCATCCCGAAGGATATCATATACCTCGATCCCTGCAAGACCGATATTTCTGGTATTGATCGACAACTTTGTAGGATCAAAGTCAAACACAGAATTACCGTTGCAAAGTTCCTTGCCAAAGGCATAGTATCCTCCAATAGCGTTCACTTCTTCCCTGGCGTATTCTGCCATATCTTCCACCTGATGAAACACCTGACGCCCGCGAGTAGCCAGATTTCTTCTGGAAATATCCAGGCTGCTCATCAGCAGATAATTGCCGGAGGTGGTCTGGGTCAGATTGATGATCTGACGCACATATCCCGCATGAACTCCCGGCCCGCACAGCAGCAGACTGGACTGAGTCAGGCTTCCGCCGCTCTTGTGCATGGAGACAGCAGCCATATCTGCTCCTGCCTCCATGGCAGACACCGGCATAGCTGTCCCGAAATAAAAATGAGTTCCATGGGCCTCGTCTGCCAGACACAGCATCCCTGCCTCATGAGCCATCCTCACGATGGCCCGAAGGTCGGAACAAACGCCATAATAGGTGGGATTATTCACCAGCACTGCCACCGCATTGGGATGTCCCTCAATCGCTTTTTTCAGGCTCTCCCTGGTCATCCCAAGAGAAATACCCAATTGCTGATCCACATCCGGATTTACATACACTGGCACAGCGCCACACAGCACCAGGGCATTGATCACACTGCGATGGACATTGCGGGGAAGTATAATTTCATCTCCCCGTTTACAAGCGGTCAGTACCATACTCTGCACGGAGCTTGTGGTTCCCCCCACCATCAAAAAGGCATGGGCTGCCCCAAAGGCATCTGCTGCCAGCTCCTCAGCCTCCCGAATTACAGAAACGGGATGACACAGATTATCCAAAGGTTTCATACTGTTGACATCTAAATTGACGCACTTTTCTCCCAGAAAGGCGGTCAGCTCAGGATTTCCCCGGCCTCGCTTATGCCCGGGCACATCAAAGGGTACGACCCGCATCTGCCGGAAACGCTCCAGCGCCTCATAGATCGGGGCGCGGCTTTGATCCAGTTTCATCTTTTTCACAAAAACCTCCTTCTCCTGTACTATAGCGCCCTGCTGCTTGCTTTGCCCTGAAAAAACCGATTTCCAGCAAAAAAACGCAGGATGCGCTATGCACATACCTGCGTTTATGATCTGCCAAAACAAACCCCGGATACAAAAGCATAAAAGGACTTCTGAAATCAGGGCTTCTGCCAGGGGAACGGATGAGAGTCTATATAGCAATCATACTTTTACTACTCTTATTGACCGTTTCGCAAGTTTGTGCTTTTAACACCAGTTCCATTCCGGAACCACTTGGGAAATTGAGCTTTTAACTCAATCAATGAGATACAGCGAAAGCTGCGTGCGAGTTTATACCCCGCATCGGCTAATGACCCGGCTGTCCGTTCGGCCTTACTTCTCTGAAAGAGAAGGGTCAAATATCTGTACGGAAAACCAAAATTTCCCGCACTTTTTCGTTGTGATTATAAAGAAAAAAATGGTAATGTCAAGAGGCAGGTGAAAATCGCCAGTCATTCCTGCCGTTCTTCCCCCGTTCTTAAAATTTTCCTCTATTTTATTAATTTTCTGTTAAATAGATTGACTATTTCTTTTTTAAGTTATAATATACAGATAATAATAACGAAAATACAAAAAAGGAGGTCAATATTATGACGAATACGATCGTTTATTCTCTGTTCCTTGCAATACTGCTGGCCCTGACAGTCGGCCTGATTTTTTATCTGAGCATTCATCCGGATTACCTGACCGCCCAGACCCACAAGGCAGGCGCCCTCCTTTTGTATCATTTCCAAAAGCTGGGGATCTGTCTTTCCTACAGCTTTCACGCAGCAAAATTAAAGCTCTCCGGTATCTTTGGAAATTATCCCATCCAGGAGGAACACAGACAGCTCCTCTCCCAGAGGGAGCAGCATTTAAGCCGCCTGAAAGCCCAGACAAACCGTACCTGCGGCGCTTATGGAAAAAAAGAATATAATCTGAAACTCTTAAAATAATCTGAAGCTCTTAAAATCAAATGGGAATGCTGCAAAACTTTTTATCCTGAAAAGCGCTCTGTCTCACTCCGCATGATCTGCGCCGCTGTTTCAGAGAAAAGCTCTGTAAGATACTGAAGCTCTCCCAAATTCACAGTCAGTCCTTCCTCCGGTTCCCGAATATCCTGCGTCACCGTAACAGCAGGGATTCCAAGCCTCTGGAAGGACTGATGACTGTGAGCCTGGTCTGCCTCATAGCTCCACTGGACGCTGCCCTGGGCCGCATCCTCCGTTTCTGTTTCCAGAGCCTTCCCCCTCTCTGTCTTGCTCTCCTGATCCGTGCAAACATCTCCGATTACTTCTGTTCTCTGCGCCTCTTCTCCCTCTTCCACTGTCTGATTCTCCACCAGAAGCAAAGACTCCCCAGTATCTCTTACCAGATTGCCCACAAAATTCTCCTGTCCATCGGAAGTCAGCAGTACATAAGGCATCTCCGCTTCATAGCCCACCTGTTCCACATACAGCAGCCCGCTGACTCTCTCTGCAAATTCTGTCTCCAAAAATTCCGAAAAATTGGCGGAACCATACAGCCCGTCCTCCTCTCCGGAAAAAAAGGCAAAACAGATCCCCGTGTCCGTCTCCTCAAAGGACAGCACTCTTGCCATTTCCAGCAAAACGGCAACACCTGTCTTATCATTGGCAAGAGGATCCTCTTTGGAGGGATTGGTCTTAGAATCGTAATGGGTAGCGATCACAAAAATCTGATTGGTGCGTTCCTGTGCATCCGCCCCCCGATCTGCAATCACATTGATTCCAGGGGCATCCACTCCATTCTCATTAATAAATCCCTCATGAAAATTCTGCTGGGCAACTGTATAGCCGTAGCTCTCCATCGTACTGGCAATATAGTCCGCCAGTATCAATTCTCCGTCTGACCCGGTAGGACTGTCCACGGAAGTAAGATACTCCAGATGCTTCTGAATCTCATCCTGGCTGGCCGGCTCCAAAAGAAGGCTCTGTTCTGCCAGAAGCTTCGCCTCCTGCTCTGCCCGCTCCCTGGCCTTCTCTGCTTCTGCCTGTTCCCTGGCCTGCACCTCCTCCAGGGATTCGCCCTGGCGAATCACGATCTCTTCTCCCTCCTCAATAAAAATATCTTCTCCGGTCTCCTCTCCCCAAACGCCCTGTACTCCCAGGGCGGCGCTGCACCACACGGTCAAAGCCAGCGCTGTACTCAAACGCTTTTTCCTATTCATCCTGCTTCTCTCCTTTTATCTATTCCTTGCAAATTCGTTTCCCATATCCTGCATTTCCTGTCTATTTGGCTTAGGATGTCAAAAGCCCGGTTCGTATTTACTTATCACAGTCTTAAATCCTATGGCTATTTGCTTATCACCAGCTTACAGCTCTTGATCTTGCTGCTTCCGCTCCTCAGGTTTCTCCTGTCCCGGACAGCGCTTTGATCAAACGAACCATATCCTCAGGAAGGGGTGCAGCCTGCTCCAAAAGCTGACCGGTAAAAGGCTGACGCACCCACACTCTGCCGCAGTGAAGGGCACTCCTTTGGATCACATCCTTCGACCTGCATCCAGTAATTTCCTGCCATCCGCCGTACAGCCTGTCTCCGTACAGCGGATGTCCCACCGCAGCCATGTGCAGCCGAATCTGATGGGTGCGTCCAGTCTCCAGCTGCAATGCCAGCAAAGAACCATGCCCATACGTTTCCAATAGACGATAATGAGTCACCGCCTCCTGGCCCTCCAGAGAAATTTCCATTTGATTTAAAGATCCCGGCCGCTTTCGGATCGGAAGATAGATGCTCCCCTCCGGATATCGAAAACGCCCTCGCGCCAGCGCATAGTATTCTTTTTTCACACTGCCCTTCTCCCACAGCCTGGCGGCAGCTGCCTGGCTTTTCCCAAAAACCATAATGCCTGAAGTTTCCAGATCCAGCCGGCCAATGCTGCGCACTGCTGCTCTTCCCTGAAAGTATTCTGCCAGCTGGTTTGCCAGGGTATCCCGGTAATGCCCATGACCTGGATGGGCAGCCAGACCGGAAGGCTTATTGATCAGCAGCAGATCCTCGTCCTCGTAGAGAATTTCCAGCCGGCCATGGCTTTCCTCCCCGGAAAAAGGCTCCAGCTTTTCTGCCAGCCGCTGCTCCCGGCGCTCCGCCTCCAAAACCACTTCCAGCACCTCGCCTGCCAAAAGAGGAGCTGTGACCCGTATCCGCCGGCCGTCAAGGCAGATCCCATCCTGCCGGAATTTGGCCCTGCGTATCTCCTGTTTGGAAAGTCCCAGGCGTTTTTTCAAAATCTGTTCTGCCGTTGCCGGAAGATCTGACTGCAAAATCCTATAGCTCAGACGCTTTTCCATCCTTCCTCTTCTCTTCCTTTCCTTACCCCAACATCCTTCCCGCTTTAAAGCCAGTATAATGCACCCCTTTTCCAGCGTCAATCCCTGTCTCTTTTCCAACTCTCCTGTTTTTCTCTTTATTTTTCCTGCATTTTCTCTGCGTCTTCTCTGTATCTTCCTTTTTTCCAGTCTTGACTTCATCCATTTACAGTGATAAACTTGTGTAAAATCACATAAAAAAGGAGCCTTTGTACTATGGAGAAAAAAAATATTGACTGGTCAAGCCTTGGCTTCAATTACGTCCAGACTGACAAACGCTTTGTAGCGAATTATAAAGACGGCGCCTGGGATGAGGGAACGCTCACCTCGGATGCCAATGTAGTAATCAATGAATGCGCAGGTGTGCTGCAGTATGCCCAGACCTGCTTTGAAGGCCTGAAGGCCTACACCACTGAAAAAGGGCAGATTGTAACTTTCCGCCCGGATCTGAATGCCTCCCGGATGAAAGATTCCTGTTTGCGTCTGGAAATGCCTGTGTTCCCGGAAGATCGCTGGGTAGATGCTGTTGTATCTGTGGTGAAAGCCAACGCAGCTTACGTTCCTCCCTACGGTTCCGGCGCCACTCTTTACATTCGTCCTTATATGTTCGGCAGCAATCCGGTCATCGGTGTGAAGCCTGCCAGCGAGTACCAGTTCCGCATCTTCACTACCCCGGTAGGCCCTTACTTTAAAGGCGGCGCGAAGCCTATTACCATCCGGGTCTGCGACTATGACCGGGCAGCTCCCCATGGCACAGGCCACATCAAAGCCGGATTAAACTACGCCATGAGTCTGTATGCTATCATGGATGCCCACAGACAGGGCTATGATGAAAATATGTATCTGGACGCAGCCACCAGAACCAAGGTGGAAGAGACCGGAGGCGCCAACTTCCTCTTTGTCACCAAAGACGGAAAAGTAGTTACTCCCAAATCTGACAGCATCCTCCCCTCCATCACCCGCCGTTCTCTTGTATATGTGGCAAAAGAGTATCTGGGGCTTGAGGTGGAAGAACGGGAGGTTTACATGGAAGAAGTACAAGACTTTGCTGAGTGCGGCCTTTGCGGCACTGCAGCTGTCATCTCTCCAGTAGGCAAGATCGTAGATCACGGCAAAGAAATCTGCCTTCCCAGCGGCATGGCCCAGATGGGACCTGTCACCAAAAAGCTCTATGATACCCTCACCGGTATTCAGATGGGCCGGCTGGAAGCTCCGGCTGGATGGATCAAGGTAATCGAGTAAAAGCCTATGTTTCCTGTCAGTAACGCTTTTAACAGCAAAAAAAGAGATGTTTTGCAACATCTCCTTCGCCTGCGGTGGGTTGCTTCAGCGACATCTTCTCTGCCCGCCGCAGTGCAATCCTGCGGAGCATTTTTCATAGGAAGGAATTTCCTATGAAAAAATTTAAAAGGCTGCTGCAAAATACTTCCAACATCCCCAGTGGAAACCTGTCTGGATCGTATTTGCAGCAGCCTTTTTACAAAATCAGGCAATTCTCTGCCCTTTTGTATTCTATAACTGAGTATTCTATAACTGAACCGTCACAAAGATATCATAGATCGCCCGTATCGCCGCCTCAAAATCCTCATTCCGAACGCCGATAATAATATTTAACTCACTGGATCCCTGATCAATCATCTTAATGTTCACATTGGCATGTGCCAGCGCGGAAAATATCCGGCCCGCAGTTCCCTTGGTAGCCTTCATCCCCCGGCCCACAATAGCGATCAGAGCCAGATTGGACTCCAGATCAATGGAATCCGGATGCACTGCCCGATGCAGTCCTGCGATCACCTTCTGCTCCGTCTCCACAAATTCTGACTGATGTACCAGCACCGTGAAGGTATCAATGCCAGAAGGAGTATGCTCAAAGGAGATGCCGTTCTCCTCAAAGACTTGCAGAACCTTGCGGCCAAATCCCACCTCGCTGTTCATCATCTCTTTTTCAATGTTAATGGCACAGAAGCCCTTTTTTCCTGCAATGCCTGTAATGATGTACTTGGGCTGGCGGCAGGTGCTCTCCACAATCATCGTACCCGGATCCTCCGGGCGGTTGGTATTGCGGATATTGATGGGAATGCCCTCCTGGCGGACCGGAAAAATAGCATCCTCATGAAGCACAGTAGCTCCCATGTACGCCAGCTCCCGAAGCTCTTTGTAGGTAATGGTCTCGATAGGCTCCGGATTATCCACAATGCGCGGATCTGTCACCAACACGCCGGACACATCTGTCCAGTTCTCATACACATCCGCCCGGACTGCCCTTGCCACAATGGAACCGGTGATATCGGAACCTCCTCTTGAGAAGGTCTTGATGCTGCCGTCGGGCATAGCGCCGTAAAAACCCGGTATCACCACATTGTCTACATTCTTCAGCCGCTGCTTCATCACCGTGTTAGTGGCCTCACTGTCAAAATTCCCCTTATCATCAAAGAGCACCACCTCAGCGGCATCCATAAATTTATAGCCCAGATACTGAGCCAGCACAATCCCGTTCAGATATTCCCCCCTGGAGGCTGCATAGTCCCGGCCTGCCTGGCGCAGAAAATAATCTTTGATCACTGTAAATTCGTCCTTCAGACTCAGATCCAGTCCCAAACCGTCAATAATCTCCTGATATCTGGCCTCAATGACCTCCATCTTTTCCGTAATATCTTCTCCAGCTGCCGCCGCGTCATAGCAGCGGTACAAAAGGTCTGTCACCTTTGTATCATCGGAATACCGCTTTCCGGGCGCAGAAGGAATCACAAATCTTCTGTTTTCATCTGCATGAATAATCTCTGCGACTTTCTTCATCTGCTCTGCACTGGCCAGAGAACTGCCGCCAAATTTCACAACTTTTTTCATCTTCTGACTCCTCAGGGGGGATTCCCCATTTTTCCTGTAGTCTAAGACCGATCTAAGGGAACAAGAAACAGCTTTCCCACCTCCTTGGCTCACTGATTTTTCAGTCAGCCCACCTGAAAGATGGGAAAACCTTCTTCTCTTTCTTCCTGTCCGATCCCGCTAATTTCTCTTCCGGCAAGATGCAAAGCAGCCTTGGCCCTGCTCTTAGCCATTGATCACATCGCTCATATTATAATAGCCTGCCGGCTTTCCTGCAAGATATTTTGCAGCACAAACTGCACCTTTTGCAAAAACAGCCTTGGAGTAGGCGGTGTGCGTAAATTCAATCACCTCATCCGTACCTGCAAAGAGTACCTCATGAACCCCTACAATATTGCCGCCGCGAACGGAACTGATTCCAAGCTCCTTCTTCTCTCTCGGCTGATAATCCTGGCTTCTGTCATACTTATAGGTATACTGACCGTCCATAGCCTCATTGATGCTGTCTGCCAGGGCCAACGCTGTGCCGCTGGGAGCATCCTTTTTCAAGTTGTGATGCTTCTCTACAATCTCAATATCAAATCCTGCGGGAGCCAGCGTCCTGGCTGCATCCTGCAAAAGCTTCAGCAAAAGATTAATGCCCAAAGACATATTGGCGGATCGAAGTACTGCTACCTTCTTGCTGTCCTGTTCCAATCTGCTAATCTGCGCCTCACTCAACCCTGTGGTACACACAATCACCGGAACCTGATTGGCCACACTGTAATCCATCATTCCTTCAAACGCCTTGGGGGAAGAAAAATCAATGATCACATCCCCTTCCTCTGTACACTCCTGAAAGGTCTTGAACACCGGATAAGAATTTTTTCCTTCATCATAAACATCAATGCCTGCTGCCACCGTCAGCTCCGGATCCTTTGACACAATATCCGAAATCACCTGTCCCATATGACCGTTGCAGCCGCTTAAAATCACCTTTACCATCTTCTCTGCTCCTTCCTCTACCGTTCGCATCCCCGTACACAGGGCAGCATGCCGCAGCCATAATGAACGGATTGTCCCATGTACACTGATGCTATCCTTCTTCCTGATATGCCGAACTTAAAGGAGACCGTAGCGCTCCATGGCCGCTTTCAGGCGCTCCACATTCTTTTCTTCCATCTCACAAAGCGGTCCGCGCATGGGCCCTGCATTTTTCCCCATAAGATTCAAAGCGGTCTTCACGGGAATGGGGTTCACCTCGCAGAACAGGGCGTCGATCAGCTCCACTGCCTCCAGCTGCAGCTGACAGCTTCGCTCCACATCTCCGGCCAGATAGGAAGCCACGATCTCATGGGTCTGTCTGGGCGCCACATTGGACAGAACAGAAATCACGCCCTTGCCCCCAAGAGACAGGATGGGAACGATCTGATCATCATTTCCAGAATACAGATCAATCTTTCCCTTTGCCAGGCTCATCAGTTTTGCCACCTGGGAAATATTCCCGCTGGCTTCTTTGATGCCCACAATATTCTCCACATGCTCTGCCAGCCATACTGCAGTCTCCGGAAGAATATTGGTGCCGGTTCTGCTGGGCACATTATAAAGAATCACCGGAATCTTTACAGAATTGGCAATCTTGCTAAAATGCAGCTTCAGTCCCTTCTGAGTGGCCTTATTATAATAAGGAGTCACCAAAAGCAGTCCGTCTGCGCCATATTTCTCTGCTTCCTGGGACAGATAAACTGCTGTCTCCGTACAATTAGAACCAGTACCTGCCACCACCGGAATCCGTTTTGCCACTTTGTCAATGGCGTACCGGATCACCTCCAGATGCTCCTCATGGGTCAGGGTAGAAGATTCCCCGGTAGTTCCACAGATGATGATGGCATCCGTTCCTCCAGCGATCTGCTCCTCCAAAAGCTCCCCCAGCTTATCAAAATTTACCGCTCCGTCTTCATACATCGGTGTAACAATGGCCACACCAGCCCCTTGAAATACTGCCATAATACAAACCTCCTTACAAAAAAAGGTGGATACCTGCGCATCCACCTAAAAGAATCCTAGAGTAATCTTCTTCCGATAGCGCCCCATCTAAACGATGACAGTCACAGAGTTCTTCACCCTGCGCCCAAGCATACAGTTTTCAGGCTCTGCATCCTTTCGGCGTCTTCCCCTTTCCCTGACCTTCTGCCGTGCCTGAACACATCTGGCCAATTACTCATGAAACACGCAACCTCTATCATTAAGCACATTTACTATAGCATCCCATAATTCAGTTGTCAATGAATTTCCTGTCAAATTCCCTCCAGATTCTCCAGGGACTGGTGAACCGTCTGCATCTCTGTCACTTCATCCACATAGGGCCAAAGTTCCCTGCACCGCTGGGTTCCAGTCATGATCAGCTCCACACCGTCCCCCACCGCCTGGATCAGCGGCAGAATCTCCTCCACAGAGATGATGCCCTTCTGGGGCAGCCCCAGAATCTCGTCCAGGATCAGCACATCACACTCCGAGGTCACCAGCACCTTCTTTGCAAAATTCAGGCCATTACGGATATTAATGATCTCCTCCTGCTTCTCCTCTGAGGTAAGCTCTGAAAACTGCTCCTCAAATTTATCGAAACAAAACAGCTTGATCTCCGGCTCCAGACGTTTCAGAAAGTCCAGCTCCGAACCTGCTTTTCCCTTCAGGAACTGAACCACAAACACGTTCTTCCCCGCACAGGCAGATTTGATGCCCTGACCAATGGCAGCAGATGATTTTCCTCCGCCTGTACCGCAATATATATGTATATATTTTTTATCCATTCAGCACCCCCGCTTTCCCGGCAATCTCTGCTGCCACATCCCCATTTGTGCCACAGCCTTCCCGTGCCTTGCCGGATTTACCTTATACTACTACATACTGGCAGTAATTGCAAGTTAAGCGTCCAAATATTCCAGCTTGCTTACGGAAACCTCATAGGCCACCCGCTTCTCGGCAGTGTCATCCTCCAGTTTTTTCACATATTCCCTGCTCTGAATTCGTCCCCAGATCTGCACATGGCCCCCCACTTCAAACCCGGAAGCAAATCTGGCGTTCCTCCCCCAGCAAATGCAGGGGATATAGTCAGATTTTCCGTAAGGCCGGTTCACAGCCAGCAGCATATCTGCGATCTCCCGCCCCAGAGGAGTTCTCCGGTATACCGGATTTTTGCAAATATAGCCGTCCAGAAAGATCTGATTGCTCTTCACCTTATCATTTTCTTCTTCCACAAAACTGATTTCCCTTGCAAAAACGGACAGTACCAAACGGTTTTTCTTTTCCTCATGTCGGTTGTAAGAACGAAACTGCCCGAAAATCTGGATCATCTCCCCCCGATAATCCTGAGTCACATCAATCAGACGCTCAGAAACCATAGCTGGTATGATATCATAGGAATCGCTCAAGCGCTTTACGGAAATATCCATCACATAAAAACCCTCTCCGTAAACCTCATGGCTAAAAGCAAACCCCGATACAATCTCCCCAACAATCTGCACCTGATTATTTTCGATAATCTTATCCATACTTATCTGTTCTCCCTTCTTCTGGCGAAGCATCTCTTTTTGTACTTCATCAATACATATAATTCTTATGCAAAGCCGGGCGGGATTAGAACGAAAATTTTCATTTTCTCTGCCTGAAAGAAAAAAACACCGGTTCTAAAGGAAAAAAATAGCTAAATCCCTTGTTTTCTGGGAAAATTGTGATAAAATTGTCCACGGTACCCCAGCGAACAGGTTTTATCTTACGATATTTCTTCCCTGGGGACAGCATCCGTATACAAGAGACAATACGGTTAGAACATCCAGCAAACTCATGGTTTGAGACGTGCTGCCTTTTGTACGCTGATGCTGCATTCTGAAAAATATATTTTCGGTAAGACGGGATTTTTCCCTCTTATAACGTGCAACCATATTTGTATATGATGCCGGAGACAAAAGATTCCTGGCGGACTGCTTCGCATTCTGTGTTCTCACAATCCCGGCATCATTTATCTTGTGTCAGAAAGGAAACCAATATGATCAGAGAAGACATCAGAAATATTGCGATCATCGCCCATGTAGATCACGGCAAAACCACCCTTGTAGACGAACTGCTAAAGCAAAGCGGCGTTTTTCGTGAAAACCAGGCTGTGGCAGAGCGTGTCATGGACTCCAATGATCTGGAACGGGAGCGTGGTATCACCATCCTGTCCAAAAATACTGCCGTTTATTATAAAAATACAAAGATCAACATCATCGATACCCCGGGGCACGCAGACTTCGGCGGAGAAGTAGAGCGTGTGCTGAAAATGGTAAATGGCGTTATCCTGGTAGTGGACGCTTTTGAGGGTGCAATGCCCCAGACAAAATTTGTTCTGAAAAAGGCTCTGGAAATGGAGCTTCCGGTCATTGTGTGTATCAATAAGATCGACCGCCCGGAGGCCCGTCCGGAGGAAGTCATTGATGAAATCCTGGAGCTGTTCATTGATCTGGAGGCCAATGACGAACAGCTGGACTGTCCTTTCCTCTTTGCCTCTGCCAAGGCAGGCTATGCTCTGCGGGATCTGAAGGATGAGCCAAAAGATATGAGTCCTCTGTTTGAGACTATTGTAGACTATATTCCTGCTCCCCAGGGAGATGCGGAGGGCCCGGTTCAGGTACTGATCAGCACCATTGACTACAATGAATATGTGGGCCGTATCGGTGTGGGCAAGGTAGACCGCGGAACCATCAAGGTTAATCAGGAGGCGGTTCTGGTAAACCATCATGATCCGGACAAAAAACAGCGGGTTAAGATCAGCAAACTTTATGAGTTTGACGGACTGAATAAAGCAGATGTGCCTTCCGCCACCATCGGTTCCATCGTGGCTATCTCCGGTATTGCAGACCTGCATATCGGCGATACCATCTGTGCGCCCGACTGTCCGGAAGCCATCCCTTTCCAGAAGATTTCAGAGCCCACCATTTCTATGAATTTTATCGTAAACAACAGTCCTCTGGCTGGAAAAGAGGGAAAATTCGTTACCTCCCGTCACTTAAGAGACCGCCTGTTCCGGGAGCTGAACACAGATGTGAGCCTTCGAGTGGAGGACACAGAGGATACGGATACCTTCAAGGTCTCCGGTCGGGGAGAACTGCATCTGTCCATCCTGATCGAAACCATGCGCCGGGAAGGCTATGAGTTCGCAGTCAGCAAGGCAGAGGTGATCTACAAATATGATGAACGAAATAAAAAATTAGAGCCCATGGAGCTGGCTGTCATTGATGTTCCGGATGAATTTGCCGGAACGGTGATCCAGAAGCTGAGTCTGCGCAAAGGAGAGCTTCAGGGAATGAGCCCCACCAACGGCGGCTACACCCGTCTGGAGTTTTCCATTCCCTCCAGAGGCCTGATCGGCTTCCGCAACGATTTTATGACCGACACTAAGGGCAATGGAATTATCAATACTATTTTTGACGGATACGGCCCTTACAAGGGAGATCTCCAGTACCGCAGCCAGGGTTCCCTCATTGCCTTTGAGGACGGTGAGTCTGTGGCCTACGGTCTGTTTAATGCTCAGGACCGAGGAACGCTCTTTATCGGCCCCGGTGAGAAAGTATACTCCGGCATGGTCATCGGCCAGAGCGCAAAACCTGAGGATATTGAGCTGAATGTGTGCAAGACCAAGCATCTGACCAACACCCGTGCCTCTGGCTCTGACGAAGCCCTGAAGCTGACGCCGCCCAGAATCCTCAGCCTGGAGCAGGCCCTGGAGTTTATTGATACGGATGAGCTTCTGGAGGTAACTCCCAAGAGCCTGCGAATCCGGAAAAAGATCCTGGATCCCACGCTGCGCAAGCGGGCCGGATTTAAAAATAAAAACTAAAAATACCGAAACGTGATCCGATATTCATCCTCTCCCGGATCAAACAGACTCTCATACTCCTCCTCTGTCAGCACCTGCTTTAGCTGGCTCTGGCTCTGTTGGGGCAGAACTGCATGGACGCAGTCTAAAAAACAAAGTCTTGGAAACAGCACGCACCACCAGTTCTGTCCTTTTGCCTCACCTAAAAGGATACGGAGAGCCTGATAATTTCCTGCTGGGAAGGTACAGTCTCCATAGGTTTTTCTGGGGAAATAACTCTCCCCCAACACGGCCCGGGCTGTATAATCGCAGCCTCTTTCTCTTAAGATCTGATTCGCCTGCTCCTGGATCTTGGGCAAAAGGGTCTCTACCCGCCCTTCCATCAAAGCCAGATCATTTTGCTCCTCCTTGGAAAGCGCAGTCTCCAGCCATGCAAGGATCCCATCCCGAACCATCAGCTTCGTCTGTTGATCCTCATGGCTGTCGCTGTTGGCTAACACATGAAACCGCAGCACCTGACTGCCGATTCCTCTCTGCAGCGCGTCGGCTCTTGCCTGCCGCACTCCGCTGCTCACCACCCAGGCTGCTGCCAGCAAGATTAAAAACACCCACAGCTTGATATGTCTGCTCCAAAAATTTCCATTCTTTTCTCCCATACGCTTTCCTCCCTGTCACAGTCCTTCCCCGGCTTCTGAAGCTATCCAATGTTTTATCTCCTCTGTCTCCGGAAGCTCCATTCTGAAACGCGATGAATATACTAGGATGGCAGGCCATACCTCAACGGTATTTCATCGTTCCCTTTTGAAAGGATTTATGCTCTCCTGCTTATCATACAGGGAGTATCCCCTGAAACCGTAAGAACTATACACCCTGATTCCGAAATGAGAACCATTTTTAAAAGCGAACGAAAGGGGAAACCTTCTTCTGCTTTCTAAAATCAAACCGGATCTGATTCGTCCGGATACCCCGGACTGTACGGAAAGCTCTTTAAAAATGCATATCAGCAATCTTCGAAAAAGCGGCACTGGAAAGACCGCCTTGATCCGGCTGCATATATTTAATCCCTCCCGTCCTTCCTGCCTTTTTTCTTATCCAGATACCGTTCCCGCAGCTCGATGAACCGCTCTTTGTGACGCCTGGACTGCATTTGGGGGAAAGCTTTCATAATCCGCTTGTCGGTTCCTGATACATTTTCCAATAACTGTGCATATCTCTCCCGCAGTTTGTCGGCCCGGTCTCTTAAATCTCCTGTCTTTGCTCTCAGGCCTTCTGCTCGCTCCATAAATTCCCCGCTCTTTGCCTTCAGA